>JBDGPQ010000099.1:0-1747 GCA_042219595.1 Haloarculaceae archaeon
GATCTCGGAGGTCCTCGCCCTCCGCGTAGGCGGCATAGAGCTGGTCGGAGACGTCTCCGTGGTCCTCTCGAGTCAGCCCTTCGCCGATCCCGTCATCCATGAGCCGCGAGAGGCTGGGCAGGACGTAGATCGGCGGTTGAATGCCCTGACTGTTGAGGTCGCGGTCGACGTAGATCTGGCCCTCGGTAATGTACCCGGTCAGATCCGGGATCGGGTGAGTGTCGTCATCGCCGGGCATCGTCAGAATCGGGATCTGCGTCACGGAGCCCTCCCGCCCTTGGATCCGGCCGGCGCGCTCGTAGAGTGTCGCCAGATCGGTATACATGTAGCCGGGGTAGCCACGGCGCCCAGGCACCTCTTCCCGTGCGGCGCCGATTTCCCGAAGCGCCTCACAATAGTTCGTCATGTCCGTCAGGATCACGAGGACGTGGTAGTCCTTGTCGAACGCGAGGTATTCCGCGGTGGTGAGCGCGAGCCGCGGCGTGATCGTCCGTTCGACGGCCGGGTCGTCCGCGAGATTCATGAAGACGACCGACCGCTCGAGCGCCCCGGTCCGCTCGAAGTCCTGCATGAATTCGTTGGCCTCCTCCTGGGTGATGCCCATCGCCCCGAAGATGACCGCGAACTCTGAACCCTCGCCGGCCTCTTCTTCTTCCGGCACCGTCGCCTGACGGGCGATCTGGAGGGCGAGTTCATTATGCGGGAGTCCGGAGCCCGAGAAAATCGGCAGTTTCTGGCCCCGAACCAGCGTGTTCATGCCATCGATCGCCGAGACACCAGTCTGAATGAACTCCTCGGGATATTCCCGAGAGTAGGGGTTGATCGCGGCGCCGACGATGTCGCGGCGTTCGTCGGGGACGATATCCGGGCCACCGTCGATCGGATCCCCGGAGCCATCGAGGACCCGTCCCAGGAGATCTTCGGTGACCGGCATCTTCATCGTCTCGCCGAGGAATCGCACCGACGAGTTTCGGTCGATACCTTCGGTGCCTTCGAACACCTGGATAGCGACGAAATCGCTTGTGCTCTCGAGGACCTGGCCGCGACGGGTATCGCCGCCGGTATCGATCTCGACGATCTCGTCGTACCCGATCGGTTCATCCGTTTCAACGAACACCAACGGACCGCTGATTTCCGTGATCGTCTGGTATTCCTTCATTAGTACAACCCTCCGATTTGTTCCTCGAGGTCCGCCTCAAGCTCATCCACATACTCCTCATAATCCTCCTGGACGCCGATCCGGTTGAGCCGCGGCGCGGCGTCGACGTCTGTAATCTCGTCGACGGGCACACCGGCATCGAGGGCGTCGAATGCCTCGTCGTTGAACGTCTTGATGGCTTCGAGGATGCGGTAGGTCTTCGCTGGCTCGCAGTACGTATCCACGTCGTGGAGCGCGTTCTGCTGCAGCCAGCCCTCCCGGATATACCGGGCGACCTCGAGCGTCAACTGTTGGTCTGGCGGCAACGCGTCCTTGCCGACGAGCTGGACGATCTCCTGCAGTTCGCCCTCCTCGTCAAGCACGTCGATCCCCCATTGACGGAGCTCCGGCCAGTCATCCGCGACGTTCTCGACGAACCACGGATCCAGCTGATCGCGGTAGAGGGAGTAGGACTCGTCCCAGTTGATCGCGGGGAAGTGTCGCCGCTCGGCGAGATCGGCGTCGAGGGCCCAGAACGTCTTGACGATCCGGAGGGTGTTCTGCGTGAGCGGCTCCGAAAAGTCACCGCCAGGCGGGGATACCGACCCG
>JBDGPQ010000099.1:1846-11369 GCA_042219595.1 Haloarculaceae archaeon
GGTCGAGTCGGCCATCAGCGCGACGTCATAGCCCATATCCCGGAAGTACTCCGCGATGGTAATCCCGGTGTACACGCACGATTCCCGTGCCGCGACGGGCATGTTGGACGTATTCGCGATCAGGCACGTTCGATCCATCAGGGCGTTGCCAGTCGTTGGGTCCTCGAGTTCGGGGAAGTCCTCGATGACCTCCGTCATCTCGTTGCCACGCTCACCGCAGCCGACATAGACGACGATGTCAGCGTCGGCCCACTTGGCGAGCTGGTGCTGAGTGACGGTGTTATGAAGAACGGACGGAACGTGCCCGCCGATGAAGTTCTCTGTTTCAGGAACCGTCACGTCGTAGACCGTCTGCTCCTCCTCGATCGTCTCGATATCGACGATCGGGTCAAAGAAGACGTCCTCCATCATCTCGGCAACATCGGCGGCCCGAGACCCGACAGCGGTCCCGCCATCCGCCAATACAGCTCCGATCTCCTAGAATGCCGACCGACTGGGTTGCTGATCGAGGCCGGTATAATTCGGCATCTCGACCCCGCCCTCGGCGTAGTCGGCGTACCTCGCGGCATCGGCAATTTCCAATAGCGTCCGCGATCCCACAGGGACCGTATCGACGTTGGTATTCCCCGTGGTGGTCCGGGCATACTCGTGGATGGCCTCGATCTTGGGATGGACGTCATCCCCGTCTGAGAGGGTGTTAGCCAGCGTTTCGAGCTCGTCAGCACCAGTGACAAGGACCCGGTTAGCGCCATTGTCCCGTTGGCGGACCCGGAAGAGAATGCCAAACCGAGACAGGAGGTATGGTAGGCCGGAGGCCATCGCATCACTCGAAGTGCTGATCTCTACCTCTCCTCCGTTCATCGAGCCGTCTCCGAGATAGTAGCCGCGGAGGAAGGCCGCCGCAACCTCGTCTTCACTCGCAAAGATGTGGTCCGGAATACTCGCCCGATTCGATTTCTTCGTCTCTGGGACTCCGATCGCTGACAGGAGTTGGCTCAGTGTCCGGCTGTAGATCTCGACTGTGTCGATTGTGTTATGGACGGTTGAAACAGCCGGAATATCGAATAGATCCTCGGCTAGTGACGCAAACTTCGCCCGAAGGTCAGCATCACTGTTGTGGAATCGCACTGCCTTCTCTGTGATCATTCCGTCAGCGAGCAACAATCCGAGGAACTCAGCGAACTCAGCTGTCAGGGTATCCGGGAGTGTAACCGTCTTGCCGTTGGATCCCGGTTTGACCCGACGGACCGTTGGGCGGTTCATTCCAAGGCGATCGAAGAGATCGTCGATGAATGCAAGCGGCGGGTTGGTCCGACCGAGGGCGTAATTCATAAAGACGTCATATGTGACGCCCACATCCTCGGCCAGGGTTGCCTTGCTTATGTCCGCGGTGTCGATCGCTTCCTGTACGGCAGCGATAACGTCGGATTCGACGGCTCTGGCCTCTGGAGCGAGCTCGTACGGATCGAGGTCGACGAGTTCTCCAGCAGTATCAATCTCCCGCGGCATTACCAGCGAGTCGCCCACATCGAGCGCTCCGGCCGGAGTCTCCTCCACACGCAGGTCGCCGCGCATTCGGAAGAGTTTGTGGTCCGGCGTCACCTCCAGCTCACGTCCGCTCGCCGTGGTAACACGGACGATTTTGTCGGTGGAGCCTCGATACACGTGGGAGATCTCGGCTGGCCGAATCGCGTTCGCGTTCTCGTCGAAGGTCAAGATCTCAGCATCCGCCTCAACGAGAGTTTCGCCGTCGCCAGCGCGATCGCCGGCAAGTCGGTCGAACAACTCCTCTATCGGGACGCGTTCTCCGTCCGCAAGCAGCACCGGTGTGTCCGGTGTCACGCACTTGCCGCTACCGAACGGGCCGGGGATCGCGGCTGTGCCGCCCTTCGCGATCGGGAACAGCCCATCGAGGATCCGCTGGCCCGAGACCAGGGGCGTCGTCGGCGTCTGCTTTTCTTCGGCCGGGCGGGCTTCGCGAACCGGCCACTCCTGCCGCATGGCGATTTCCTCGCCGGTATCCAGCTCGACCACCGTCTCCTCGACGGTGAACGTTCCCGACTCAACGGCGACGACCTCGCCGCCGTCGGAATCCGGCGGAACCATCACTTTGTGATCGATGCTTGGCGTCTCCGGCACCGAGCCCACGATATCGCCAGACTCGACCTCATCACCCTCGTCGACGGTGGGCTCGAATTCCCACGTCTTCTCCAGGTCGATGCCCGGTGCGTCGACACCGCGATCGAGGAATGCCGAGTCCATCTTCGTCTCGAGCACGTCGAGTGGGCGCTGGACACCATCGTAGATGGCGTCGAGCATGCCCGGCCCGAGGTCAACCGACAACGGCGCGCCGGTGGATTCGACGGGCTCACCGGGAGAGACGTTTGACGTCTCCTCGTAGACCTGGATGGTCGTGATATTGCCCTCGATCTCGATTACTTCGCCCATGAGCCCCTCGTCACCCACATAGACGACGTCGTT
Source organism: Haloarculaceae archaeon (assembly GCA_042219595.1). Taxonomy (GTDB): domain Archaea; phylum Halobacteriota; class Halobacteria; order Halobacteriales; family Haloarculaceae; genus CAYLJD01. Next base: position 4,328 of record JBDGPQ010000099.1, read on the forward strand.
CATCCGCGCATCCATGTCGACGGCCGTGACGACGGGGCCGGAGACGCTTTCGATGCGTCCGTCCGCTCGTACTTCGGTGTCTGTAGCCTGACTCATTGTTCTTCGTCCATCAGATCGATGCCGATGGCGCGTTTGATCTGCTCGCGCAGCCCCGAAGAGCCGGTGCCACCGCCAAGGGTGACAACAACCGGCTCGACGCTGGTTTCGACCTCCTCACGAACCGATCGCGAGAGGTGCTCTAAGTCCTCATCATGCATCACGACGATGCCCACCTCCTCATCCGCCATGACGTCCTCGACGGCGCCGTCAAGGTCCCCCGCCTTCTCGTCTTGAGGCACCTCTGCGAACCGTCTGACGCCTGCTAGCCGAAAGCCCGTCGTGAACTCCGGGCTGCCGACGACGGCGATTTCCTGACTCATGCAAGCACCAACTCCGATTGGATTTCCTCGGGCCCAAGTCCGGCCTCCCGACCGCGAGCGATTGCGCGCACGTTCTCGACTTCCCGCTCCTTTGCGAGAATGTACGCAAGCACGGGGCAGACCGACAGTGGGTACCGATTCGATAACGCGTCGGAGTACTCGAGCAGGGCCGCGTCAATGGCGTGTTCGAATTCGATGAGGCTGTCAGCTTCTTCGAGGACTTCGAGTGCCGCTTCGAGATCGTCGCCATACGGACTCGATCGAACGGTCTCGACGATGCCCTCCTCGTTACCAGCCAGCTGCCGGAGCTGTGGTTCGTCGAACAACCGCCCGCCCTCGATGTAGTATGCTGCCGGTTCGATATCGGCGCCGCTCCGGGCGAGTCGGAGGGCGTTCCGAAGGTTGAGGAAGTCGATCTCCGCTCTGAGGAATGACAGATATAGCTCTTCTGGGAGCCCGCCCTCAGTGCCTTCGAGACCCTCGAGCATCCGGCCATAGAAGGCCCGGTCGGCGGCGTTCTCGAGTGGGACCAGCAAGTCGGTTCGCTGGTAATCCTCCAGGGCTGCGTCGAGTTCATCCCCGAAAATCGTCCCCGAGAGCAGCTCGACGGCATCCTCGGCGGAGTCCGCGCTGGCTAGCCGATCGCGGAGATCCGCGGAGAACTCGCCGGCACCGATCATATCGGTCTCGATTTCCTCAGGCGTCGCCCCGGTGTAGACGCCCCGGAGTGCCGTTTTCACGTTCCAGGCGTCGAATTTCCGGAGATACCGCGCGATTTGGTCGTACAGCCGGCCTTCGGACCACCGGAGGAGATCATCGAAGTGCCGAGCGAGGTTGGCTGCGAGAGCGTACTCCACCAGGTCGACGCCCTCATGGCGAGCGCCGAGTGCGTTCATCTGCTCCTCGTACTCGGTCTCCTCCATGAAGCGGGCAATCTCGCCGGTGCCCATGCGGACCAACTGGCGGTAGTCATCGTCGTCGAACAGCGATGCCCGGCGGGACCGCACGCGCGCAGTTACGTATTCGTAATTCCCGGTTTCCCGGTTCTGACCGGTGGCCGCGCCACTCATCGCTCCCCGAAGAGTTGCTCGCTGACGTCTCGGAGATCGTCTTCCCAGACGTCCTCGAGCACGGCGTCAAATGTATTCTTGACACGAACCCGGGAGGCCGCGCTCTCAGCGACGACACCACCGAGACAGTCTGTCTCACCGGCGTACTCGAAGCCATCGTAGTCTGCAAGGATGGACTCGAGCAGCTCTGCATCATCCGCCCGGCCGTAGATCTCGACCGTGTCGTCATCGTCGAATTCCGTCGCGGCGTCTTCGAGCAAGGCGCGGGTCAGTTCCTCACGACCCTCGTCGAGTGCTGCGATCTCCGCCTCGACCGCCTCGCGGACGTCCGCGAGAACGTCACGCCGCGCGGACAACCGTTCCTGCTTCGCTTCGAGTTTCGCACTCGAGAGTTGTTGTTCCCGTTCCTGCTCGATTTCCCGCTCGACCTCGCGGCGTCGTTCCTCGCGGAGCTCCTCGGCGTCTGCCTCGGCCTCGTCGCGGATCTCCGCGGCATCAGCCTCGGCGGCCTCGACGATCTCGTCGGCCCGCTCGCGGGCTTCCTCTCGAATGTCCTCGACGACGGTGTCCAGGCTCATCGGCCGCTCAGACCACGAAGACGGTGACCAGTGCGAGAATCACCAGCGTCTCCGGCAGGACCGTAAAGATGAGCCCACGACCGAACATCTCGGCGTCCTCGGCGACCGCCCCGACGGCGGCTGCGCCGATACCCCGCTCAGCAATACCAGCACCAAGCGCCGCGAGACCGACGGCGATGGCCGCGCCAGCGGTCGGTGGGATGCCCGTGCCTGCGTTCTGCAATACAACTGGAAGTACGGCTGGGAGTGTCTCGATCATGGGTTACGTTTTCGGACAGTCGTGTCTCGGCCCAGCCCGTTCATAAAACTTCCCAAAGCGGTCCGCCAGCGGCCGCATCCGGCGGTTTCGGTAGTCTCGGCTTCGCCACTCCCGGCCCCTGCGAACCGGGGCGACCCGGGGCGTCTCAGTCGGCCCCGTCCGTTGCAGCCGCGGCCCCACGGCCGAATGGCCGGTAGGGCTTTCCGCCGCCCTCGAAGAACTTGCCGAAGAACTCCACATACTCGAGCCGGATTGCCTGGAGTCCAGCACTCGTAATGCCGAGCGCCAGCACGAGCAGGTGGCCGAGGACGAGGATGACGAGGCCGACGAGGATGCCGATGATCCCGGCGTGGAAGAGCCCGCCGAACATTACGTCCGTCACCTCATGTCCATGGTAGCTCACACCCTCCGCGACCTCCGCGGGCGTGAACATTTTCCCCGTGCCGAAGTGCCACGCGCCGTCATCAGTGACGAACACGCCGAAGAACAGCAGATTGACCACGAAGGCCATGCCACCTTTCGCGAGCAGCACTGCTGCCAGCCGGGTGTATGAGAGCACGTTCACCAGCACGTTGAGGAACTCGATCCCTTCCAAAGGCTCACCGATCAATAGGAGCACGAACCCAAGTCCGAAGACCGCCAGTCCGACCAGCCCCAGTGTCGGATCGAACCCTGTGAACCCAAGCGGGAACGGATGCCCGTTAAAGACGCTCTCCGAACCGACGAGCAATCCTGGCGCCTTGCCGAACGCTCCACCGAAAATCCATGTCCAGAGACCATACATCATGAGCAGCCACGAGCCGCTCTCCGTGACGGCGTCCATGAGGCCGTGTTCGAGGTTTTCGACGAAGTCAAAGACCCACCCAATGGTGAGGTGGACGACGCCGGCGAGCAGGCTCAACACGAGCCAGCCAACGGCGAACTCGGCGTAGGCCGGCTGGAGCCCTTTGTGCAATGGGGAGCCCTTCAACCCGAGGATCCCTTCCCACAGGTACGTACTGATCAAATGCAGACCGAAGATCTCCCCATAGAGGATGCCGAAGAGGATAGTGAAACCGCCAGACCACGCCGCAACGCCACCCAGACTTTTGACGATGTCACTATCGAAGCTCGACAGCAACCAGTAGCCGATCAAGACGTAGAGAATGCCATAGCCGAAGTCCCCAATCATGAAGCCGAAGAATGCCGGGAACGTCAGGAAGAGAATTACGGAGGGGTCGAGTTCGGAGTATTTCGGTCGGTTGATAACCTCAGTGAGCGCCTCGAATGGCTTGACCGGACCTGGGTTATCCTGGACGACCGGCGGATCCTCATCGCCCATCGTCACGGTGCCACCGTCGGCGGCGACCTCCTCATCTGCGGTCTCAGCTGCACCTGCAGTTGGCTCGCCCGTTGGGTCGGTCCCGCTGCCACCCGTCATGTCCTCATGCTCGTGGACGTGACCATCCTCGTCGTAGCTCGCGCGCTCGAGTTCCGTGACCTCTACATGCTCGCCGACGGCATCGTGCAGGGCTGTCTCGAAGTTGTCGTACCGGTCAGTCGGCAGCCAGCCTTCAGCGATGAATGCATTGGCCGTCGTCGCGAAGGAGAGGGGCGCTTCGAGTTTGTCGACCGTGATCGTGAGATGCCGCTCGACTGCGCGAAGGAAGCCACCGTGTTCGTGACGGAGGTCTTCAAGTTCGTTCTCCACGGTCTCCAATCGAGACTCGAGTTGCTCTTCGCGCTGACGCAAATCGGAGAGCACTGCCTCGGGATCACCTTCACCCTCTGGCACTTCCAACGAGGTGAATGGCGCATTGACGAGCGCGTCCTGCAGCGATCCAGAGGGAGCACGCGCGGCGACTGCGATCACCCCATCCTCAGCGAATATTTCGAATGGTCCCACCTCGCTCGCGTCCAGTGCCGACTGAACGCCGTCTGCATTCCCCTCACCAACCTCGATCGAGATCGCATCGTACCCTGAAAGCAGTTCGAGGTCGATACCAAGCCGAACGAACGGTTCCATCCGCTCGATGCGATCGCGAACGTTCCGAAGCTCGGTTCGGAGTTCCGATCGGCGGTCATCCGCCTCATTCACGGCCGTGCGGACCTGCTCGAGGCGCTCCTCTAGCTCAGCGTCAGTAATATCGATCTCTGGGACGGGGTCGTCGTCTTCGATACCGAGCGTCGACTCGAGAGCGCGCACGGTCACCAGCTTCGTCGCGGCCTCGTCAGCCCCTGAGCGGGGATCACCTGGCTCGAAGCCCGCCCAATCGTCTTCGTACGCCGTGACGTGTAACAGACCGAGGTCGTGGACGGTCTCGATGACATCTCCCATGACACGCTTGGAGCCGGTCACCGAGACCCGACTCATCCGCTCAGGTCTGAGCATGTACCGCCTCCCGGAACCGCTCAACGACGTTCTCGACCACCTCGTCAGTCCGCTCTTCGGCGGCTTCGACGAGCGCCGCGCGCTGTTCACGGCCCTCCTCGAGAATTCGCTCCCGCTCGGCCTCGATCTCTTCTCGGGCCTCGGCAAGCTTTTCCTCGGCCTCAGCGTCGGCCTCCTCCCTGGCAGTCTCTCGGATCTCCTCCGCATCCTCCCGAGCTGCAGTCCGGATTTCTTCGGCCTCTGCTTCGGCCTCGGCGACGATTTCCTCGGCCTCCGCCTCCGCGGCCTTGATATCCTCGAGTACCTGTGTCTCCGGCATCAGTCGATCACTCGTGTCTTCCGGGGTTCGGTATTTGGGCGTTGCGGAGTCGGGTCGCAACAAGTAAGCGCCGCCGGGCCAAGACCCGGCCGATGGGCATCCTCGAGGACAAAGCCCGCGCACGGGTGTTTTACAGGTACCTCTCACGGATCTACGACCGGATCAATCCTCTCGTGTGGACGGAGCAGATGCGGGATGCGGCCATCGATCAGCTCGATCTCGCACCCGACGATACCGTCCTCGATGTCGGCTGTGGAACCGGGTTCGCGACCGAAGGTCTGCTCGATCACGTTGACTTCGTCCACGGCCTCGATCAGAGCGTCCACCAACTCTCGAAAGCAGTATCGAAGCTCGACCAAGATCGGGTGGCGCTGTACCGGGGCGATGCAGAACGGCTACCGTTCCGATCGAATACCTTCGACGTTGTGTGGTCCTCAGGCTCGATCGAGTATTGGCCGGATCCAGTCGCCACGCTACGGGAACTCCGCCGCGTCGGACGACCGGGCGGAGAGGTACTCGTCGTCGGTCCGGATGCCCCGGATTCCCGCATTGCCCGCGCGCTGGCCAACGCCATCATGTTATTTTACGATGAGGAGGAGGCTGACCGGATGTTTGCTGCGGCCGGGTTCACAGAGGTCTCGCACATCGTCCAGCAAGCCCACCCCGGAAGCCCGCGAGCGATAACGACGATAGCGCGCATCCCCGATGATCATGAGACGGAGTCTGCGGCGGCCGAAACCGTCGTGTGACTGCTTCGAGGATTGAATTCATCTGCCGTCGCCTCGCACAAGTGTACCGTCTCCGCAGCCGATCGTGGAAGCTCCAAATCACCTCGGCGAGGGGCAGACAAGGCGCGACAGTCGGTCTAATCGATAAAACGGGCTATTGATGATGACAATGCTTTGGCTACCGCAGCACCCAGCCTGGGTCGGATGGAGCAGGCTCTAATGCAAAGAGTGGTTCGCGGCTAGCGACCAGTTATTGTCGTCGTCGATTCGGATCTATTCTAGCTCGATCGATACCGTCGTGTTCACGTCCGTCCGCGCGGTAATCATCGACCCTGTGGCAGGCTGGACGGTCCAGAAGCGACCATCGCTGCCGGTCCGTCCGACCATCGTCTCGTCAATGGTAATCACAGCGTCGACGGGACTGCCGGTTGCCTCACGCGTGACCGTCACACCCATCGGACCAGTCGAATGAGTCGCGTTCAGGCTGAGCCGCAGTCCATTACCGGTCTCCGAGCGCTGCCGCTGGACGGGGACTTCAGCGGCGACGATCCGTTGGACCTCGGCGAAGACGTTACCGGTTGCTCCATCCAGATATGTCGACAGCCGTCCCTGACTGTGTTCGACGGTGATGCGATACACTGAGGTATTGCCGTATCCCCGGAGGGGCTGGGCTGCACTGCCGTGCTCGAAGGCCCACGGGTAGATTTCCGCTGCCCGTCGTAGCGCCACGCTAATTTCGGGTTCCTCGGCCTCCGAGAACGTGTCTGCACCGCCGATGCGGCGCTCACCAGCGTCAAAGGCCTCGCGGTAGAGAATACCATCCGCTACCGTGGCTACAACCAACCCATTCTCTCCAAGGACCGACACCGCGGTCGCCCCGCCGGAGCGGTTGCCCGCGTAGCGTTCACGCAGCCGGGTAGTTGCCGGGCCGCCAATCGTCTCTAACGCCGCCTCGAGATTCTGGGTATGCGTAACCGTCCGATCCGGTCGTGGATTGAGACCGGTGGCCGCCTCCTCGACCGTCGTCCGCACTGATTCCAGGGCCTCGGCCCGTGCATCGACACGGGCCAATTGGCGGGTCAGCGCTCTGCGATCGATTTCACCTGCGAGGTAAGCGCTGCGGGCGCGACGACCGTCGCGTTCGATGGCCGCCGTCCGGTTTTCGAGGTCGCTGAGCGTTGCCTCGATCGTCCGCAGGCGCATTGACCGATTGGCGTCGGCGGCAAGTGCACGATCGATCGTAAGCCGCTCATGCCGGGCGCGAAGTGCCGTCAGGTCCCCGGCAACGGCCACACCAA
>JBDGPQ010000021.1:0-11366 GCA_042219595.1 Haloarculaceae archaeon
GGCCGATGAAGGGCCTGACCTCGCTGTCTCACTGCGAACGCTTGAGCCGACGGATATCGTCGAAGGCAGTCACGGAGTCCGTGTCGTTCCGGACGGTGAGCTGGGCGAAACCGACCCCGATCTCGTGATCGTGCCGGGCGGCGGATGGAACGCCCGATCGGGCAGTGGAGCGTGGGCTGAGGCGGAAAAGGGAGACCTCCCCGAGTGGATTGCCACCGTCCACGATCGAGGTGTCACTGTCGGCGCGGTCTGCACCGGTGGGATGCTCCTCTCCCGGGCAGGCTTGTTAACCGGCCGGCCCGCGATTACGCATCGCGGCGCGATCGATGATCTTCGATCCGAAGGCGCCGACGTGATCGAAGCTCGCGTCGTCGACGACGGTGATGTTGTGACGGCGGGTGGCGTCACGTCAGGGATCGACCTCGGTTTATGGATCCTCGAACGGGAGTTCGGTGCTGAAGTCGCCTCGGCTGTTTCCGACCGGATGGAATACGAGCGCCGCGGCCCGATTCACGCCGCATAATCTCTCCGTTCTGAATCGTCTGCCTTGGCGGCTCATTCAGGAAGTCTGTGTACCAGCAGATGCCTACCTGAGTCGGATTGGGTAGCCAAACTCTGGAGAAGGAGGATCGATTGCAGTACGGTATCATCCATGGCGGAGGCCAAAAACCGGGTTCAGGGAGTCCGAATTGCATGGCCGAAACGGACGGACTTTATCGATGCTAACACTATAGATTACCCAATGACCGACGACGTTCCAAGCGCTGTTGCTGAAGTCCTCCGCAACCATACTGCTATAGCGGAGAACGACGGCCAGTTTCGGGTCAACTCAACCGTGTTTGAAGCGACGGTCGATGCCGAAGAGGTGGAAACGGGCCATCGATGGGTGGTGACCGTTACAGTACCGGGGATCTCCGCAGCAACGAGTGATCCAGTGGGAGAAGCGGTCGCCGATGGCTGGTTCGAAACCTTCGAACGTCGTCTCGCCGACGCACCCAAAGCAACGCGGGCGGCGCTCGATCTCGATGATCTTGCCGTCGAGCGCGCTGGCCTCGACGTTATCGTGACATTTGCGTTCGTGTGGGACAATCCGCACCGGGCGGTCGATATTGCCAAAACGCTCGTTGAGTACGTGGAGGGAACGTATGTCGAGGGTACGATACCCGGCTACACATACCAGTCACCGGTGTCAGACCTCCTGAGCGCAGCTGACTCCGGTGGCGATGCAGAACGCGGCGGTACACCTCTCTAGATCCGCGGTCGTAGGCCAAACCACGGAACCGTAAGGTGACTCGCTGCAGTGCCGAGTGTCTGTGTCTGGTCGAAGATCCGGCATGAATCCGGTCGTGGGTCGACCGGTTCGGTAAATGTTGCCACACTGGGTCAGAACGAGCTGACCGTTGGTCAGACGAGTCTGCACCGACTGGCCGTGGCAACAGTCGCGCCAGCGAGACGCCCCCTCAGTCCATTGCGATGTAGGTTTGGGTGCTCTCGACACCATCGACGGCCTGGATATGCGTGGCAGCGACATCCTTGACGGCTGCCGGCGAGTCGACGTCGACGACCGCGATCAAGTCGACATCCCCGGCGACGATATGGGCCCGCTCGACCCCGTCGATACTCTGAATCTCGCTTCGGAGCCGATCCGCCTCGCCGGTATGAGCTTTGATCATGACGTATGCGCGAACCATTAAGCATCACCTCTGGCGGCCCGTCCCGTTTCGCCGACGATCAAATTCCGCACGTCACCAAGCCGGTCGAAGGCCGCGAGCACGACCAGCCGGTCGCCCAGTTCCAGGGAGTCGTCCGGTGTCGGCAGTCGAAGACTCTCATCGGCCTTACCGTAGGCCAGGAGTAGCGCGTCCGATGGTAGCTCAAGCTCGCTCAGACTATAGCCGCGCATCGGTGACGCGGCGGCGACGGTAAACTCTACGAGCTGCAGTTCCTGAGCAATGTCGGCAATCGCCCGACTATTGCCACCGAGCATGGCGTTCTTGGCCGCGATGGCGCCGAGACGCTCGGGATAGATGACTTCATCGACCTCGTCGGCATACTCCCGATAAATATCCTCGCGGTAGTCTTCATCGATCCGCATCACCGTACGACACCCGGCGTGATTGGCGACCATACACACGGCAAAATTCGTATTCAAATCCCCAGTAAGCGCGCCCACGGCCTCGGCTTGATCGAGACCAGCTGTCTCCAAGGTCGCCTCAAGAGAACCGTCACCCTCGACGACTTCGAATCCTTCGTCGCGGGCACTGGCGGCGATATCGGCATCAGCTTCAACGAGCACCACCTCGTGGCCACTTTCCTCAAGCGACCGGGCGGTTCGGAGGCCCACCCGGCCAGCACCCACGATGATCACTCGCATGTGTTATGCATTAACACGCCGGGGAATAAAGGTATCCTCGGGGGAACCTTTTTGCCGTGTCACCGAGTACCACACCCGACGATGGTCCGGGCCTTTATTATGGCGAAGACATCGGCCGGCACCTCTGCCGACCTTCGGTCCGCCATCGAGGGGGTCCCAGGAGTTCAGGAGGCCCATGTTGTGGCCGGGAAATATGATATTATTGTAGAAGCTGAGGGCGCGGAAGTCTACGATGTGATTCATACTGTCGCGACGGAGATCCGCGACCTCGATGGCGTCATGGATACCCGGACCTACATCTGTCTGGAGTAGTCCGACAGGGCCAAGCCGGGACAGCTCCCAATGAGTCTATGGCGACGGTCGTCGATTGGCTCGGACTACTGGCCATCGTGCTGATTCATGCCGTGGTTGCAGCTCTGATGACTCGTTTCTTTCGCGTTCGCCTCCGAACCCGTCTCGGTGCCGCCGTCTATTCCGGGCTTGCGATCCCTTTCGTACTCGTTGTCGGAACGCTCGTGTTTGGTGGGGTGCTGGGCCTCGGGCCGAACCTCGGGAGTCCCGCCGCAGTGATCGGCGCCACCGTCATCGTTCCGCTGGCTATCGGGCTTGCTTTCGATTACTTTTGGATGCCGGCACCCGACGAGGTGGACCTGCCAGCCGAGCGCGAGGATCCACGTCCCCGCTCACGTCGTTAGAGCACGTCGAGTAAACGTTCTCGAACGGCCGTTGTCACCGCCTCAATGGGTCGCTCGGCGTCGATGCGGATGAATCGATCCGGCTCGGCGGATATAAGGCGTTCGTAGTTCTCACGTACGCGCCCGAGTGTATCCACCCGCTCGAACTTGTCATTGGCCGAGCTTCGTTGGGCTGCCGTCTCGGGATCGACATCGAGATAAAGTGTCAGATCCGGGGGCTTCGTCCAAGGCCGGTGGATGTCCCGAACGAACCGCATCGGATCATCGATCCGATCCGCCAGTGTTACCCCCTGATATGCATACCGGGAGTCGGAATATCGATCGGAGATCACCGTGGCACCGCGATCGAGCGCCGGCTGGATCGTCCCCGCTAGGTGGGCCGCATGGTCGGCAGTATAGAGAAAGCATTCCGCCAGCGGATCCGCGGTCGGGTCCTCGAGCGATCGACGAACAGCTTCGCCATACCACGTCTCGGTTGGCTCGCGGGTGAACACGAGGTCTGAGAACGGATCCCCCTCCTGGAGCGCCTCCCAGACGGACGTCTTCCCGCTCCCGTCGAGCCCCTCGAGCGTGACGATCATGGCCCCGCTGGGAGGCCGGGCATTGTAAACGCGCCGACCAAATCGTTGCGGCCCACCTTTAACCACGACCGGCCGCGAAGATGGTATATGAACGTGCTTGTAGCCGGCGGGACGGGGTTTATCGGATCGCACCTCTGTGCCGAGCTCGACGATCGCGGTCACGATGTCACCGCATTGGCTCGTCACCCCGATGGAAATGACCTGCCGGAGGGTGTTGAGACGGCCGTCGGAGACGTCACTGCTTACGACTCGATCGAGGGCCACTTCGAGGGTCAGGATGCGGTCGTAAATCTCGTGGCTTTGTCGCCCCTGTTCAAGCCAAAGGGCGGACGAGAAATGCACCATCGCGTCCACGAAGGTGGCACAGAACACTGTGTCCGCGCGGCGGAGGCACATGACGTTTCACGGTTCGTCCAGCTCTCCGGCGTCATGGCCGACCCCAATGCCGACACAGCGTATCTCCGCGCGAAGGGCCGAGCGGAAGATCACGTCAGAGAGTCGAATCTGGACTGGGTGATTCTCAGACCGACTATCGTATTCGGTGATGGGGATGAGTTCGAAGACTTTGTTACAATGCTGACGACGCCGGTGGTGACGGGCTTACCTGGCGGCGGTCGGGTGAAGTACCAGCCGATGTTTGTCGGGGATCTCGTCCCAATCATCGCCGCAGCCATCGAAGATGACGAACACATCGGTGAGACGTACGAACTTGGCGGACCGGAACGGTTGTCACTCGCAGAAGTTACGCGTATGGTCTATTCCGCTCGGGGATCGAAAACGCGAATTATGCCCGTGCCAACGGCCCTCGCGAGAGTCGGCCTCAAAGTACTCGACCCTGTACCGTTCTTCCCCTTGGGTGCAGACCAGGCGAAGTCGATGGATGTCGATCTGGTCGTCGAGCCGAACCAGGTTGCCGCGTTCGGTCTCGAGGAGAAGGACATGACCACCTATGCAGAGTACCTCGGGGTGAATCGGACGACACCCGCGTACTCGTAGTCGAAAATCAGACATATAATTCTATTTATTAGATTGGTTGAACGCTTCGGTTCCCAGAACCGCGGCATCCGCTCCCGGCCTCCGTCCGTCGAAAACGGCCACCACGGCCGTTATCGATCATGGATATTTTAATCGGCTCAATCTCCGGAAATTTCGGACGTACGAGCGCTCGAACACGTCATTTCCCTTAGTGATAACCGGACAAAACACTTAAGCCCACATTCCGTTTGTAAGCTCGTATACCCATCTATGAAGCTCGCGATGATCGGGTTTGGGCAGGCCGGCGGGAAGATCGTCGACAAGTTTCTCGAATATGACGAAACCACCGGCTCGAACATCGTCCGCTCGGCCGTCGCGGTGAATACGGCGAAGGCGGATCTGCTCGGCCTCGAGCGGGTGCCACAGGACAATCGTGTCCTGATCGGCCAGGCCCGTGTAAAGGGTCACGGGGTCGGCGCCGATAATGAACTCGGAGCCGAAATTGCCGAGGAAGATATCGATGAGATTCAGGGCGCCATCGACAACATTCCGGTCCATGAAATCGATGCCTTCCTGATTATCGCCGGGCTCGGTGGCGGAACTGGTTCGGGCGGTTCGCCGGTGTTGGCAAAGCATCTGAAACGGATCTATACCGAACCCGTTTACGGTCTAGGCATTCTTCCAGGCAGTGACGAGGGTGGTATCTACACGCTCAATGCCGCCCGGTCGTTCCAGACCTTTGTCCGAGAAGTCGACAATCTACTCGTATTCGACAACGATGCTTGGCGGAAGACAGGCGAGTCGGTTGAGGGCGGGTACGAGCAGATCAACGACGAAATCGTCAGGCGCTTCGGCGTGCTCTTTGGGGCCGGCGAGGTGACTGCGGGGGACAATGTCGCTGAATCCGTTGTCGACTCATCTGAGATTATTAACACACTCGCCGGCGGCGGTGTTTCAACCGTCGGCTATGCCGCAGAATCCGTCCAGCGTGACGGCTCGGGCGGTCTGCTTTCACGGTTCCGCGGGGACGGCCAGGATGATATGGAGAGCGCCAATACCACGAACCGGATCACGTCACTGGTCCGGAAGGCTGCACTGGGTCGCCTAACCTTACCCTGCGAAATCGACGGGGCGGAACGTGCCCTCCTCGTTGTGTCGGGGCCACCGAACCACCTGAACAGAAAGGGAATCGAGCGCGGTCGCAAGTGGCTTGAGGAGCAGACCGGCAGCATGGAGGTTCGGGGTGGGGATTACCCGCTCGACGAACCGAACGTCGCGGCGTCGATCTTGCTGTCAGGCGTGCATAACGTGCCACGGATCAAAGAACTCCAGCAAGTGGCGATCGAAGCCCAGGACAATATCGATGAGATTCGCCGGGAGAGCGAAGAGAATTTAGCAAGCTTGGTCGAAGACGAGGAAGATGAGTTGGATCCGCTCTTCTAGGGGCGTCTGGATCGGAGTACTGGCCGTCATCCTGCTCGTGGCCGTGGGAACCGCCGGCGCGGTGACGGTCGTTGGGGATGACCCCGGTCCGGTGCAAGTCGATTCGACGATCGAGTATTCCGCAGCAGTCGAGGAGCCGTTCCGTAACGCCCCCAGTGAGTGGACCCTCCAGGCATCGACAAATCTCGAAAACGCGACCTGGGTGGTCAGTGTCTCCTCACAGGGCGACCCGGTGGCAACGCGTGACTTTGGCGGCGAGAACTTCACGCTTGATCTCTCGGAGGCGACGAATCCAACGCCAACCCTCGTCAATATTACGCTGACAGGTGACGTGCCACCGATCAGCTCGTATAGTTACGCTGATCGGTCGACCGAGTCCGTCTCAGTCATGACGATCGCCCGCGTGAGCGGTGGAAACGCAAACGTGCTTGGTGAGGTGACCGCTCCTCGTTATACCCAGGAAAGTCGTGAAGCCCGCCAGGCCATCGACGCGGCGATCGAAGCGGTCGGTGGACGGAATGACAAGATCGAGCAGGCGATTAGCGCCTACAATACCGGCAACTTCGGTAACGCCGTCAGTCTCGCCGAGGAGGCAGAGAGCGGTGCCCAATCAGGGCAACTGATACTGTTCCTCGTCATCGGGGTCGTCGTTCTGGCGGTGCTCGCCGGAGCGGTCTATTATTGGCGCCAGCGTCAACAGTGCGGCTACAAACTGCAATAGGGGATGGACGTCCTCGTTCCATTCGACGCCACTGAGCCCAAATCCCGGCTTTCGCCGCTTTTTGACTCTGCCGAGCGGCGTGACCTGGCCGAAGCCATGCTCGAAGACGTGCTGTCGGCGCTTATGGCAGCGGAAGCAGAACCGACCGTCCTCACCACCGCGCCTGTCGAGACATCGGCGCCCGTCGAAATCGATGACCGGCCATTAACACCCGCCATCAATGACCGGCTTGGTGGCGACCCCACGGCCGTGGTCGTTGCCGATCTCCCGTTATTGACGGCCACCGCGGTCGAGCGATTACTCACCTCGGAGGGTGACGTTGTGCTCGCTCCTGGGCTTGGTGGTGGCACCAACGCTCTTGTCGTCCGGACGCCGGCGTTTCGCGCCGATTATCATGGAGCGTCCATCCGTGATCACCGTGACCACGCCCGTGAGGCTGGCGTTGAACCGGTCATTCTGGACTCCTTCCGCCTGGCCGTTGATATCGACGAACCGGCCGACCTCGCGGAGGCGTTGTTGCATAGCAGTGGGCGAACGCGCGATTGGCTTCTCGACGCTGGCGTCGAGCTCACAGTGAGTGACGGTCGCGTCGACGTGCATCGCACGTGAACGCCCCACAAGGTTTTTTGATAATACAGCCGTAATTTGTAGGCGCACGGGCCGACCCGTGCACTCGGGCCGTGTCTCGCGCCACGGACCCGTGCCAGAAACCGCTCCTGGCTGGTGGGCCGGCCTGGCCCTTGGCCGGCCACCGCTTTCGTGACACTGATAGCCCTGCGGAGTGACTACATCGGTGTGTTTCCCGGCGCAGCGGAGTACGATCTCGATATCACAATCGACGACGCCGACGTCGACCAACTCCTTGAGGTCGGCCCCGAAGACGTCGAGCCCGCCCCTCATCTCTCGTTCTGTCGGAACGTATTTATCCCGCTGACGACCGCCTGCCGGTATACCTGTACGTATTGCACCTACTTCGATCCACCAGGCGAAGCCGAGCTAATGGCACCAGACGAGGTCCGCGCGGTCGTTCAGCAAGGTGCCAACGCTGGATGCACCGAGGCCTTGTTCACCTTCGGAGATGACCCGGATGATCGGTACACCGCCATCTATGATCAACTTGAGACATGGGGCCATGACTCGATCCACGAATACCTCCGAGCGTGCTGTGAGATTGCGCTTGATGAGGGGCTCCTGCCACACGCCAATCCCGGTGATCAAACACGGGCCCAAATGGAGACCGTGGCCGATCTGAATGCAAGTATGGGCGTCATGCTCGAGACCACGGCCGATGTGGATGCTCACGCCGGGCCTCGGGTCAAGTCACCTGGCCAACGCCTCAACACGATTCGCGTTGCCGGTCAACTCGGGATGCCATTCACCACTGGAATCCTCGTTGGAATCGGCGAAGACTGGCAGGACCGTGCGGAAAGCATCCTTGCCATCCGTGAGCTCCACGAGCGCTATGGCCATATTCAGGAAATCATCGTCCAACCGGTTGTCGAGAACGACCGGTGGTCTGGCGGCACACCAGACGTGGGGACGCTTCGGCGCGCC
This sequence comes from Haloarculaceae archaeon, assembly GCA_042219595.1. Lineage (GTDB taxonomy): Archaea > Halobacteriota > Halobacteria > Halobacteriales > Haloarculaceae > CAYLJD01. Next base: position 8,344 of record JBDGPQ010000021.1, read on the forward strand.
GTCGCCATGGCACGGGCGGGCCTCCCATCAGACGTTTCCGTCCAGGTGCCGCCGAACCTCGCGCCCGCCGGGGAGGTAGTGGATTGTGGCATTGACGACCTCGGTGGTGTCTCGCCGGTCACCGACGACCACATCAATCCCGACTACGCCTGGCCAGCCCTGGAGCGACTTCAAGAGATCGCTGCCGAGGCGGGCGTACCGCTCCGGGAACGGTTGCCGGTATACGAGGAGTACGTCAGGGAAGGGTGGTGTTCGGAACGGATCGAAGCGGCCATTCAAGCACACGATGTCCATGGCGAGCGCTTTCGATCTATTCTTGAGCGTGGACGGAATCCCGTCAGTCCGTAAGCGGCGTCCCATCGGCCATCGGGCCGAGGGTGGGACCGAAGGGTGGATCGGCAGGATCGATACGACGACGCTGTTCGTAGTCGGTCGATCGCTCGACGGGGACCCGGCCGATCGCATCGATCATCTCGACGTACTCAGCGAACGAGCGGGCTTCACCGTAATCCCCGCCAGCGCGCTTCGTGATCTCCTCGGAGAGAATTGTGCCCATGAAGTCGTCCGCCCCGCACGATAGCATCTTCAATCCCTGTTCGTCACCATACTTCACCCATGACGACTGGATGTGATCGATATTGTCAAGGAACAGCCGTGAGACTGCGATCATCAGCTCATCTTCGTGCCGAGACGCACCGCCATCAACCATCCCACGGTCGTGGAGCGGCGTATCCGGATGGATGAACGATAGGGGGACGAACTCGGTGATGTTGCGGGTGCGATCCTGGAGGTCCCGGATCACCTCGAGATGCTTGACGCGATGCATCTCGTTGTCGACATGGCCGTACATGATTGTGGCCGTTGTCGGCAAGCCAACCTCCGCGGCGGCTTCCATTGCATCCACCCACTCCGCCGTTCGAATCTTACCCGGACAGATCACCTCGCGAACTTCGTCGACAAGGATTTCTGCTGCGGTTCCCGGGACCGAGTCCAGACCTGCATCCCGGAGGCGCTCGTATACGTCGACATAGTCCCAGTCAGTGCCCCGCCGGGCATGGTAAGCTTCCTCGGGCGTCATCGAATGGACGTGGACGCCCTCGACGCTCATCGCCCGCAACTGAGCCGCATAGGTTCCGGGATCGACGGCATAGGCGCTCGGGGGTTTGTAATTGAGGTCCCCACGGGAACTGGCTTCGAGGATTTCGCGGTGCTCCGCATCGAGTGCCAGTGCGGGGTGTAACCCGGAGACGGAGGTTACCTCGTAAATGCCTCGTTCGACGGCTTCTTTAACGATCCGCCGGGACTCCGGCGGTGTTTTCGTAAAGCCGCCGTGGTCGCCATCCGCGTCCGCCAGGAATTCATCGGATCGATCTTTGAAATTACAGAACAGACAGCCCGTATTACAGGCAGTTGTGACGTTATTATTGAGGTTGGCAACAAACGTCACCTCATCGCCAACGACCGCGGCCCGGCGTCGATCCGCAGCCTCAAGGACGCGTTCCTTTCGGAGCAAGTCGATTCCGGGTCGGTCGGTTCCCGTCGTCAGCAATTCCACGCCATCGGCGACCGTGAGGCGGTCGCCGGCCCGCGCCTTCTCGAGGGCGTTCTCGAAGGACTGGTCAGTCTCCGGGACGTACTCGAACGCGTAGCGGTCCCGCGGGACATTCGTCCGGGCCCGCTCGGCATCGGCCATTATCCCGGCCATCTCCCCCCAGCGTCATAAGCTGATGGACTCCGCCCGGACAGGGAAAAACCACTTACGCCGACCCGGCACAGATCCGGGCGATGACCAGCGTAAAGGACTTCCGGGTGGCCGAGCCGGCAACACCGGATTCCCTCGGCCGGGGCGCCTTCGTCTTCACGGATGCTTACTCCGTGTTTGACTGGGGGCGTATGCCGGATTCCATTCCCGATAAGGGCGCCTCGTTATGCACCATGGGGGCATTCAATTTCGAACGTTTAGAGGCCGCAGGGATCCCGACACATTACCGGGGCGTCGTCGATGACGGTGAACCGCGATCACTTGCGGCCGCTCTCGATGATGGCGCGCCACGCGAAATGGCAATCGACCTGACGCAGGTGCCCGATCTTCCGGTCGAGGATGGGAGTTACGATTATGATGCCTACCATGCCGCCGCGGGCGAAAACTATCTCGTGCCGCTCGAGATCGTGTTCCGGAACACGGTTGGTACGGGCTCGTCATTGCGCCGGCGGACCGCACCCGGGGACCACGGCTTACCATTCGACGACTGGCCGGAGGGGACCGTCGACCTGGACGAGCCGATCGTCGAATTCTCGACCAAGTACGAAGAGCAAGACCGGTATCTCGATCGACGAGAGGCCGACCGAATCGCCGGTCGGGCCGATATCGACGAACTTGCCGACCTGGCCCGCGACGTAAATCAGCTCGTTACGGAACAGGCTGTTGCAGCCGGACTCGATCACCAGGACGGGAAGATCGAAGTGCTGTATTTTGCCGGTGAGCTCCGCGTCGCCGATGTTGTCGGTACGTTTGACGAGAACCGCTTTGCATACAATGGCCGGCAAGTCTCGAAAGAGGTACTCAGGCAACATCACAAACGGACACAACCGGACTGGGTCGCTGCCGTCGACAGGGCAAAGGAGCGGGCCGACGCCAAGGGGATCGCGGATTGGCGGTCGCTCTGTGAACGTGATCCGGAACCGCTTGACGACGAAGTAATCAGCGCCGCGCGTGATCTGTATTGTGCAGGGACCAACGCATACATCGATCTCGATGCCTTCGAGGCGCCGTCGCTCGATGCGGCTGTCAAGGCGGTCGACGCACGGTTATAAGGCCTTAAGACGTGCGTCACCGTGGTCAGTCCAGAGACAGTGAGCCTGTACCGGATCGCGGTGATCGCCGTGTTCGCCGCGGCCGCGGTGGCTTGTTTCGCGAGCCTGCTTCGGGTCCGGAAACTCGAGGATCCTGATACGCGGCGTGGAATGGCTGGCCTGCTCGTCACCAGCGGCGGCTGGGCCGGTGCCCACGTTGGCTACCTGCT
>JBDGPQ010000094.1:0-11344 GCA_042219595.1 Haloarculaceae archaeon
TCTGATACACTTTCAGCTGCATCTTCGTTAGGAGCTGATCGATCGGGTTGCTTCTAGGGACGAGGACCGGTGCGTCGTCGTGGTACCCCTTCGGCTCGGCGTCGATCTCGCCACCGCACCACTCACAGATATCAGGGTCGACCGGCTCGAATCGGTCGCGTGATCCGTAGATACTCACGCTGCCCACCCCCGGATACCGCTAACCTGAGGTAAGTGATTTACCCCCAACTTTGAAGGACGAAATGGGCTCGGAGGGATTTGAACCCCCGATCGGCTGATATCTCCGGCACACCTCGGAACTCCAGAGGGTCATCATCGCGGTCGGGGATCAGCCGGCCGCTCAGCATATCAACCTGGAGTGTCGTCCCGGGTGTGGTGCCTCTGGAGTCAGCCGCCTTCCCGGACTAGGCCACGAGCCCGCGACCGTCGGTTGGACGAAACTGCCGAAAAGCGTTCCGGTTACTCTCGATCTGTGGCCGCCCAGTCGCAGTCCTGGCATTTCCAGCCTGTCACGAACGCTGTCGCCGAGGGCATATATCCGACTTCGAGCACTGATCCACCACAGTCCGGACAGGCGCGGTCCGCATCGGCAATGGGCTCTGCATCCATCACGTCTCCGCCCTCGATGAGTTCGGCTAGCCGTCGCGGCGTAACCATGCGGCCCTGGACGACGCGGTTCTCAGCCATGATCCCGGCTTATCGGCCACAGTCCTAAGCCTGTTGTCCACGGCCCGCACGCAACGTTTTTGCCCCCGCCACGACCACGCTTTACATGGCGAACGATTTCTCGGAGAAACTCCGCAAACCGGAGGCCCTTACCTTCGATGACGTGCTCCTCCGCCCGAAGGAGAGTCACGTCGAACCCGACGAGACGGATCTAACAACGTCGGTATCCCGGAGTGTCACCCTCTCTGTTCCCGTTCTCTCGGCGGCCATGGACACCGTTACCGAGAGCGAAATGGCCATCGAGATGGCTCGGCATGGCGGCCTCGGAGTCCTCCACCGGAACATGTCCATTGAGGAAACCGTCGAGCATATCGAGGCGGTCAAACGCGCCGACGAGTTGATTATTCGAGAGGTTGTCACTGCGAGTCCCGACCAAACCGTCCGCGAGGTGGACGAAATGATGGAGCGTGAGGGCGTCTCTGGTGCCCCGGTCGTTGATGAAAACGACACCGTTCTTGGCATCATCTCTGGAACTGACATCCGGCCCTATCTCGAAGTGGGTCAGCGCGACCAGGTTCGCGAGGCGATGACTGACGAAGTGATCACCGCCCCAGAGGACGTCACCGCCCGTGAAGCGCTCGAACTTATGTACGAGCACAAAATCGAACGCGTCCCGATCGTTGAGGAGGACGATCGGCTTGTCGGGCTCGTCACGATGGCGGGTATCCTCCAGCGCCGCGAATACGACTCCGCGGCGCGAGACGAGGAGGGCCACCTCCGCGTTGGCGCCGCGGTCGGGCCCTTCGAGTCTGACCGGGCGGATGCCGCCGACGATGCCGGTGCCGACGTGTTGTTTATCGACTGTGCCCATGCACACAATCGAAACGTCATCGACTCAGCGCGGCAAATCAAGGCCGACGTCGAGGCCGATGTGGTCGTGGGAAACATCGGAACACGTGAGGCCGCCGAGGACGTGGTTGATTTCGCGGACGGAGTCAAGGTCGGGATCGGTCCGGGGTCGATATGTACAACTCGCGTGGTCACCGGCGCCGGCATGCCCCAGATCAGTGCTGTGGCACAGGTTGCCGACGTCGCTGTCGAGCATGACGTCCCCGTGATAGCCGACGGCGGGATTCGGTATTCAGGTGATGCTATCAAAGCAATCGCGGCTGGTGCGGATGCCGTAATGCTTGGCTCGTATTTCGCCGGTACTGATGAGGCGCCCGGCCGCGTCATCACGATGAATGGCAAGAAGTACAAGCAGTACCGCGGCATGGGCTCAGTCGGAGCCATGCAATCCGGCGGTGGGGACCGCTACTTGAAGGATGATGACGACGACGAGGATTACGTTCCAGAAGGTGTCGAGGCGGCGACTCCGTACAAGGGTACGTTGGAATCCGAACTTCACCAGTTGGTTGGGGGCATGCAGTCGGGGATGGGCTATGTTGGCGCCGAGTCGCTGCGTGAGTTCAAGCAACGTGCCGAGTTTGTCCGGGTCTCCGCGGCCGGCCAGCAGGAGAGCCACCCTCACGATGTCGTCATCACCGACGAGGCGCCGAACTACAGCCCCGACTAGTTCAGCCCTTCACCAGCAGTGTGGCACGCCGGACTGCAGTAGCCAGTGTCTGCCGCTTTCGCACTCCCGTGCGCAACGAAGGTGTCCCCACAATTGACACACTCAAGAGTCTCGAAGTCCGCCATAGTGGTGCGTTTTATCGGGATTCCCAAAATCCCTTTGCTGGCCGGCGGACCGATTCCTAACTGGACTCGATTGGGTTATGGCCGATATCGAAATCCGACGTGTCTGCAATGGCGGGTCGATGATGGATGCCCGGGAAATTCGACAGGCGGTTTTTGTCGATGGACAGGACGTGCCGCCGGAGATAGAGTATGATGGTCGTGACGAGAGTGCGTGGCATGTTGTGGCATACGAGGGGGACAAACCGGTCGGGACGGCACGGCTTCGAGACCCAGAGCCCGGGGTGGCGAAGATCGAGCGGGTTGCCGTTCGGGCATCTGACCGTGGTAGAGGCATCGGTCGCCTACTCATGGCGGAAATAGAGAATTTGGCCCGTAAGGAGGGACTCGAGGAGGCTGTCCTCCATGCGCAGACACGTGTCGAGGGCTTCTATGAGAAGCTCGGATATGAACGTACAAGCGCCGTGTTTGAGGAGGCTGGGATCCCTCATGTCGAAATGCGAAAGTACCTTCGCAGATCGGAGGAAGGCTGAATTCGCCAGTTGCCCAAGACCCGGCTATGTCTTCCGATGACCTCCCGGCAACGATCGCAACCGCGAAAAACGTTCGCGGCGTGGCCGTATACGATCCTGCGGATCCGCCGGATCGTGAGGTGTTCACCTGGCTTAGCCGCAAACACCAATACCGGGATGTCGGCTTCGGGCCGACTTTGCATGATGCCCATCCGGATATTCGGCTCGGAGATTACAAGAGTTTTCGACGGTTGAGACCGCCATTCCAGGTCTTGGAGGACTTTTGTGCTGCACTCGAGTCGCCAGCACCTGACTGGGCTCTCGAAAGCGTCATGGTTGCGTCCGTATTCGTCACCCCACTTTTCGTTCATCGGCCGGCGCTCGACGCATTTGAGAACCTGACTGTTTGGCGGCTCGAGTCGGATCCCGAACTTCCAGAGGAGCAAGTATTGCGTCACGCCCGGATTGCGGGATACGGGACACTCGATTTCCACGGAACCGTTGCCTCCCGGGCTCGTGAGGCGATCGACGAGTCTTGCTTGGATGCAGAACGGACGCGCCGTGCCGAGGCTGCCAACGAAGATGGAATGGAGCGATTCTGGCGGCTTCTCGGCGAGGAGGCCGACGGTGACGCCTGGGTGGGTGGCTACCTCGACTTGCTTGCGAGCATTGGCCCTCAGGCACGTTCGATAGCCGTCAACGAACCATCCGTCGCCACAGCGCTCGGCATGATAGGGTACATGGCCATAGATCCACCGTACTGACTGCCGGACAGAACAACTATGTCTCCGAGGGCCACAACCCCGCTATGGCGGAGTCGGATGTAGCTGCCGGAGAGCTACGTACCTGTTCTGAATGCGGTACGCAGTTCGAACGTGATACCGAAACGTGTCCGGTGTGTGGGTCCGAGCATCCGACGGGTGCGGATCCCGCCGTCGAGGCGCGTACCTGGCTGATTGCTGGCGCGATTCCCGCAGTCGCCGCGCTCCTCGTCTCACCCTGGGGATTAATCCTTGGGCCGATTGCATTCTTCGGCGGCTACCAGGCGTTCTCCCTCGGTGCGCGGAAATGGGGGGCTCTTGTCATGGCCGTCGGCTTCATCGGGATGAACATCTCCGTGTTTCTCCTGTTTATTGGCTGAATTCCACCAGTGGACACGTCTCGTCGACACCAGAGAAAACAGCGGGCCGGAAGGGATTTGAACCCCTGACCGACGGATTAAGAGTCCGTCGCTCTGCCGGACTGAGCTACCGGCCCATGCTCCGCGGCTTGCCCGTGCCCGCCCAAATACGTTTCTCTTCCCCGAGATAATCTGGGTGGTCGGCGTTACCGAACACAATCTGAACGACGGATATCTGGGAGGTATAAGGACCTCGGGTTCGAGTGGCGAATAATGAGTACCGCCACCGGCATCACGATGACGTCGATGTCGACCTACGCTATTCTCGGCTGTGGGAGCGTGGGCCATGCGGTCGCGGAGGCGCTTGTCGAGGAGGGCAAGGACGTCCTGATTCTCGACGCCGACGCCGGCCGTGTGGAGGCACTCCGAGACCAGGATCTTGACGCTCGAGAGGCGGATATCCGTGAGGACTCTGTCGCGGTCGAGATCTCGGACCGCGAAGTCATCCTCATCCTGTCTTCCGATGTTGAAGCGAATGCCGCAGCGGTCGAAAACATCAGGAACCGTGGCGGCGATCAATTCGTCGTCGCACGTGCGTCGGATCCCGTGTCGGCTGACCAACTGAACGATCTCGGAGCAGATGTCGTGATCAATCCCTCGGCGGTCATCGCTGACTCCGCGTTACGCGCCCTCGAGACCGGCGAACTGGAATATAAGGCCCGACAGCTCACTGAGGTAATCGACAATACGGAGGGTGAACTCGGGATTCTGATTCACCGCAGTCCCGATCCAGACTCGATCGCGAGCGCTGCGGCACTCAAATCAGTTGCCGAAAGCCGAGACGTCGAAGCCGACATCGTTTACGAGGGTGAAATCGGGCATCAGGAAAACCGTGCCTTCGTAAACCTCCTCGGGATCGAACTGGTCTCTGCTGTGGACGTCGATCTCGAGAGTTATGGCACGATCGCGCTCGTTGATCACGCGAAGGCCGGTGAGCCTCTACCAGATGTCGACGCCGATATCATCATCGATCACTATGATCAAGAATCCGACTATGACGCCGCGTTCACCGATATCCGCCCGAACGTGTCCGCAACATCGACAATTTTGACAAAATATATCCAAGAACTCGACATCAATTTGGATGGAGAAATCGCCACCGCATTATTGTACGGTATCCGTGCGGAGACCCTCGACTTCAAGCGCGATACAACGCCCGCAGACCTCACGGCAGCAGCGTATCTCTATCCGTTCGCCGACCATGATACGCTCGAACAGGTCGAGTCGCCGTCGATGTCTCCGGAGACGCTCGACGTTCTCGCGGAAGCCATCCGCAACCGAGAGGTACAAGGCAGTCATCTCGTTTCGAACGCGGGCTTCATTCGTGACCGTGATGCACTCGCTCAGGCCGCCCAGCATCTCCTCAACCTGGAGGGTATCACTACAACCGCGGTATTTGCGATCGCTGACGATACGATCTATCTCGCTGCCCGATCGAAGGACATCCGGATGGATATCGGCGCGATCCTCGAGAATGCCTTCGAAGATATCGGTGAAGTCGCAGGGCACTCCACGGATGCCAGCGTGGAAATTCCGCTCGGCATCTTCACCGGGATCGAAGTCAGCGATGAGAACCGTGAGACACTCCTCGAACTCACCGAGGAGGCTGTCAAAAAGAAGCTGTTCGAGGCGATGGGCGTCGAAGGCGGGGACAGCGGAAACGGGAATTAAACGGCCGCGGATTCTTCGTCGCTTTCCGGGTCTTGAATCCGTTCGACAACGTCGTTGACGATGATGACGTCGCCAACAGCCTGGACCCATCGATATGGGACGATAACCCCCCGAGCTTCGCGGGCTTCATCGGCAAACAACTCTCGATTCAACTCGTGGAGCGCCAGCCCCGTCACGGCCTCCGCTTCGAGGTCGAGCCGGAGATCCTCTACCTCGCCGAGGAAGACGCCATTATTGGTGTAAACCTCCCGCCCCACGAGGCTCGTGATCTCCTGGGGGTCCGGGTCGCGGTTCATGGCGGAACGGTTGCGGGGTGGACCCTTAACTGTGGTGGGGTGCGTCCGACACGCGTCGCACCGGAAGACTCATTCCCGGCCTCGGGGACGGACTCGCATGCCCTCGACGATCGTCCATCTCGCGTTCGCGGGCATGATCGCCGCCGCGCTTCTGGGTGCGGCATTCGACCGGCGAGCGCTACTTGTGGTACTTGCTCTGACGGCACTACCGGACTTTGATGCGTTTATTGCTCTCATCTCTACGGCCGGCCACCGAACAGCGCTGCACACGCTCGTTCTACCTGGTCTCCTCGGCCTCGCGATTCTCGTTGATACCAGGTTTCGCTCGCGTTCGTGGATTCGGGAGCGGTACGATGATGCCGGGGTCCGGGTTGGCTGGGTGGCCGTGACCTGTCTTGCCGTCGCAGGGATCGGTCTCGATCTCTTCAGTGCCGGTGGCGCTAATCCCCTCTGGCCACTCATCGATCAACACTATGTCATCGACGGGACGCTCGAACTCTCGAGCCAGCGTGGCATCGTCCAAACATTCGTGGACCTTTCCACAGAATCCGGCGTCCCCGCGCCAGCTACGTCACTTGGCAACTCCTCTGAAGTGACTATTACCACCGGTATCGACCCGGGTCCCTCCCCGGAGGACGAGCCAGTTGATCGGGTTTTTCCGATCGTTCGAGCCGGATGGCAACTTCTGATTCTCCTCGTCGGGACTGGGGTCACGACAGCGGCCCTGTACTTCGACGGTGACACGTGAGACGGCGCCCTCAACAGGTTTAATTGCGAGTCCGTTTCTTGAACGGTGAGAATCGACGCAGAGAGATGATACGCCATATCGATCGCTGCCGTTACCGAAACCCGTCCCCTTCTTAAGCCCCCTCGCCACACTGGCGGACATGTCCCTGCGGGTTCGCGAGCGGCTCGGGCCGGCCGATCTCCTCACCCTTCTCAATGCTATCATCGGCGTCGCAGCGATGATTGCCGCCGTTATTGGCTCCCCGGATCTGACTGCCCGGTTGATCCTGCTCGCGGCGGTTGCCGATGCACTCGATGGGATCGTTGCCCGACGATATGGCGCAACGGCGGTGGGACCGGTCCTTGACTCGGTGGCAGATGTGGTCTCATTCGGGACGGCACCGGCGATGTTCGTGTTCGCCGTCATCTACGGGGCTTTTGCTCCGCTCTCCGGCCCGCTGGAGTACGGGCTCACGCTCGGCGTACCTGCGTGCTTCGTGGTATTTTCGATCCTTCGCACTGCTCTCTATACGGTCCATGTCGGTGCCGACGAGCGCCGACCGGGCATACAGAATACGCTCGGAGCCTCGATACTCGCGGCAGGCTATCTTGCCGGTTTTACCGGATTGCTGATAATCGCCACGGCCACGGTAATCCTCTCTCTGCTTATGGTTGCGCCGATTCCCTACCCAAAGCTTCGTGCTCGGGATGCGTTCGTCATGGGGGTCGTCCAGATCGGCGCAATCGCTCAACCGACGGTGCTCGACCGCATTCTGCCACGGATCCTTCTGATCGCTGCGCTGCTGTACTTAGTGTTGGCTCCGCGATATTATCGCTAAGAAACGAGGGGCGGGAACCCCTCGGGTGTGACACTGCGGAGCCGTGTGAGGCTCCATCCCCGATACGAGGGTCGCGGTAAAAAGGTCGTTGGGCCCGGGAGCATCACCCTGGATCGGTACGCGGAAGGCCACGGCGTCGGACGACACACGCAATGACGACTCGTTGGTGGCTCCGCATGTGGGGCCTTGGCTATGTCCCGGTCGGGGGTGCGTCACTACTCGTCCCGGTCTATGCGCTGGCGCTTGGAGCCGATGCCGTGCTCGTGGGCCTATTGGCCGCTACGGCCGCATTTGCTGGCGTTCCTGGTGCGATTTTGGCGGGGCGGCTTGCACGCCGGGCCGACCGCCACCGGGGGTTGGTGGTGGGGGCCGTATTCGGCATGGCGCTGACACTCGCCGGGATGTCCCTCGTTCGTGACACGCTCGCACTCCTCGTGCTTAATGCCGGCCTCTGGTTCGCCGTCGCCGCGGCGGCTCCTGTCTGCAACCTCGTGGTCGTTGGCGGCGCAGCCCAAGACGAGTGGGATGATCGCCTCGCTGCATTGAACGCCGTTCAGGGGTGGGGCTGGGTTCTGGGACTGATCGCCGGTATCGGTTGGGTGGCGGTTGCTACTACGGTGTCGCCCGCCGCCGCCCACCGATCGCTGCTCCTTGCCTTCGCTGGCCTCTCTGCCATCGCCGCGGTAGGCGTGTTCTGGACGTTTCCGGCGGGTCCGCGGCCAAGTCTCACCCGTTTCGCGACACGGATCGCGAAGGTCGGCCGTCGAGATCTCGGCGCTGGACGGATCATTCGATTGAACCCGCTTGGTGCGGGCCGACTCTACTGGGCCTTGCGCCGGCTCGATCTCGGTGGGCTCACGGCGGCGTTTCGTGGTCCGACCGGAACGTTTCTCCTCGGAATCGGCGCATTCGCCCTCGGTTCGGCGGTGTTTTGGGGACCGATGCCAGCCTATCTCGATGGTCGTGGCCTTTCCACAACGGCAATCTTTGCGGTATTCCTAGCCGCAAACGCCGGGTCAGCCATGACATACGGCCGAGTCGCACGGCTCGAGCCTCGGTTCGGGGCGGCTCGGCTCCAAGTAGCCGGCATCGGAGCGCGGAGTATCCTCTTCCCGGCAGTCCTTCTTGGCGGTGCCGCCCTCTGGGCTATCGGTGGCGTGTTCCTAGCAGTCGGAGTGAGTTGGGCGCTGGCGGTTGTCACGGCACCCCTCCTCGTCGCCCGCCTTGCACCACCTGAACGTCGGAGCGGCGTCCTCGGTACCTATACGGCGGTCGTCAGCGGGGGGACTGGCGTCGGCAGTATTCTTGGCGGTATCGTCGCGACCGCCCAAGGATTCGCAATGGCATTTGCTGTTGCTGGTGTGGTGGTGCTTGCGGGCGCAGTGCTCGCGTGGCGTGGGTTGAACGGGGACTGACGCCGTATCTCAATCAGGCTGCTCGATCCGCTCACGCAGCCATGCAGCCGCTTCTTCGACGGTTTCAGCGTCTGTTCCCCGGACCTTGAGCCGATTGTACGCTGTGAGGGATGGGTAGCTTCCCACCTCCACCGCATAGCGTTCGCGGACGGTTGCGACCACATCTGAAACCGATCCCTCAGGTTGTGTGGTTTCGAGCACCCGTGTCACCGCATCACCGGCGAAATCATCTGCGACGGTTTCGAAGATGGCCTGCATTTCGTCAGGGATGCCCGGAAAAGCGTAGACGTTCTGAATCACGAAGCCCGGACACAGCCCTTCGGGATTCGGCAGTGGCCGCGCGCCAGCCGGCACAGCCGCCCAATCATCTACATCGATAGGCACTCGATCAAGATCGAGTTCCGCTGGATCGAGATCTCGGTGGGCGGCAAGCCGGTCGATGACCGCTTGTCTGACGGGCTGCTCGACGACGAGTTCCCGATCAAAGACATCCGCAAGCGCGTCCGCGGTGACATCGTCGTGGGTGCCGCCGAGCCCGCCCGTCACGATGACCGCATCGAATGCTGCCGCCCAGTCAGCGACAGTCTCGGCGATAACATCCCGTTGGTCCGGCAGCGTGATGATTCGGGTCACCGTCGCGCCGGCACTTGAAAGCCGCTCGGCTAGCCAGCTGGCGTTCGTGTTCTCGACGTCGCCGGCGAGCACTTCGTCTCCAACGGTCACGATTGCGACCTGCACTGGCCCCTCCCAGACGCCCCACTGGCAAAAAGTCCGCGGCCCCAGTCAGTCTACGGGCTCGAATCGGAATCCATCCCACTCCTGGCTGGCTGGTTCGCGAATGCCCGCACCAGGCTCGCGGAGTTGCTCGATGTGGACTGGCCGGACGACATCGCCCGTCGTCACTTCGTCCGTCGTCCCCCCAATAACCCGGACAGCCTGGCCTTCTACGAGGAATTCAACGATTGCCAGAGTATTGGGCTGTCGGACACCCGGGGGCGTGGCATGACTAGTGGTCCATGTAACCACTTCCGCGGTCAGGCTGGCGAGATCGACACGCCCCGTTTGTTCGGCACCACATTCCGCACAGATTGGATGCGGTGGACATGCCAAGTGGCCGTTCGCGCATTCACCCGCGAGCAATCGGGGTTCGTCGGTCATACGGCCGCCTCCAATATCGTCGTGGTAACACAGTTGCCGAATCCGCCCACATTGCAGGCCAACCCTGTCGCGGCGTCCACCTGTCGTTGCCCCGCGTCTCCGAGCAGTTGCTCCGTGATTTCGACCACCTGTGCGACGCCTGTGGCGCCGAGAGGATGTCCCTTCGACTTCAGTCCGCCGGATGGATTGATGGGCAGCGCCCCATCGAGTGCTGTCCGACCGTCGAGCGTCAGCGTTGGTGCTTCACCCCGGTCTGCGAACCCGAGTGCTTCAAGTTGGAGAAATTCGAGAATCGTAAACATGTCGTGGAGTTCTGCGACTTCGACATCATTCGGGTCGATGCCAGCCATGGCCATTGCGTCGCGGCCGCTCTCGGCAACGGCACCCATATGGGTGGGATCCGGCCGCTGGTGAACGACGTGAGTGTCTGTAGCGCCGGAGATACCCTCGATCAGCACGTACTCATCGACGAATTCGCGAGCCCGATCGGCTGGGCAGAGCAGCACCGCCGCGCTGCCGTCTGTTACCGGGCAGAAATCATATAACCGGAGTGGATCAGCGACCATTGGACTTTCGAGGACCGTGTCACGATCCACTTCTTTTTGAAACTGCGCCTTCGGGTTTCGAGCGCCGTTCGCATGGTTCTTCACAGCGACTTCCGCGAGACTCTCGCGTGGTGCATCAAACCGCTCGAGATAGGCGCGCGCTGTCAGACCAGCAAAGCTCGGCAGCGTTACGCCATGCTTGTATTCCATTGGATGGGTGAGTGAGGCGATAACGTCGGTCGACTCTGCGGTGGTCCGGTGGGTCATCTTCTCACCCCCGACGAGCAGGGTCATCTCACTCGCCCCGGATGCAACCGACTGCCAGGCAGCATAGAGTCCCCCGCCGCCGGATGCGGACGTTTGATCGACGCGCTGTGCATACGCTGGCAACACACCGAGATCGTGCGCTAGAGCGTTCATGACGCCGGTTTGGCCCTCGAATTCGCCACTGGCCATATTGGCGGTATAGACATGCTCTACGAGATCCGGGCTGACATCTGCGTCTGACAAGCACGCCTGACCCGCCTCGATGAGGAGATCTCGGATCCACCCCTCCCGCTCGCCGAAGGGCGTCATCGCGGCTCCGATGAGTGCGACGTCCATGGCCGGCCCTGCCAGGGACGGGCCTTGAGTGTTCG
>JBDGPQ010000043.1:0-11171 GCA_042219595.1 Haloarculaceae archaeon
GAAACCGACCGTCAGGCTGAGCGTTGACAGTGAGGACACGGCACCCGAGTTCCCGAAAAATCGCTGGATTGGATTCCGAGCCAGCGCCATGGCCTGGGTCGATCACGACAGTCAGATCGGCGTCGGCAATCGCACCCCGATCTACCGACTCCAGCAGTTGCTCTCGATACCTAGAGAGAACCCCTTCCACATGACGGGAGTCGCCCGATCTGGCCCAATCCACAGGCGAGACACCCCGCGCTGCGGCGGCTTCAACATCATCGAGGACGTTGCGTGTGAGTTCGACACCATCCGTTCCGATCAGCTTGAGGCCGTTGTACTCCGGCGGATTGTGGGACGCCGTCACCATCACCCCGGCTACCGATTGCGCCGCACAATATGCCTGAAGTGCAGGTGTCGGGACGATGCCCAGCCGGTCGACAGATACGCCGACGCTCGTCAGTCCACTTGTGACTGCATCACCGAAGGTACTGCCGGTAAGCCGAGTATCCTGCGCGATGGCGACACGGTCTGGTTCAAGCGTCCGGCCCACGGCCTGGGCGAGTTCGAGCACATCGGTTGGCGATAGGTCCGCATACGCGACACCGCGGACACCGCTTGAGCCGAACTCGTGCATCCGGTGGCGGCTCCGAACCCGCCCGGCAAAGGGGTTCCGCCCCAGCCCCCAGGGCTATACCATTCGAGGCCCTGGTCACGGTATGACTGAACGGGCCACATTTGGCGGTGGCTGCTTCTGGTGCGTCGAGGCAGCCTTTGAGCGCGTCCGGGGCGTCACCGGAGTAGTGTCGGGGTATGCGGGGGGCCACACCGACGACCCAACCTACGAGGCAGTTTGCCGTGGGACCACCGGCCATGCCGAGGTCGTTCAAGTAACGTACGACGCTGACGTGATCGACTACCGGGAATTACTCGAGGTATTCTTCACCATTCACGACCCGACGACGGAGGATCGACAGGGTCCGGACGTGGGCAGTCAATACCGTTCGATTGTGCTCTACCACAACGACCGTCAGCGGGAAGCTGTAGAGGAGTATATTGCGGAGCTGGAGGCCGCAGGTGAATACGACCGAATCGTTACCGACGTTGAGCCGCTGGATACGTTCTACCCGGCCGAGGAAAAGCACCAGAATTATTATGAAAAACACCCAGATCAGCCCTACTGTCGGATGCAAATCCCGCCAAAACTCGAAAAGCTCGAAACCAAGCACGGCAACCTCATCGCTGCAGAGTGACCGTGATCCGGTTTCCAGAGCCGGCGGAACGGCTTGTCATTGCACCCGGGTGCACCCGCTGTTCCTCGCTCGCCAGCAGCCGCAACCGCATCGCCTGGGGTAACGGGCCACTCAATGCCGACTTGGTTGTCGTTGGAGAGGCACCAGCGGCGGGTGATCAGGATGCTAAGCGCTGGCAGGGTGGCAACGTAACGGGCTTTGCCTACACGTCACGGCATTCTGGCCGGCGGATTCGAGACTTGCTGGCGGATGCGGGCTTCGGCCACGAGTCCTGCTTCTTTACGAACGCCGTAAAATGCCACCCGACGGATCATGAGGCTGAACCCCGAGAACCGACCGCCACGGAACGCGCTACCTGCCGGCGGCATTTGCGACGCGAGATAGCGGTGGTTGAGCCTTTTGCGATCATTCCAACCGGTCGTCATGCCACTGCATCCGTGCTTGCGGCGGACGGGATTGAGCTGGATGGATTTCTCGAGCAGGTCCTCGAGCCGACCAAGAGTGAAGCATTCGACGCGATGGTCGTGCCACTGCTTCATCCTTCGTACCAGGATGTCTGGCTCTCCCGCATCGGGCTCGACCGGGGGGAGTACACGTCGCGAATCCGAGACACGCTCACGAAGATTCGGAGTAAGGCTTGTAACCAAGGCGGCGGTTCCGACGTCCATGAGTCATGATTGCTTGTTTTGCGGGATCGTTGCCGGCGATGTTCCAGGCCGAATCGTCCACGAAACTGATGATACAGTCGCGTTTCTCGACGTCAACCCTTTGGCTGAGGGACATACACTCGTCGTTCCCCGGGCCCATCGAAAACGAATTGGCGACCTCGCACCGGCGGAAGCTGGCGCACTCTTTCGGGCGGTTGCCGATGTCGTGCCGGCGGTTGAGACTGCGCTCGACGCACCAGCCACCACCGTGGCGGTGAACAATGGGCCAGCAGCCGGTCAGGAGATTGACCACGTCCACGTGCATATTGTCCCTCGCTATCACAGCGATGGGGCTGGACCGATCCATCGGCTATTCAGCGACCGTCCAACAGTCGGTGAGGAACGAATGGATGACCTGGCAGCGGCGATTTCCGCCGAGTTCTAACGACGCCTACGCTTCAGCGCTGTCGTCGTCTTCTTCGACACCCTGGAACTCGCCTTCGGCGGCTCCGAGCCACGTTAGTGCGGCCGTCATCGCCAAACTAACCACCAGGAAACCAATGCCGAACACGCTTGCGACATCGACCATATCCATCCCTATCGGCCTCGTGAAATGAATCTGCTGGTCCGTATGTTTACAGGCCAGCGGGCGCCATCGTAGTCCGTGGCACACCAAACGCTCGCCCTGGTGGGGGCGGTGGGGGGCGCGGGGACAACCCGGACGGCCGTCGAGTGTGGTGCGATACTCGCCCGCGACGGACGCGACGTCGCCGTGCTCGATGCCGCCTTTGCTACTCAGGGACTTTCCGATTACGTACCCGGTCGTATCGATACCGACCTCACGAACGTCTTGGTTGAGGACGAACCGATTGAGAATGCACTCCGGCTGCTCCCGACGGATGTGCCTGGCAGTCTACAGATGGCTCCGGCGCGTGCGCCATTCGAGCGTGTAGCTCAGGCGAAGACGGCCGGCGCGGCAGAGCGTTTTGAGCGCCGTATCACCGCTGCCGGCAGCATGTATGACGTAGTCATTCTCGATACGCCGCCGGTCGCGGCAAACCAATCAGTTGCGGCAGTGTCGGCCGCCGAGCACATCGCCGTTGTTGCTCCAGCCACCCGGCGCGGAGCTGACGGTCTTGCCCGTATGGAGGGCGTTCTTGTCGACGTTGGAACAGCAGCAGACTCCGTCATCGCCACCTATGCCGAAAATACAGAGGCCCTCACTGAGGCCGACGCACGGTTGCCCGCCAGTGACATCACAGACCCTTCGGAGTGCCCCAGCTGTTTGCGGCACGATGCACCTCTCGCTATACCGATCGCGGAGGCTGTCGAAGCAGTTCTTGACACGCCGCTATCGTTGGACCTCGAGGAACCGTCTGGTCTCGATTCCTACCTTCCTTAGCGAAGCCGATCGGGCACATCTGCAACGTCTGCTAGGGCCTCGTCGGCTGCATGCGTCAATTCAGCCGCTTCACCCGCCGAGTCAAGAGCTGCGAGTGCCGCTTCAAGCGGCTCGTGGGTCTCGACATACGCCGCGAGAGCGAACTCTCCCGGGCTGGCACGGGACAATTCCAGCGCCGTACTACGGGAGACATCTCCGGCGATCCAATCACGGACGACCGCCCGCCCGGTCGGTCCGAGCGGTGAGACTGACTCTCCAGCTAGATGGAGTGTCTTCGCCGCAGTGATCGGGGCAACGTCACCGGCCGCGGCTGCATCGCCAATGCTACCACCAGCAGCGTACCGCTCGAGAATCGCAGCTGCGGTATCGGGGTCAGTAGGGAGCGCCTCTTGACATTCTTCAAGCCGCTCACTCAACGTATCCCCGGACCGGTCGACTGTTGCGATGCCACGTTCGCGCTGCTCATCGGTAACGGTCACCCCCGCGGCGAGCTCCGCCAACCCCATCGGATGTGCATGGGCCCGCGCCGGGCAAAAAGTGTGGGGGTCCGTGTCATGGAGTCAAGGCCACCCCTGTACATCACCGACCGGTAACCGGTTGGTATATCGCTCATTGTCACTGCGTTTGGACGGGGAGTTGGCTCGGTTTAACCGGTGATCGGGCCCTACCTTCGCATACGATGTCCGCGACTCTGAATCAGACCTGTCCCGAGTGCGAAGGGCGGCTTCGCGCGGGCGATGTCGAGACAGTCTGTGCGGACTGTGGCCTTGTGGTAGAGGAGCATGCAATCGACCCAGGGCCGGAGTGGCGCTCGTTTTCAGGCGATGATACAGAAGCAGAGCGAACCGGCGCACCATTGACTCGATCACGACATGATCGCGGCCTTTCGACCGAAATCGGGTGGTCAACCCGTCTGAAGGGGAGGAAACGGCGGCGCATGGCTCGACTCCGCCGCCAGCACAAACGCACCCAAATCCGCTCGAAAGCGGAACGGAATCGCGTCTATGGATTCACTGAAATCCGCCGTCTTGCCAGCGCGTTCGATCTCCCCGAAAACATCACGGACCGTGCTTGCATGCTCTTCGAGTCGGCACAGGACGCTGGTCTTCTCCAAGGCCGCTCGATTGAGGGGTTCGCGGCCGCGTCGATTTATGCGACCTGCCGAGCTGCATCGGTGGCGCGAACCCTCGATGAGGTGACAGACGAGTCCAAGGCCAACCGCGAAGAACTCGAGGCGGCCTTCGATGCCATGAATAGGGAATTAGGGCTGCCAATAGGCCCGATCGATCCGGCCGAGTATCTCCCCCGATTTGCAAGTAAGCTTGACCTCTCACAAGCCGTCGAGCGGCGAGCAGCTAGCCTTGCCGATCGCGCCACCGAGGCAGGCATCGATAATGGTCGGGACCCGTCAGGTGTCGCGGCCGCCTGCCTGTATACTGCGAGCGAGCAGCTCGGCGGCGACCTTACTCAGGCCGATGCCGCTGCCGTCGCTGATGTAACCACTGTTACGGTGCGGCGAACCTATCGCGACCTTCGAAAGGACCTGGAGTAAGCGGTATTCCACCGCATCGGCCTGTCTTTAAACACCCCAGACGGGATGCCATGGTCGGGGAAGTTCACAACTCACGATCGTCGATGATTCGACGGTCTCAGCGGGGGAAGAACACGATACCAACCGCTCCTACGGATCGACACTACGCTTCCCACGCAGTACCAATTCCACCCGGCGTTCAATCGTTCCTAAGACGAGCTATTGAGCGGGGTTGCGGGATCGCCTTTGCTGGAGTCAACGAGTGAACGGAGGATGTCCCGGGGATCAGCGGATCTGTCGCCCGCGATTGACGGCGGCTTCTCATTGGTAATATGTAGCGGTCGCCCCTCGACCGGACCGGGTGTAGCGTACCCAAGTACTACCGGATCTCCCGCGTTCACTATCCCGGCCCACCCATTATTGGACCAACCAGATTCGGGCACACCGTGCCGTCGAGGTGGCCATACAGGAGCATTATGTATTGCAGTGACCGTCACATGACGGTCTCGCGAGCTGCTCAAACGGGCCTGGACGAGCCAAATGCCTGCATCTTCGGTCGCCGAACACTCCAGAGAGGCCATAGTCAATCTGCTCCGGCTTCGTGTTTAAGCTGAATCACTGGGGCGGCAAGCCAGTCTGCAGCCGTCGTTGCATCGGCAAATCGATGTGATCTCAGGACGATCGGTGCTGATACCGAGCCGACACGGGCGATAGCGAGTGCCATCGCGTCTGTCGGCATATCAAAGGGGTCATCGATATTGTTGATCCCCGGCACGGCATTCAGGGCATCCAGATACTCGGGTCGCGCCCGCTCGACTAGTTCTCGGCGGGCGCTCCGCTCCAAGTTCTTGGCCCGATCACGGAGTTGAAGGTGCTCCCGTAGCCGATTCCGCGCTGTCCGAGCCTCTTCACGTGTTGCTCGAAGCCGCTCTCGAGCAGCTGCGAGCGCCGTCTCTGCCTCGGAGAGCTCTCGCACAGCGCCTTCGATATCGGCTGCTTCATCGCCAGCAGCTGCCCGACCCCGTTCTGCAGCGACCCGTTCGCGGAGTCGCTCAACTGCATCGCTCCGCTCCGCAACTTCGGCACGTGCCGTGGCGGTATTCGGGACTGTCACCTCGGAAAGCTCTGCGATCTGTTTCTGGATGGAGGCCAAATCGTCGTCCACGTCGGTCGACCAGCCCCGTGATCGGGCGGCGACAGCAAGGGCCGTCCGCGTTTGGAGTGAGAGTTCTGGGCGGATGCACCCGATGTGCTGATACAACGATCCAGGATCAGCTGCTTTGATCTCGATCGTCGGCTTTGCCGTTCCATCCACGCCATGCCGAACCGCTGCTTCCATCCGCTCCGGATCGACATTTTTGTTGATACAGACTGCTCGGCCGGCTACTACCGTCTCCCCAATACGACAGATCACAGGTCACTCTCCTTCATTACCTCTGGCGCAGGATGCTCTGTACCCGCAGCGAATGACCGGTAAGGAAGCGACGACTCCTCGCGGTCTGCATACGCGGTGGCTGCTGCGCGGACCGATTCCCTGACCGTCACGAATTCGTTAAATTCCTCTGTCCGCTCGACCTGCACAGCGCCGCCAAACTGCTCCCGCAGCCGAATCGCTTGGAAGGCGCCAAATTCAGTCTCCTTGAGTAATGCCGCTCTGCCGAACCGACGAACGACAACCTCCTCATGTGAGTTGCAGGCATTGCGAAGCGCCTGTCGCGCCGGTCGCGAGTAGGTGATGACCAGCAGCATCCGTCCCCCCGGTACCCAATCCGGCCGAATCCCCTGTAAACTTACCTGGTCCGAATCTCTGGCTGGCCGTTGTCAATGCGGATCCGCGCATCGAATAGTGAGGTTATCGCTGCGATGGTCTGGTCGTCATGAGCGGCAGGATCCAGGTGAAAATGGCTTTTTGCGCCGGCGGCCGTGAGCCGGCCAGTCGTGGTATGCAGGAATTGATAGGCTGTCCGTAGATCTATGTATTGGAGCATCGATGTCACTGAATCAAAGCAGACCGCGATCGGCGGCGACCAGTTTGCAATCGCGTCGCTCATCGCGATTCCGAGTCCCGTCATATCGCTCGCGGAAGCGAGGCTCCGAACCGTGACACCGTCTGGCTCGGTCGCGACGGCTGAACCCACGGTGAGGACCGTAACCGCTGGTTCGCCATCGACCGCGTTCCGCACCTGAGCGGCACAGGCTTCTGGACCTCGGGTATAACTCACGAATAATATGCCGTCGGGTCCGAGATCGTCATTGAGGAGGGCCGAGCAGTGCCTGTTACCAGGGCCAATGGTAGGCGAGGTGAGGAGGACTGTAGATGCGTCATCAACCGCAGAAGGGAGGGAGTTCATTGGTCGATTGGTGGCAGTGACGTCGAGATATACACTCACCCCGCTGGTTCGACCTCAAAGCGGACATCCGTCCCCACGAGGTCCGACACCCTGTCGCGCGCCTCCGTTCGGCTGTCGGCTATCACAATAAGGCCGTCAGCCGGTGGATCCCCATTCGCCCTGTATGCCTGTCGGTTGGGGTCGAGTTCCGTCGCATAAGTCCGCAGCACGCCGCGAACCTCTCGCTCCAACTCTGGCAACGTGAGTTCATCGTCTTCGAAGGCCGTTAGAGCGTCCTCAACGTTGCGAAGTGCGGATATCCGGTCCATGTTATTCAGGTGACCACTCGCAAGTCGCTCCCGTCGTGAGGTTTTCGGCATCGATATGGGCCGACAAACAGGCATAGTTACAGAAGTACGACGGGTTTCCACAGCCGGCTGTGCAGTCTCGGACACAGATTGGATCGTGGTCGAAGATCCGACAGCCACAAAACGCACAGGTCGTCTTGGCGTCGGGTGTCTCGATGGTCGTTGACATATGACCACGTAATCGCCGGACGGCAAAAACTCCCCGTCAGGTCGTCCGGAGGTAGTCGGTTCGGGGCTCGTAAATCTCGCCCTTTTGTTTGAGTTGCTCGATTTCGTGCTCGGCCGTCCCGACGTCCATCCCCGCTTCCTCGGCCCGCTCAAGGACGACTTCGATCGGTGCCCCCTCGTCGTACTCGTCCTCGATCTCAGATACGAGCGCCTTCAAATTCTTGATGCGGTCGCGTTGACTCTTCGACGTCCCTGTTTCGATGACGTCAGCATCGAACTGGCCGGTCTCCGGATCCATGCCGATTTCCCGTAGACAGGCCAACACGATGTCGGTCGCCCGCTCGGCGTCCTCGACTTCGACGGTATCGGAGAGTCGCACACGCGCGCTGGCTTCCGCCAGTCGTACCAGTGCCTCGAGCTTGCGGGCCGTGACCGGTACCGGGGCATCCTCGTCAGCGCCCCTGGCGCGGAGGTCGACATAGAAGTCCCGGATTTCGGCCTTTGCGGCTTCGGTCATCGTCGGAAAGCAGGTCCGCTTCGCGTAAGCGATGTATTTTCGAAGGAGTTCCGGTTCGATAGTCGGTGCGACCTCATCGGTCGCCGCTGCGACTTCCTCGGCGCCGTGGTTGGCAGCCTGGATCTTTTCGCGATGCGTATGAAGCTCACCAGCATAATTCGTCTTGATGATGTGGTCTGCCAGATTGGCGTCACGCTCCGCATCGGGCTCATCGGTGACGGTAAATATGAGATCAAATCGGGAGACGAGCGCCGGCTCCAGGTCGATCTGTTCTGCTATGGGCTCATACTGGTCGAACCGGCCGTATTTTGGATTGGCTGCTCCGAGCAGCGAACACCGCGCTTTCAGCGTTGCGTTGATGCCGGCCTTGCTGATCGAAACCGATTGTTGTTCGAGGGCTTCGTGGAGGGAACTTCGATCCTCCGAGTTGTGGACGATCATCCCATTCGCCACATAGTTCTTCGTTCCTGCGACGCTCAGGTCGTACACACGGCACGTAGACTCTTTCTCAATGGATTCGAGCTGTTTACGAATCTTCGCCCGTTTCGCCCGAATCTCATTCATGGCAGCCTGTCGGACTGCGGGGAATCGATCACGTTCGATTCCGCGTCCAAACCATCTCGACACGGTGGCCGCCGTCACTTCGAGTTCCGCTCCAATATCGGCGAACGAAACATCATGCCGCTCCATCTCCGCGCGGAGATCGGACCATGACGATGCACAGACCTCCGACTCGAGAAGGGTTCGTGCACGCTCCACCTCTGCACCCGGCGCACAGTCTAGCAGTTCGGCGAGACGCAGCCGATGAACTCCTTCTCGCCCGTCCTGCCTCTCGGGTTGACACTCGCTCACCTCCTCGACCCGTCGCCATTTCACGTCACCCTCCACCAGCTGGCGAAGCGTCCCGAGGTCGGTAGTAGCCACGGAGCGCACGATCTCACGAAGCGCCTGCCGCACCCGCGCCCTGAGAGCTTTGCTCCGACCCCACCGGCGAGAGACGGCCTGCTGTGAGAGTTCGAGACCCTCAGCCAACTCCTGCTGGGACACGTGATACCGGTCGGCCATCCCATCGAGTTGCGCCCAGGACTGCTCCGTTTGCAGCTCTTCCAGATCGGTTTCGGCCTCTTTCGTCCGTTGAATGAATCTCTCCGTAATCCGGTATGCGACCTGGAACGGCACGTCCAAATCGCCATTCTCGAAATCACGATACGTATCTGCATTTACTCCACACTCGGAGTGCTCAAGCCGCAGCGAAAATCTACATTCTGACAACACTTCCGCCACTTCGGGAATGACGTCGTGGGTTGTTTGAGCGCCAGCTGCATCCTCACAGACACGCTCCAGTGCCGACTGCTTCCTCGAAAGTGTAAATCCAATATGGGTGTTAAACGCGTTCAGTGAGCCGTCCTCGATAATCGCCAATTCGTACACGATTTCCGTGCCGTCTCGCTTGTTCTCTTTTAATTGGCACGATATATCGAATTCTAGTAGCAATTGTTTGACTCCATGGAGCAATGTCTCGCTAGTGGACGAAATCTGGAGCCTTCCGCCTGTACCGTCAACGCAGCCCTTGCTATCCGCAAGCGCGCGAACGAATGCGGCCTTGACGGCTAACGTGCCGTGCGTGACCCCACTCGGAAAGCTCTTATCGCCGACATTTGTCAGATTCATGCCAGCGTCGAGGACTTTGTGGAGATGGTCTTTGCCTTCGAGACGCACACCCTCGACACGATCTTCATCGTCTTCGCTCGGGGATCGCGTCGGCGTCACACCGAACGCTGTCCGACATGCAGCTTCGAAGTCTGCCAGTAAGTCTTCTTCCGCGCTTTTGAACCGTAGCTCATAGACACCGTCCTCACGATCGGCATAGACGGCACCGTCTCCGGAGAGATACCCCAGAATCGCCCCCATCGAGGCGGATAATTCCCCGTTCGACCGTCCTACGTCACTCACTCGCTGCCGATCATCGAGAACACCCCCATCGACGGCGGGCGGCTGCAGCCGCTGCGGGACGTAAATCCAATCGCCCACGTCAAGCTCCTTGGCTGGGCGTTCGATCCGATCGCCACCCTCCAGCACGAAGAACGGGTGCTCGGCCGTTGTCCTGAGCGTCTCCCCGCTCTGGAGGCGAACGCGTTTTAGCGATCCCGGAGCCTCGTACTCATGGACCGCGGTGACCGGCCGCCGCTCCAACTGCCCCGATTTCGTCATCGTCCAGGCATCGAAACCTGGGTTCCGGATCGTACGGCCATTCGATAGGTATTCGACGTCTCCGGACTCTGACGCCGACTTCGCAAGGTCGCGTATTCGCTCTATTCGACCGTCTCCAAGACTCACAAGCGTATCCCCAGTCACACAACGCATTTTATCGAGTTCGTCGACTGCCGCGATGCCCTTGTCTGCGAGGACGAGCGCGCCAGCCTCGAGCGTCCACTGCTGGCCGTCGCCAAAGTCGTCGCGTACAGCAGCCGCCGTGAGTCCGGCCGTCGATGCCCCCTTGCCAGATGTATACACCGATCGTGGAGCGATATGTCTGATGTATTGGAGGAGCTGGGAGTTGTGTGACACGACTCCCTCTGAGACATAGTTGTGTGTCCCTGCAACCTCGAGATCGTATACCCAATCGTCGTCTGGTTGCACCGTTTTGATCGACTCGATCCGGTCCCACCGGACATCGCTCTCGACGAGATCACGGAGGCGGGCGACGCTGGCCTCGACGCCGAGTGTCTCGTCGATACGATCGAGTAATACGGTTTTGGCGTCCGCAACGGTCCCGCCATCCGGAACCGCCTCAGCTCGCTCCAAGTCACAATTACTGGTTTGTGGTACCTTCGATCCGCTGGCAAGTGACTCCTGGGAGATCCCGAGTTCACGCTGGAGGGTTTCGATCACCCCACAGTCCCCGTCGGCGACGCGCGTACGTTGCTCGTGGAGCCACTCAAGTCGCTCTTCAAAGGCGTCGATCACTGCGTTGAG
>JBDGPQ010000144.1:0-446 GCA_042219595.1 Haloarculaceae archaeon
GGGATCGAACTGTATCGTCCCTCGCCGTTGATCATGCGGGGCAGTTCCGGCGTCCGGAGCACCTGTATCGGCACCGGTCTGCTGTCCTCCATATTGCGCCAGGTGCCCCGAGCGGGTTTGCCTAACCCGCTTCGACCGATGCCATTCCCCCAGGACTCGTAATCGTCAAACATCTCAACCCGGAGCGGTTCGCCTTCCTCAATATCCTCAAGCCATTCATACCCGCTGGTTGCAAGAAACCGATTGTCGGCATCGGCCGCAGGTTGAACGCTTGGAAAGCCTTGGAGACCACAATACTGGAACCAGGTCGACGAATATGTCGTTCCGCCGATGTCTTGCTGGGCGACCGTTACCGTCCGCCCGCCGCGCTGTACCTCCGTGAGCTCCGGCCAGACGCCTCTGAGTACGCCGTCCTGAATCTCGATCGGGACAATCGGCATCCCTCG
>JBDGPQ010000144.1:456-707 GCA_042219595.1 Haloarculaceae archaeon
ACCATCCACGAGCTCGATCGCAATGTATTGGGTCGGTCCGCCGCCCGCGCCGGATCGGTTCGTCGCTGAATCCAGGGCTGCCGCACTTCCAGCGGTGACGCCCGCGAGGGTCGCACTGCCGACAACGCCTTTGACGAAGCGGCGGCGGCCGGAATCAGTCGGGTATTTGTCCTCGTCTGCTGGCATGGTTAGCGCTTATAGTAGGGGTACAGTGTGGCTTTGATCGTCTCGCCGATACCATCTGCCATTGT
>JBDGPQ010000144.1:717-1030 GCA_042219595.1 Haloarculaceae archaeon
CCTCCTCGCGAATATACAGATCCTCCCACTTCCGCCGGCGCTTCTTCACGATCATAACGTCAGGGAGGAACTCCTTGCGGTACAGCAATAAGATGAACGCGAGATCGATGAATATCCCGGCAAGCAAGCCGCCCATGAACATGTTGCCGGCCGCGAACTGCCTCGGTAGCCCCCAGCCGTTGAGAAGGCCGTAGGTAAACATACCTACGAGGATGATTTCGATAACCGTGAGGACGACGATGGCAACGGCCGCAGCAGCGTGCTCCCTTGGCGGTTCGTACCGGTGAATATCGCCGTAGGTACTACCCGAGGA
>JBDGPQ010000144.1:1040-11149 GCA_042219595.1 Haloarculaceae archaeon
GTCGGACCCTCCCTTCGTATGCGGGGATTCGCCGTACTTGAGCGTATAGAACGCAAACACGAGTGACATCAGAATGGCGAGGATCGTCGCCATCCCCACAAAGTGCGCCTGGAAGGGCACACCCATATGCTCTGGATTGACCTCGGCAGGACCGCCTCCGCCACCATTCCCGCCGGTCGTCGGGTAATCGGTCCCCACGACCACGGCGCCCTTCATCCCGGCACTCCGGTGGGGTTCACAGAAATACGGATAGATGCCGTCCTCCTCAAAGGTATGGGTGAACGTGAACCCCTCATCGCCCGTCAATTCCGACTCGAACGCGCCCTCCTCGTGGACGACATTGTGGGCACCGCCAGCTCCGCTCCACTCCCACGTCACCTCAGCGCCGTTATCGACGTGAATCGCTGCGGGTAGGAACGAGAGATTGTTGTTAGCATCTCCGCCGACGGTAACCGAGACAGCGTCATTGCCAGTCTCATCGGTGACACCATCGAAGTAGGGGACATCGTCGAACCAGCCCCCGAAATCCGGTGCCCCGCCGCCACCGCCACCGGCCTCGGTCGCGGCGGCGGTTCCGGCACCGGCGCTTAGGGCCGCCGTACCGCCCGCAGTCCTCAAAAAGTCCCGCCGATGCATGTATTCGGACCTCGGAACCCGCTTTGTATAAACCCACCGAATACGCCGGCCGGCGGCGTCGTCGGGCCCGCTCACGGGGCATAATCAGTTCCCGTGCACGTCCGATTCGTCGGCGCCATTCTTCTCCGGCGGCGGCAGCCGCACGCCCTCGATTTCCGAGAGAAACGCCGGCCGCTCGCCCTCCGCCAGCCCGACGGACCTGAGTCGCTCCCGGTAGGCTTCGGATCTGAACCGATCCGAAAGGCGGGCGTTCGCGACGATAAACAGCAGAAAAAATCCAATGAGGAGAAACCCGACACCAGCAACGACCAACAGAACGAGATTCATACCGCCCGCTGCCACCTCGGGAATTGCGAGCAGGCCGATGAGATGCAAGAGGTATCCACCGAGAAGGACAGCACCGGCGAGCAGTTGAACCACACCAAGGACTTGGAGGACGGTATTGCCGATCGTGTCGCTACTCTTGGGGATTTCACGGGGCTCCGGGAGAATTGGGCCCTCGGGGACCTCCGGGGGATCGTACGATTCCATTGAGCAAAGCGCTACCGTCGGTTCGACATCACGAAGAACCGTTCCACGTCCGGTAACGGTGCCATCTGGATAGACCGCTGCATAACTCCGTTCGTCATAAGCGACGACAACATCGCCGAACCGCTCTACGCGGGCGAACACATCTCGGTTGCGAACCCGCGCCTTGAGATCGGCTTCGACACGATCAAGCAGCAATTCGCCCGTAATCCATGTTTCCGCATCGAATGCCGCTTCCCACTCGTCCGCGTCCATTTCGGCCATGTCCGCCGGGCCAAAATCGTCGAAGTCGTACTCTTCCTCAACCCGGCGCCGGAGCTCCTCAGTACTTCGCTTGGAGGTTTCCCCCGGTGGTGACTCCTCCTCCCCGCCCGCGGCCGGTGGCTCCGCATCACCCATCGTCGCTCGCTTGGGCCGCCGCGGATTTACCTCTTGGCTCCATTGTCGGCAGGCTTTACCGCAGCGGGGAGGTACGGTCGGGTGATGGCGTGGCCGGGCGACGCAGCGATGGCGACTCTCGTTTTAGTGCTCGTCTCGGCGAGTCTACCCTGTTTCGTCTATGGAGCCTGGATCGTTATCGACGCGGAGCCGGTCACGTGGAGCGTTCTCGTTCGTCATCTAGCGGTCATCGGGGTGGGCCTTGCACTGACGACCGTGCCACTGCTCACCTGGATGGCCCCCCGCCTCGCTGACCAGTTTACTGGCGCCGCCATCGTACACGCCTTTCTTGGGCTGCAAGCCTACGCTATGTTGGCCTTCGCTGGAACGGGCATCGTGCGGATTTTTCTCGCGAAACGCCGGCACGACCTCTACACCGACTATGACGAGGATGTCCTCCTCTCAGAGATTGGGTCCGATCGGATGGCCCACTGGCGCCGGCGACTCCGAATCGGCGTGTTCGGGTACGTGTTCTTCTGGCTGCTCGCCTATCTCGTTGGGTTCTCGCGGTACGTCCTCCGATACATTATCTAGTTCCACGGCTCGCCGGTCGCGAGATCGACATCCGCGTCAAGCTGTGACGATGGACAGATGTCCTCCAGAACGCATTCTGTACAATCTGGGTTCCGTGCAGTACAAACCGCACGCCCATGGCTGATCAACCGATGAGTGAAATCACGCCACTCGGCCTCCGGCAGCACGGGCATGAGGTCTTGCTCGATTGCCTGCGGCGATTCTTCCTCGGTTAAACCAAGCCGTCGAGAAAGCCGCTGGACGTGCGTATCCACAACGATACCCTCAACGACTTCATGCCCATGTTGCAGGACGACATTCGCCGTCTTCCGACCCACCCCTGGAAGACTGGTCAGACCGTCCATCGTGTCTGGGACCTCCCCATCGAATTCCTCCACGATCCGCGATGCGGCTGCTGAGATGTATCCAGCCTTCTGATTATGATAGGTGATCCCGTAGATGTCCTCTGCGAGTTCGGCCTCATCGGCCGCCGCGTAGTCCGTGGCAGACGAATACTTCTCGAAGAGGTCGTCGGTCACATCATTGACGCGCTCGTCAGTACACTGCGCGGAGAGAATTACCGCCACGAGCAGTTCGAGTCGGGTCGAAAACTCAAGCGAGATGGTCGCATCGGGATACTCATCGTCAAGTCGGTGGACGACCTCCCGAAGTTGGTCCACCCGGGTAGTCATCGGCCGGCCCATAGCGCGGCCTTGACACGGAAGGGTTTCAGGCGTTCGACTCGCCGTCAAATGGTTCCAAGAACCATTCCTCGATGAATTCGACAAGCACAGCTGCGAACGTAGAATCCGCGCTCCAAAAAGCAACCTCAGCGCTTTCCCCAGCTACCTCCGGGGAGGTTAGCACGGACAGGAGCATTGTTCGGTCGTCCGCGACGAAGAGCCGGCCGATGCTGACGTCGGGACTGCGGTCATCAGGCACTCGAACGGTAGAGACGCCCTCGATATCACCTGCAGCCTCAAGCATTTCGGCATCGTTGCTGCCGACTGCCACGTCAACGCCCCGATCGGCCGCCTCGGCAAGCGCGACCCGAACCGGCTGTTCAAACATCGCGACATCGTCCACTCCGTAGAGAGCCGTCCGCTCGGCACCTTCTATGAGGTCGACTAACCGCGATGCGACGGGGGCAGCGCCCTCGACAAGCCAAATTTCTTCGGCTTCTTCCTCGGACCGGTCTGCCTCAGCAATCGAATCGAGATATTCGAACGTGCGGGCCCCCGTCGATTGCAGATCTTCGAGAAGTGCGGTCCGGGCCTGCTCGAGCGAGACTGGGCGATAGGCAGTCGGCGTCGACTGCCGAGTCTCTACCAGGCCCCGCTCCTCAAGGCGTTCGGCCGCCCCGTATACTTGCGAGCGTGGCACCTCCGCCACATCGGCAATCTCGCTTGCCGTCCCGGTGCCAAGCTTTTGAAGCGCGACAAAGACCCGCGCTTCATAGCTTGTCAAGCCGAGGCGCTCGAGGCCGGCGATCGCGTCAGTGTCGTCCACACTATGGGATCCTGATATGGATTGTTTGTAGCACTCTACTCACACATCCAGGCCGAATCAGCCTGCCCTCTTAAGGCTTGCAACTCACAGACCAAGCTCCCGGCCGATCACCAGGCGTTGGATCTGGCTGGTGCCTTCGCCGATTTCCATTAGCTTCGCGTCACGGTAGAACCGCTGCACGGGGAAGTCGGTCACATAGCCGTACCCACCATGCACCTGGACAGCATCTTCAGCGACCTCGCGGGCGGCCTCGCTGGCATCGAGCTTGGCGAGCGCCGATAACCGCGTGACGGGATCACCGTTATCGTACGTTGTCGCTGCTTTGTGCGTCAACAAGCGAGCCCGTTCGACCTTCCGGTCCATCTCGACGATCGTGTCACGGATTGCGTCGAATTTCGCGATCGGCTGGCCGAATTGCTCGCGCTCGCTAGCGTACTCCTTGGCCGCATCATATGCACCGCGAGCCAACCCCGTTGATAGTGCCGCGATCGAGATCCGGCCCCCGTCCAACGTCTCCTTCGTCTGTTCCCATCCATCGCCGACCTCTCCCAAGAGGCGGTCCGAAGGAAGGTAGCAACTGTCCAATTGGACTTCACAGGTGGGCGAAGCGTTCAGTCCCATCTTGTCCCATTCCCGTGTGATCGAGACGCCATCGTCGTCCGCCGGATCGACGATGAACGTTGAAATCCCGTCGTAGCCGGCCTCCGGATCGGTGACGGCCTTGACAAGGATCGAACCTGCGACGTTTGCATTCGTGATGAACTGCTTCGTTCCGTCAAGCACCCAGCCGTCACCCTCGCGGCGAGCCCGGGTCTCCATATCGCTTGCGTCACTCCCTGACCCCGGCTCGGTAAGTGCCCATGCTCCGAGCTGCGCGCCGGTCGCGAGCGGCTGTAGCCAGCGCTCCTTCTGCGCCGCGGTTCCATGGGCCTCGATCGGTTTCGCCCCGAGCGAGGTGTGTGCGACGTAGGACAGCCCGATGGCTCCCGAAACTGCTCCGAGCTCCTCCGCGACAACGGCGTATGTAAGATAGTCCACACCAAGCCCACCCCACTCCTCACTGACTGGGATTCCCATCACGTCCAGCTCGGCAAGCGTCTCGAATACTTCCGCCGGGAACCGTGCCTCATCCTCGATTTCCTGGGCGATCGGCGCGATCTCCTCACGGCAGACTTCCCGGACTGCATCCCGGGTCTGGCGGGCTGCCGGCGGGAGCTCGAAGTCCATGCGCGGTGGTGGGCACGCGGCCTCAAAAGGAGTCGGGCGGCCACGACAGCCTTTTGCGCTGACCGCCTGACCACTCCTCATGGAATTTGACCTGTCTCCCGCCCAAACTGAACTCGTTGAGCGAACAAATAGGCTTGCCCGCGAGGAGTTCGCGCCGCGAGCGCGGCGGTGGGACCGTAATGCCGAGTATCCCCGAGAAAACGTCGAGCGACTGCGGGAGGAGGGCTATCTCGGTATGACCATTCCGGAGGCCTACGGGGGTCCCGGACGGTCGTTGCTCGATGTTGTACTTGCGATCGAGCAGATTGCGAAGTACTGTGGTGTCTCTGGCCGAGTCGTCGTCGACACGAATGTCGGTGCGCTCGGCGCGACTATGGCGTATGGGACCGAGGCACAGCGCGAATGGATCGCCGAACGCATCCTCCAAGAGGGTGACAAACCCGCCATCGCGATGACTGAGCCGGACGCTGGAAGCGACTTGGGCGCACTATCAACAACTGCCAGGCCAGACGGTGATGCATATCTCCTCAACGGACACAAGCATTGGATCACCGGTGGCAGCGTCTCGGAGAGCTACTTCGTCTTCGCCCGCTTCGAGGAGGATGGTGAAGACCGTGGTATCGGCGGGATACTCGTCGATGCCGACACGGCCGGGCTCGAGGTCGTCAAGGTCGAGGATGCGCTCGGGGTTCGTGGGACGCCAGAGGGCGAGATCCGGTTTGAGGAGTGTCGAGTACCCACGGACAATGTTGTCGTCCCCCCAGGCCCGGATAGTTTCAAGAAATTGATGCGCGCTTACAACGCCCAGCGGGTCTGTGCCACCGCTGTTGCCGTCGGCATCGCTCAAGGGGCGCATGATCTCGCTGTGGAGTTCATGCAAAACCGGGAAGCATTCGGTCAACCGATCAAGGAATTTCAAGGCCTGCGGTGGCAGATTGCCGATGCGGAGACCGAGCTCGAGGCGACCCGGCTGCTCATGTACCGTGCTGCTGCGAACGCGACCGAGCTCGACCACAATGTCCAGTTGCCCGACCGGGCAGAGACGGCGCTCGTGAAGTCGCACGGCCCGACCGTCGCCTTCGATGTTGTCAATGACGCGCTGCAAATGTTCGGCGCCCGGGGCTACTCGAAGGACTATCCGCTCGAGCGAATGCTGCGGGACGTCAGGATGTTTAAAATCGGTGGCGGAACGACTGAGGTCCAGAAAAACGGCATCGCCCGGGCCATATTCGAAGACGGTGACGAGCGACGACGAGCGACGCTGAGCGACTTCGAGCAGTAGGTTATCAGAGCGCAGCCGGCCGCAGCGCCTCGATCGTTCGAAGTGTAGTATCAACATCCATACCGTATGGAACGTACACGATCGGACGGTCGACGACATCCATCTCGAGGACGTCACGGAGCCTGTCGCGGGCTGCGGGTGCCGAGCCCGCGATTCCGAACGCGTCGACCATCTCATCGGTCACAAGAGCAGCAGCGGCGTCCTCCTCGCCTCGCTCCCATGCATCCGCGATCTCATCGGCCTCCTCGTGAAATTCGGAGGCGATGGCGGCCGTATAGGAATCGTCCTCGAAGCGGCCGATGTAGTATGCAGTGTACTGACGGATTGCGTCTCGAGCTGCCGCCGGATTATCATCATCGACGACCGAGAGAAGCTGTGGACTGACTGTAATCGCCGATGGATCTCGGCCGGCCTCACGGGCGGCGGTCGCAATTCGATCGAATGCGTCTGGGAGGTGGGGGATCGGGAGAAAATACGGGAGCCACCCATCGGCGACGCGACCGGTCGCTCGCTGGTTCGCGGGCCCGAGTGCGGCATTATACACCGGTACGTCCTCCCCGAGCGGGTCGTGTCCTGACACATCGAATATTTGTCCGTCATAGTCGATTGGCCCCGTCCCACCAGTCAGAGCCTTCACTACTTCGATCAACTCATGGGTCCGTCGCACTGGCCGTTCCCAGTCCATGCTGTGGAGCTGAGACACGTTGCCGGCATGCCCGGTTCCGACTCCGATCATGGCCCGACCGTCGGAAATTCGCTGGAGGCTTGCTGCCCCCATGGCAATCACGGCCGGTGTGCGTGAAAACACGTTGAGAATAGCTGTACCAAGGCCGATCTCGTCGGTATGGCAAGCGATCGTTGTCAGCTCCACGAAGGATTCGGTACCCCACTCCTCACTTGCCCAGAGTGAGTCATAGCCGAGCGCCTCGGCATATACGCCAAATCCGCCCGGACCCATCGGGCCAGGCTCCTTGGGAAAGCCGGCCGCCTTCGGAACCTTCACCCCAATAGTCGGTGTCGCCATGCGGGTGCCGTCGGCGGGCCCCGCCGTGGCTTTTCCGGTCACGCGAGCGTAAGGACTTTGCGCGGCCGGTGCCACCGATTGGTGGATGCCGATACGCAAGTTCGTGCGGGGGAGCGTCGACCGCGGGACCTTAGATAGGGTCGCCGCGGAAGTCGGCGCGAGGCACGAACTTCCCGGCGCTACAGTGGAACCACTTGAGGCCAACAATTGGCTCTCCACGCCAGTCGTCGTCGGGGCCGAGCTCTTTGTCAAGGTGATTACCCCGCAGAACGCCCTCGTGCATGCGGTATTGACTGCTGGTCGCAATCTCGGTGTCTTTTCGTCGGGGACCGAGGGATTTTTCGAGCGGTTCGAGACGCCGGTGGAGATGGCCCGACACGAATTCGAGGCCACTCGCCGGATGCATGAGGCGGGTCTGAACGTTCCGGAGCCGCTCGAAGCCTTCGAATTCGAGGGCGCTGGTGTGCTGGTGCTCGAATATCTCAAGGACATGGAGCCGCTCGGTGCCCAGCCATCCGAGACCGTCGCAAAGTATGCCCCGGCGCTCTTCGAGATGCTCGATCGGATGCACAAGGCTGGTGTTGTCCATGGCGATCTCCGGGGCGAGAATGTCCTTCTCGCGGATGGGGCATTATATGTCATCGATGCGACAAAGGTTCGCCCCGAAGCATTCGCCGAGGCTCGTGCATATGACATCGCGTGCGCGTTGGCCGCGATCGAAGGGTTGGTGGATGCACGGACAGCGGTCGCGGCGGCGGCACAGACCGTCGACGCTGAAACACTGCTCGCGGCCGAATCGTTTCTCGACTTCGTCAGCATCCGGCCGGACCACGACTTTGACGCTCGAGCGCTCGAAGCGGAAATCGGGCGAATGGCCGTTTAAGTCATTCGAGGAGCTCTCGAGTCCGGCGATGCCGATACCGAAAGAGTGGCTCCAAGCCCACAATCGCAAGTGGCGAGAGCGTGCGACCGACAGAGCCACCAGGGAGTTCGTACCGAACGATATCCCGAAGCAGAGTCCCGTCACCATCACGGTAAAAGAGATGAGTGTGCTCCCACTCCGGAAACGGGCCCGCTAACATTTCATCGCGGAAATAGGCGGCGCCGTGGGTCCAGTCCCGAGCGGCGATCCGCGACGTCCACCGCTGCTGCGGCCCAACACCGGCCACGGACGTGGAGAGCGCAATCTCTGCACCAGTCTCGAGGACATCGGGGTCGGGTGAACCATCCGGACCGCGGACGGCCTCAACACGCAGGCCCATCCATCCTGGTGTCAATGCCTCGAGACCCTCGACGGTCGAATGGAAATCCCAGACGCGCTCGAGGGGGGCCGCGACATATGTCGAGCGCTCGAACGTCTCCATAGGGGCACTCGGGCCTGTTGAGTGATACGCCCGTCGTCTCAGGGCCACACGCCGGCTTCGGTGGCGGCTTGACGAACGCGCTGGATCGCCAGAATATACGCGGCGATGCGCAAGGTGGACGCGTCCCGTTCCTCGAACGATCGAACCAGTGCGTCGAATGCGTCGACGATGATGTCTTCGAGTTCCTCGTTGACACGCTGCTCGGTCCATGCGAACCGCTGGCGATTTTGGACCCATTCGAAGTAAGAAACGGTCACGCCCCCTGCGTTGGCGAGAATGTCGGGTACAACGAGCACATCAGCGTCAGCGAGCACATCGTCGGCATCCGGCGTGAGCGGACCGTTGGCGGCCTCAACTATCACATCCGCGCGGACATCGCGTGCGAGCGACGCATCGATAGCGTTTTCGAGCGCCGCTGGCACGACAACGTCAACGTCGAGTGTAAGGAGTTCATCGTTCGTGAGCCGGCGATCTGCACCTTCGAAGTCAATCACACTCCCAGTGTCGCGCTTATGATCCTTGACAGCAACCGGATCCAGGCCGTCAGCAGCGTGCATAGCACCGCTCGAATCACTGACGGCGACGATACGGGCGCCGGCTTCGTCGAGGAGTCGGGCTGCGACCGAGCCCGCATTACCGTACCCCTGAATCGCGACGGTTGCGCCCGAGAGGTCCCGATCGAGATATCCCATGGCTTCCCGCACAGCGATCGCTACAGACCTGCCGGTTGCGTCCACACGTCCGGCACTCCCACCACTCGAGAGTGACTTCCCAGTAACGACCCCAGGCTCGGTTGTTCGTTCGAGCGTCTCGTACGTATCCTTGATCCAGTTCATCTCCCGACCACCGGTATTCACGTCGGGAGCCGGAATGTCGCGGTCCTCTCCAATGAGTGGACGGAGTTCAGTCGTATATGCTCGAGTCAGCCGCTCGAGTTCCGCTGTTGAATAGTCGTCTGGATCGATTGCAATGCCACCTTTTGCGCCGCCCAAGGGAATATCAACGGTGGCACATTTGTAGACCATCCATCCTGAGAGAGCCTTCACCTCAGCCCTCGTCACATCGGGATGAAACCGGATGCCCCCTTTATACGGCCCGCGAGAGCCGTCGAACTGCGCACGGTACGCCCGGACGGTCTCGATGGTGCCATCGTCCCGTCGGAGCGAGAGGTTCAACTCCAATACCCGTTCAGGACGGCTCAATCGTTCCAATTCGCCGGCATCAATATCGAGATGAGCTGCAGCGTCCCGAACCTGCTCTTGGAGGCTTTCGAACGGATTAACCTCATCAGCCATACCCCGGATCCGGGTGGCGCGCTGAAAAAGACGGTGAACGGGTTCAACGCGCGAGCAACGACAGATTGACCGTCACAGCAACGAACCATGGCAGCGCCAATCCGAGCGCGATCCAGGGGCCCCACCGTGGCCGCCACTGCCGAAGGCTCGCCGCGAGCCCGAGCGCCCAGCCCTTGAGAACGAACAGGCTCACGATCCCGACCTCGGCGAGCAGGAGTGCCACAATGGGATTGCCCTCCGTAAGTCCCGCCTCAAGGCCGGCCACGGTAAGCCAGACGTCCAAGACGGCGAGA
>JBDGPQ010000079.1:0-10939 GCA_042219595.1 Haloarculaceae archaeon
CACGACCTCGGGACGATCGGTATCAAGGCATTCGCGAAGGCCCCCTGGAACGACGATCGACCGCGCGAGGAACGACCGTACCGAACGTGGTATGAGCCGGTCGATGACCCGGAGGTGATCGCTGATCGCTTTCGATTTGCCCTCTCCGGCGGACTCACGACAGTGACGAACGCCGGGGATCCACGCCTCGTCCAGCCGATTCTCGAGGCAGCTCGCGAGTTCGAGCCGCTGACTCCGGCAGAGCGTGACGCGATGGTCGAATCAGCCCGCGGCGATCTCTCACCAGTCCCACGGCATCATTGAGGGTACGACCAGGGTGCAATCTCCTCAACGGTTGCAGCGATTCCAAGCAGCCGGGGCTCAGAAAACGTCGGCCCGACCACTTGCATTCCGACCGGCAGTCCATTGACCGGCTCGGCGGGCACGTTCACGACCGGATGGCCGGTCAGATTGAAGACCCATCCTGTCGCCCAATCCGTGGGCATTCCGTGGGTTTCGACACCATCGATCTCCTCCGGAATCGGCTCATCATGGGTCAGCGGGGGCGTTGCGAGCGTCGGACACACGAGGGCGTCATATTCTTCGAATACTGCTTCGATGGCGTGATAGAGCGCCGTCCGCGGAAAATCCGCCATCGCATATTCCGACATATCGTGGCTGCGGCCGACTTCCACCATGGCTACTAAGACATCCGGAAGGTCGTCTTGGTATTCCGCCATGAGATCGATCCCGGTTTCCCGCCGCAACGCCTCCATCGAACGGGCAAAGTAGGTCGTCGAGGTGAGTTTGTAAGTTTGATTAACGGTGTGTCGGTCGGGGCCATCAATAGAGATCCGATCGACGGTCGCACCCTCGCCTTCGAGCTCGTCGAGCGTCGTCTCGATCGACGCTCGGACGGTCGGGTCGATGGGAAAGAGATCGAGACCGGGTGAATACGCTAGATCGAGCGTCGCTGGGTCAGTCGGTTCTGCGGCCGCTTTATATTCGCGGTCTGCAGGTATTGCGAAGGGGTCGACCGATGCCGCGCCGGCCATCACGTCGAGCATCCGGGCGAGACTGTCGATATCGCGGGCCATCGGACCGCGAACGGAGACTGGTGAGTGATGCCCGAAAGCGTTCTGTGGCGAAGCACTCGGCACAACGCCGGCCGACGGTTTGACTGCGACGACGCCACAGCAGGAGGCAGGGTTCCGCAAGGAGCCACCGACGTCCGATCCGGTCGCGAGCGTGCAGAGCCCGTCCGCCAGCGCCGCGCCGGAGCCGCCAGAAGAACCACCGGCATTATAGTCTGGATCAAACGGGGTCCCGGTGGGCCCAACAAGGTCATTGAGCGTTCGGACTGTATGCCCGAGTGCGGGGGTATTCGTCGTACCGACGACGATCGCCCCGGCGGCCTCAAGGCGGCGGATCGTCTCGCTGGTCTCCGTGGCCACATTGTCCGAGAGCGCTGGGAACCCCTCGGTCGCCGGAACACCAGCCTTGCGTTCTGCGAGATCCTTCATCCCGACGGGAACGCCGGCCAGTGGTAACTCCTCGCCAGCTTCGACCGCGTTCCGCACCGCTTCGGCGCGCTCTCGTGCATCCTCATCTAACACCGTAATGAACGCGTTCGTTCTATCGCGGCGATCGTCGATCCGATCGAGGGTCGCGTCGACGACGTCCAAGGGATCGAGGGCGCCCGTCTGGACGTCGGCGGCAATATCAGCTGCGGACCGGTAGGGATCGAACATGGCGGCTCGCTCGCGGCGCACTGCGAAAAGGATTTGGCCGGGCAATCGGGCCGAATCCGAGGGCAATCCGCGGTAATCATGCCACCGACCTTTCCGTCCGGGTCGCATTGCTCTGCGCGTATGTCATCCCAGAGAAGCACAGCTGGCCGGAGCATCGACCGTCCGCTGCTCGTCGCTGGCAGCGCTGGCGGGGTAGCGGCGTGGCTGATCGGATACGTCCTTACGTTCCTTATCGTAGCCCCTACCCTCCGCGATTCCGCCCTCAACCGGATAATCGAGGCGTTCGAAGGCCAACCCGCGACCTACGAGATGGTCGGATGGGTGTTTTTCAATGCGCATCTCGTGAACACGGTTGTATCGGACATTCCAATCCTGGGGACCTCGACGACGTCCTTCATCGGCGGGGATGGGGGATTCACGCCGCTCCTCTACATCGTTCCCGTCGGCTTACTCATCGCGGCCGGGTTGGCAACTAGCCGGTACGCGGGGGCGACAAACGCCGGTGAAGGGATCATCGCCGGCCTGCTTGTTCTCCCCGGGTATTTCGTGCTCGCGATCGCCGGCACAGTGGTATTTTCCGTCTCGGTCGCCGGAGCCACGGTTGGTCCAGCCCCGCTTCCGGCGGCAGCGATCGCTGCCATCGCTGTCCCCGGTGTGTGCGGCGGCCTTGGCGGCGCTATTGGCGGGATTACGGGTACCGCGTCAAGAACTCATTGACTGCCGAATTGAAGCCCGCTGGATTATCGAGATTCACAAGGTGCGCAGCATCGTCGACAGCGACGACGGGACCGTCGCCAACCTCGTCGACGGCACGCCGACCCTGGCGTTTGACGAGCGGGGACTCATGGCGCCCATAAATCGCCATCGTCGGCGTACGAACGTGGGACAACGTCGGGGGGTCGTAGGCGTACAACGCGCGGAATACCTTTCGATACTCGCCCGTGGCCATCTCGCCGGCGGCCTCGATGGCTTGCTCCCGAACGTCCGGATCGACCGCAAGCCAGGGCCCGCCGTGAGCGGCGCGTATGCTCCGCAACATTGCCCGAAAGGTTTGTTTCGAGCCGGTGAGGGAGAGCGATGTGCCCATCGCGGGTGGCGGTCCGAAGAGCTTCGTTGCGGCCGGCAACTCGATGGGTGGCATCGACCGGGCGGGACCACAGAGCACTGCGCCCGCTGCTCGATCGGGATGGCGATCGAGGAATTCCTGAATCACGATATTTCCCATCGAGAGTCCACAGAGAATGGGCGCCTCGAGGTCGAGCGTCTCGACAAGCGCCTCCAGATCATCGGCGAACAGTTCGACGGTGTACCGCCGCGGCTCCGTCGGCCCCGTGCGGCCGTGGCCGCGCAGATCCATGCGTATCACGCGGTACTCCGATCCAAAGGCCTTCCATTGCTGATCCCATGCGTCGGCATTGCTCCACGCGCCATGGAGAAACACGATCGGTCGGGCAGTATCGCCCGTATCGTCGTACCAGAGGTCGTCGCCATCGACCGCCAACGTCGCCATCTACCCGGGATAATCGCTCTTCCGGCATCAACGATGCGGATCCCGAAGCGCTTTTGACCCGGTATAATTATATCTCATTATGGCTACGACCGATACGTTCCCGGACTACCTCGATGTGGATTATACCGATGGTGAGGGCCAGGAGCCAGACGACTATCCGAGTCTGCAGGCGAAAATTCAGAAAGCGATCGAGGTCACGCGTACCGGTCTCGATCAATATCGCACCCCGGTCGTCATGTGGACCGGCGGGAAGGATTCGACGCTAACACTGTATTTCGTTCGCGAAGTCGCCCGTGAGTTCGGTTTCGAGGTGCCACCGGTCGTCTTTATCGATCACTATCAGCACTTTGATGAAATCCACGATTTCGTCGATCGCTGGGCCGACGACTGGGACTTGGACGTGATCTACGCCCGGAACGAGGATGTGGGCCAGTATGTGGAGGAACACGGCCTCGAGCCGGGTGACGACATCCCCGTTGATGCCCTTTCCGAGCACAATCAGCATCACGTTCGAGAGATCCTCGAATACGAGGAGGAGACCTTTCCATTCCTGCTCGACACCTACGTCGGCAACCACCTGCTGAAAACCGTTGCTCTCAACGAGACGCTGGAGGAGCATGGGGTCGATGGCGTCCTTTCTGGCGTCCGCTGGGACGAGCAGGAGGCTCGCGCGGATGAGACGTTTTTCTCCCCGCGGCATGATCCCGACATCTATCCGCCCCACGACCGCATCCAACCCATCCTGCAGTTTGCGGAGCCCGATGTCTGGGAGGCATTCTGGAACTACGTGGTTCCCGACACCGTCGCGGGATATCCAGAGGATGGGTATGTGCCTCAGGGTGCCGATGACCTGCCCGGCTCCCTGACGCAGGAAGATATTCCGGTGTCGCCAAAGTACTTCGCTGGCTTCCGGTCACTCGGCAGCGAAGTCAGTACGGAAAAATCCGAGGACGTGCCGGCATGGCTGCAGGACATGGCCAATACCACTGAGCGTGCCGGACGCGCGCAGGATAAGGAGGATCTGATGGAACGGCTACGCGATCTCGGCTATATGTGATCGTTCCAGGGCCGGTGTCGGCCCGTCGGGAGGCCAGCACTTAAGAGAGTCTTCCGCCATGGGCCGGAGTATGCAACCCCTTGACGGCGTCCGCGTCCTCGATCTCACACAGATCATCGCGGGCCCGCTCGCGACGATGCATCTCGGGGATTATGGTGCGGAGGTGATCAAGGTCGAGCACCCCGACGGCGGCGATATTTACAGGGAATTCGACCCGTTTGTCGATGGCGTCAGCGCTCAATGGGCGTCGCTGAACCGGAACAAACGGTCGGTCACGCTCGATCTTTCGACGGCCGCCGGTCGTGAGGCACTCCTAGACCTCGCCGAGACTGCGGACGTCCTTGCGGAAAACTTCAAACACGGCTCGACGGAGCGACTCGGGATCGATTACGACGCGCTTCGGGAAGTTAATCCCGACCTCGTGTACTGCTCGATTCGGGGATTCGCCAGCGGATCGATCTACGAGGACTATCCCGCCTACGATATGATCATGCAGGCGATGAGCGGGGCGATGAGTATCACCGGCGAGCCCGATGGACCGCCGATCTTTTCCGGGTTACCCCTCGGAGATATTGCGCCAGGGTCGTATGCTGCAGAGGCGATGATCGCGGGACTCTACGGCCGCGATGTCGGAGAGACGGATGGCGGTCATATCGAGATCCCGATGTTTGATGCCCTGACATCGTGGCTCGGACCACGGGCCTCCCAAAGCCTCGTCGAGGATCGACCCCTCCCACGGAGTGGCAACGAACATCCGAACGCGGTCCCATACAAAGTATTCGAGACCACCGACTCCTACGTCGCGGCCTGTGTCGTCGGTAACTCGATGTGGCCCGACTTCTGTGCGGCGGTCGGCCGCGAAGACTTGGTCGAAGACAGCCGCTTCGAAACGCTTGCCGATCGCAAAGAGCACAAGGACCTACTGTATGAGATCGTCGACCCCATCATCGGCGACCGGTCGACCGATCACTGGGTGTCCGTCTTCCGAGAGCACGGTGTGCCCTGTGGCCCCCTCCACGATACCCTCTCCACGTGGGAGGATCCGTACGCTGAAGCCGAAGAATTGCTCGAAAACCTCGGTGCGGAACCGATGGAAGACACGATCCCGATCGTGCGACACCCGGCCCGGTTCGATGGGGAACAGCTTGAGGCTCGGCGGCCCCCGCAGCCGCTTGGGGCGGATACCGAGGCCGTCCTCCGGGACGCCGGCTATGAGGCGACGGACCTCGATCGGCTGCGAGATGAAGGCGCGATCTAGCGCTAGCTCCGTAGGGTTACTCCGCCGGGACTGAGTCACCTCACCGGATCACGTCCAGACAGGCTTTTGCCGGCGGTGCCCCTCGCGGGGGCCATGCTGTCGCTGTCTGCCGAACAGGAGATGATCGTTGACTCACTGCGGGACCTTGCGGAGTCCGAATTCGCCGAGAAGGCCTGCGAGTGGCAGGGCGAGATGCCCTGGGAGAACTTTCGAACTCTGGCCGACCGTGGGTACCTCGGCATGGAGATTTCCGAGGAATACGGCGGTGGCGGGCTCTCTGAAATGGAGGCGCTACTGCTGCTCGAAGTCGTGGGCCGGGTCTGTCCGGACACCGCCTACAAGCTCGCTTCCCACAACATGATACCCTCACGAGCGATCGACATGTTCGGAAGTGAGGCGCTCAAAGAGAAGTACCTCCCCGGGCTCGTCGCGGGGGAAGACGCCGTGATCACGGCGATTTCCGAGCCTGAAGCGGGATCGGACGTCGCGAACATGGGCACAACCGTCGAGGAGCGAAACGGCGAGCTGGTCATGAATGGGGAGAAGCTCTGGGTCAGCGGCGTTCCGGATGCCCGTGCGACGGTCGTCTGGGTAAAATTCGATGACGGTCTGGGGAGCGTTGTTATGGACCTCGACGCCGACGGCGTAGAGATCGGCGAACATTTCACGAATATGATGGGATATACGCAGACCCAATTTTTCATGCACGACGTCGTCGTCCCGGAGGACCATGTCCTGGTTCGTGGTCGGGACGCCTTCAAGGAGCAACTCAAGTCGTTAAACTGGGAGCGCGTCTTTCTTGCGGGGATGTCGAACGCCGTGGCGCTTTGTGCGATGGATAAAGCACTGGCGTATGCCACTGACCGAGAGCAGTTCGGCCAACCGATCGGTGATTTCCAAGGCATCGAGTGGAAGCTTGCCGATCAGGCCACCGAGATCGAGTTATCACGGGCCTACGTCCATCAGCTTGCGCAGCAAGCGCGCGAAACAGGCGAGCCGCCGGACCGGATGGCGGCCTCGATCGCGAAACTGCACTCCGCACGCATGATCGAACAGGTAGTGAGCGAGGCCCTGCAGGTTCACGGTGCCAATGGCTATCAGCAGGGCCATCCGCTGGAATATCTGTACCGCTTCGCCCGTGCCCGCCGGATCGCCGGCGGCACGGACGAGATCGTGAAGAACCAGATCGCGTCAGTTCTCAAGGAGAAGGGCTTGCCGCATTTGACCTAGGTCGAGTGAATGGCAACCTCTCCATGACTGGGTGCTTCAGAATCGCCACACACGAATGACTGGTGTCACCTGGGTGGTCAAGCAACCGAGAATGCAGGAACGCACACACTCCGGCAGCGCACGATCTCAACTGAGACCCAAGGGTTAACTGCGGCTCTGTAGCAGGGAGCGTATGTCATACCCGCTTGATGGCGCTCGCATTCTTGACCTCTCGCGATTACTGCCCGGCCCATACGGCACACAGCTGTTGGGAGACATGGGCGCGGAGGTCGTCAAGATCGAACAACCCGGCCGCGGCGACTATATGCGTGAGCAAGAACCGTCGGTCCCGACCGGTGATAGCCACATTTTCTCGATTCTCAATCGGAACAAGCAGAGCGTCTCGCTCGACCTCAAAGACGACCGCGGGCGGGAAGCATTCCTGGACATCGCCGCTGAGGCCGACGCGATCCTGGAAGGCTTTCGCCCGGGGGTCTGCGAGCGCCTTGGGATCGGCTATGAGACCGTCCGCGAACGGAACGAGTCCATCGTCTACGTGTCGCTAACCGGATACGGTCAAGAGAGCCCATACGAACAATGGGCCGGACACGATCTCAATTACATCGGCATTGGCGGACTGCTGGGAATGACGGGTCACCCCGACGGCCCGCCCACGATTCCCGGAGTGCCGGTGGCGGACTTTGCTGGGGGAATGATGGCGGCCCTCGCTCTCATGTTCGGCCTGTATCAGGCCGAGGCGACCGGTGAGGGGGAGTACTTCGATGTTCCGATGACCGATACCATCGTATCGTGGATGGAGTTGTACGCTGGCGAGACACTCAATCCGGACGGGGAAACACCTGGCCGAGGCGGGACGCTCCCTTCCGGAAAATTCCCGTGCTATAGTGTGTACCGGACGGCCGATGATCGATATATCACATTGGGGGCAATGGAGTACCACTTCTGGGAAAATTTCTGTACGGCAGTCGGCATGGAGGACCTCGCAAATCCAGACGACCACCGCCCGGAGGGCGAGCGTGCCGAGCGAGTTCGTGAGCGCGTGGCCGGAGTGTTCGCGGAGCGCCCCCGCCACGAGTGGCTCGAGACATTCGATCCATCTGAGGTCCCCGTCGCGCCGGTCAATGATTTGGAAGAAGTTTGGGAAGACCCACAGGTCAGGGAACGGGACCTTTTGGAATACCGCGAGATCGGCGGGGAAGAGGTGGCGTTAGTGAATTCACCGATCGCCACGGGAACGGATCGGGAATGGATTCGAGAGCCACATCCCGCGCTGG
Organism: Haloarculaceae archaeon; assembly: GCA_042219595.1. Classification (GTDB taxonomy): domain Archaea; phylum Halobacteriota; class Halobacteria; order Halobacteriales; family Haloarculaceae; genus CAYLJD01. Next base: position 8,060 of record JBDGPQ010000079.1, read on the forward strand.
GTGAGGACACCCGGACGTTGCTCGCCGACGCGGGCTATACGGAGGACGAGATCGCTGCGCTGGCTGCGGACAACGTGATCGACGAGCCGGAGTAGCTCAACACATCGTCAGGCCGCCGGAGACGGACAGCACCTGGCCGGTGATATAGTCGGCGTCCTCCGAAGCGAGGAACGCGACGCCAGCGGCGATATCTTCGGGTTCTCCGAGCCGACCCAGCGGCACCTGGTCAACCATACTCCCGTGGATCTTTCGTGCCAATTCACTCTCGGCTTGCATGTCATCGAGAAGTGGCGTATCCGTCGGGCCAGGCGCGACAACGTTACACTGGACGTCGTATCTGGCCAGCTCCCGCGCCATCGTCTTTGTAAAGCCGATCACGCCGGCTTTCGCACCGGCGTAGACCGCTTCGCCCATCGAACCAACCCGGCCCGCGTCCGAGGAGATACCGACGATCTTCCCGGTCTCCCGCTCGATAAAGTGGTCCGCCGCGGCGTGGACGGTGTTGAGGTGGCCCTTGTAGTTGATGTCGACGATCCGGTCCCAGAGTTCGGGCTCGGTATCCGTAAAGAAGTCCATGTGGTCCCATCCAGCGTTATTCACGAGGATGTCGAGTTGGCCCTCCTCATCGATGACGGTCTCCACACCATCCGCCGTAGCGGTCGGATCAGTAACGTCGAATGGCACTGCGAGCGCCTCGTAGCCGTCATCCCGGAGCGCAGCCGCGGCCTCTTCGGCTCGGTCGTCCTCGACGTCATTGACGGCGACTGTCGCACCCTCCTCTGCAAGTCGGGTCGCGATGCCATTGCCGATGCCCCGTCCTGAGCCGGTCACGAGCGCGACCTTGCTGTCGAGTCCACGCATACCCCCGACTGCCCCCGGACGCCGCTTAACGCTCTCGGTCCTACTCCTCCTTGCGAATAAAGTGTGAACTCTCGACGGTCAGTACCGTGCCCTCTTCCCGGGTGTGGACGTCCCACTCGAGTTCGACGACACCTCCCTCGTCACGGCTCGTCGGATGCGTGTCGACTACCTCTATCTCGGCGCGCATCGTATCGCCCACATGCACTGGTGCCTCGAAGCTGGCGTCCCATTCCATCATGGCGAGACCGGTATCCTCGAGCCATCCCGACCGGCTGAACAACCCAAGCGCCATGGATCCCGTCAGCATTCCCGGCACGATCCAGTCGTCGTAGGGTGAGTGTTCTTCGAGGAATTGCCTGTTTTCGAATAGCGGCTCCTCGACCATGGTTAGGTTCACGAAGTCGGTGAAGTGTCCCTCCATGACCGTCTTCCACGCCGTCGTGTACGTTTCGCCGACGGTGAAGTCCCGAAAGAGCTTGCCTCTGACCATAGGGTCGCCACCGATACGGGGGAGAAAAGCGTTGCCTTACCGGATCGCCCGGCAGAGGAAGGTTTCGGTGCGTGAGACCGCGCGGTCGATCGTGAATCCAACCGCTTCCGTCGCAGCGATGCAGTGGCCGAGATCGTACCGCTGATCCAGGGGAGGCCCGTCGGGGCGGTCGCCATGGCGTGACCAGTCGACAGTAACGAGACGCCCGCCGGGGCGGAGGACCCGCGCGAGTTCGGAGTGAGCCTCCTCGGTGGCATATTCGTGGTAGGTCATCGTCGAGTAGGCCGCGTCCAGGCTATTCGTCGCGAGCGGGAGATCGGCCACCTCGGCAGTCAGCCGGCGGACGTTATCCGGAACGCCCTTGTGACCGTAGATGCTGTGCATTTCGGTCTGAACGTCGATCGCGTAGACTGTACCAGCCCACGGGGCAATGACATCGGTATAAAAGCCAGTGCCGCTCCCGAGGTCAGCCACAACCTCGCCCGCCGATGGCGCTAGTACTGAACGAAGTTCCTCGGCGGAACACCATTCGTACCGACTCTCCTCCTCGAGTCGGTCCGCACGATCAACGTCGTATGTATGGAAGCCCATTGGCATTCGGGCGGCGGGCGCGGCCTTAAAGCCTAACGCGAGCCCCAGAGTTTTCATTCGGCCGGGTGTGGGAGTGCTGTGCACGTAACGCGACACGCGAAGGTGAATCCATCGTGGGATCTTCCAAAGGCGACAGAACCAGGTTACAGTCGGGTGGCGTGGAGCCTCGTGGGCGAGGATACCGGCGCGCAAACAAGCGAAGTCGCGCTTGTGCGGCTCGAGCCGGGCAACCGGTCCCGTGGCTTTCACCACCACGAAACTGAAGAGACGTACGTTGTCCTCGAGGGCCGGCTTGGTGTGCGGACGAAGGGCGAAGATGAGGAGCGCATTCTCGATCGGTATGACGCTGCGTTCTTCGACCCCGGTGAAAAGCACACGTACCGGTGTGTGGGTACGGAACCAGTGGTGCTACTCTCGGTCCATGGAGGGTCCGAGCAAGACATGCACAGGGATCGCTCCCTCGATGTCGAGGAGAAGTACGACCTAGAACAGTGATTGGTATTCCTGAGTGCAGGCCGTCGCGCGCGTGACAGTACCAACTCAGGATCGGTCGAAGTGGTCCTCTTCCGCAAACGCCGAGAGGCGCGGCTGGAGTGTTCGATACCCGAGAGCGGTCGTGATCGCGAGCGTCGCGCCCCACACCAGATGACTTGCGAGCAGCCGGGTGGAGAAGTTCGGGACGTCCACCGGTACGCCGCTGAGCTGGAGCCACACCGGGGCAACGAAGCTGGCCGCGACCAGCCAGACAAACGTCGCCCACAGTAGCCCAACTACTAGGGTCATCCCGTAGCCGTCGGGCCAGTCCTCCGGCACTACTGATAGCACACCGACGAACGCAAACCCAAAGACGACGCTATGGAACTCGTGCGTGATCCACCCCACCGCCGGATTGACCGTGCCGTAAAAGATGCCGATCCCAGCCACTGACCCACCAAGCG
>JBDGPQ010000227.1:0-10846 GCA_042219595.1 Haloarculaceae archaeon
TCCCATACCACCACTACGTTCTTGTTAGGTAAATACTTTTGTCATAGCTTATAGTGTATGCTACCGTAGAAATTCTACTGGATGCGAAAGTGAGTGTCGGTTCCCCATTCTATATCGTTGGAGGCAGCCTGTTGCACTGATCTGGAGTTGCTAAACTGACAGTGCAGAAGACCGGGAAGTACACACGCTGGGCCTGAATTCGATGCTACGCAATATTTGCATCAGACGGAAGTGCGAAGGTTCGATCATAGCTGCATTCAGATTTGATTCAAAGATACGTATCGATCTCAATGACGATTCCAATTCAGGCCTCTCGCCATCAGCCGATCAACTCTGGGTCCTCCTAACGCATCGGCATTTGATTGGGTCTTCAGCATCCCGAATCTTGTACCATTCCGGTGGGGAGAACCGCCTGGGGTAGATCTATCCTTCACTGAAGGTTGAGGATTTGCATCCCTCGATATAACTATCCGAACGTATTGGCTCTCGGTATGAGCAGTCGGCTGCGGCATCCCCTCCTGGCGCTTGCCGGCGTTATCGCTCTAACCATTCCATGGTTGTTGATTCGGGGACTGGGGCTCGTCCCATCACTCCCAGTGTCAGCCGTCATCCTCACGAGCGGTGTCGCAGTTATCGGAGCCGCGTTCGTGTTGACATGGGCTGCGGAAACTGCAGAGGTGGACGTTCCACGGTCATTCGCACTGGCAGTTCTTGCTATCATCGCGGTTGCGCCGGAGTACGCTGTCGACGCACTCTATGCATGGGAAGCAGGAGTCGCACCGGGAACACCTGCCTCAGAAACCGCCGCCAATCTGGCAGTCGCGAATATGACTGGTGCCAACCGAATCCTCGTCGGCCTCGGATGGTCGATCATCGCCCTGTACGCTATCTATCGCGCCCGGACAACCAATGATGAAGCAGTGACTCGGCGTGGTGGATTTCTTGCTGACTCAGTCCGCTTGGAACCGCGCATTAGCATCGAAATTCTGTTTCTCAGTGCGGCCACGATCTACGCATTGTTCATTCCATTCTTAGGTGGTATCGATGCGCTTGACGCGATCATTTTGGTTGGACTGTATGGCGGATATGTCGTGATCATTCTTCGAGGGGAGACGACGCATGAACCGCAACTGGGGGTACCGGGATATCTGCAAAAGCAACCGCGATTCCGCCGGATAGTAGCTGTATTGGTAATGTTCGCCTTCTCAGGATTCGTCATACTCATCGCAGTGAAACCGTTTGCGAAGGGATTGGAGACACTCGGCCCACGACTCGGGTTATCGTCGTTCTTTATGATCCAATGGGTTGCGCCATTCGCCAGCGAAAGTCCGGAATTTATCGCCACTGCTTATCTCGTGCGGAAGCTCCGAACAACATCTGCATTCAATGCACTCATCTCCTCGAAGTTGAATCAATGGACCCTCCTAATCGGAACGCTTGTGGTTGTCTATAGTATCTCGCTGGGCCACTATGGTGTCCTCCAGTTCAGTCAGAAACAGGCGGGCGAAATTTGGTTGACGGCGGCACAGAGTTTCTTCGCCGTAACCCTCCTCGTCAACTTCGAGATCAGCATCCGAGAAGCAGTCGCTCTTCTCGGATTATTCGCCTTCCAGTTCCTTCCGTTCTTTCAGACCTACGATGGCCTCATGCTCTTCAGCGGCCTGTATCTCGTCCTTGGCATTGCAATACTCATCTGGCGCCGTGACGACATACCTACTGTGTTCGCCCGAGCTCGTGAACACGGTATTTCCCGACAATCCGCTGCTGTATCAGCAGAAAACGAGTAACTCAAGAGAGCCATCTGTATCCTGAACCGATTATAATTCCGAGGACCGCGCTACCCAGACCAACGCCCACCAACCATGGTAGGATGTCAAGGGGAATGTAATCTATTATCGACGGCTTCGAGCGAACTGTCTCGGACCAGGTAGTGGATGTGATCTCAGAGTACCATTGTATAATGCCGACGGTAGTCACCCAAACGGCTGGAACAATGCCTACCAGCAGGCTGGTCCCGATTCTCCCGGAGCGGGTCATAATCAATCCTGAGACGATCGGAGCGCCCCCAATAGCCAAAATGAGTGGGAGTAACATTCGACTACTTAGATCTAACACTAACGGACCGGCGAAGGTAGCAAGCATCAGAATCAGGAAATAAACTATATGGACCCAAAATTTTCTGAGACTGTTATGCAGCGCCCGTGGTAATCCGGACAGGTAACGACCGAGCCCACGTAGCGTATCGCGGATTTTACTGCTTGTGAGTTGCTCATCCTTGGTTCTCTTACTGGCCGAATGCGTACCGAGGATCGAAACGAAAAGAATCGGTAGAAACCAAATCAAGCCCCAAACAGTCTCGATTGACATACGGCTAATGAAATCGAGTGATTCGGCGTACGTTGGAATGTCCCTTGAGCTGCCGAAGAATATCATTGCCAAATACGGGAGTATTACGAGCCAGAAGAGGAGATTATATGCCGTGAAGAATATTACAAATCCTGCCACAAGGCCCCCAGTGTCGCGATCGGCGGCGATGAGCAAATTTTCCGCCCCACGTATCAAGCCCCCAGCGAAAATCAGAAGAAAAAATGAGATGAGGGTAAATGGTGTTCCAAACAAAATATGTTTGATAAGTAGTAACCCTCCAATCAGATACGCTATGAAAACCAAACTGAGAATCGAGAAAATGGCCCCGAGAAATATCGGTACGACATCTCTGGTGAGTACGCGATCGCTGGATGTCATGCGAGTATAGAGAATCCGAATCGAGCCTCCGCTGAGGATATTTGAGCGAGGGGAAGCGAACGACGATGCTGTCGATTCATTGAGCGCAATAGTGGACAATACGAGAGATGCTTCGAATACCTCATCCAACGGTGTCTCTCGGATGCCATCCACACTCCCCCCCTCATACCGGGAACTCCCTCGGTGTAATGTGTGACCTAGTATGATAAATGTTACCAACCAGCGCATTCTACAGAACGGTCGGAGATTGCCGCCACGGACCCGCCGTCCAATTCCACACGGTATCAATGCCTCAGAAGAGTTCTAAGAGGCAAGCCGAAAGCTCTGTGCCATTAGACGCGTTCCATTGGTCATCGGGGCCCGGTATCGACTCGGCCGGAGATTTAACCCGCCAGATCCTGAGTGATTCGTCCATGCCCGAGAACGGGCATCACTACGACATCGTTCTCTGGGGTGCGACCGGGTTCACAGGACAGTTGGTCGCAGAGCATCTCGCCGAACGGCTGGCTGTTGATTTGGAGTGGGCCATCGCCGGTCGGGATCCTGAGAAGCTGACGACGGTCCGCGAAAATCTCGAAGAGATCGATCCTCAACTGGCGACCGTAGATATCCTGATCGGAGATGCGTTCGACCGAGAGAGCCTCAATACTATCGCGGAACAAACCTCCGTGGTCTGTAGCACAGTGGGTCCCTACGCGGAATACGGATCCGAACTCGTCGCAGCGTGTGTTGATCAGCAGGCTGACTACTGCGATCTATCTGGAGAGATCCACTGGATCCAGAGGATGATCGATGAACATCACGACCGTGCTCGTGATAAGGGAGTCCGGATCGTCCATGGCTGTGGCTTCGACTCGATACCGAGTGATCTGGGGACGTTATTCATCCAAAACCACGCGCAAGATGAATTCGGGACACCGTGCTCCCGTGTTCGTGCCTACATAACCAGTCCATCATTCGAGCTCTCAAAGATGGCAAAGGCCACCAGCGGCGGGACGATGGCCAGCATGAAAAACCTCTATGCGACCAGGGCCAAAGATAGACAGATTCGCCAGACGATTGATAATCCCTACTCGTTAGCGCCCAACGGCGAACGGACCGGCCCCGATACGGGCGTCCAATTGCGTCCGGCGTATGATTCGCTCACGGACCAGTGGACAGCACCGTTTGTGATGGCAGGTATCAACGAGAAAATCGTACGTCGTACGAACGCAGTACTGGGCTACCCTTGGGGCCGGGACTTTGAGTATAGTGAGGTGACACCGACCGGAGGTGGCTTTGGCGGCGCATCTCTTGCCCTCGCAAAATCCGTCGGGCTTGGTGCCTTCATCGGGGCGATGTCGGTCCGACCGATTCGAAACCTGGTCGACACGTATGTCCTTCCGGATCCAGGCGAGGGGCCTTCTCAGGACACGATCGAGGCGTTCTGGTTCAGCGTTCGATTGGTTGGCACTGGTACCATACCCGATTCGGGCGCATCGTTCAGAATTGAGGGCAGTGTGGCGGGGGATCGGGACCCCGGCTACGGGAGTGCTGCGCGGATGCTGGGAGAATCCGCCATATGTCTCGCAACCGGTGATATCGAGAGTCCATTCGACGGAGGAGTGCTGACAGCGGCTTCCGGAATTGGGCTACCACTGATTGACCGATTGGAATCTAGCGGGATGACCTTCACTATCGAATCGCATGCAGATTGCCATGATCACTGAGATATAAGCACTCGCACTATGTGAAATCATAGACTAGAAAAGACTCATCTTTGGAAACAATTTTTCCGGGGGCTATGGTAGTCAGACTATGCGACTCGCACGAGCTGTGAGCTTCGGTTTCATCGGGGCAATCGGGATTATGGTGGTTTCGACGGCTACGGTGTGGCTACTCAATCAGGCCTTGCGGCGATCAATGTCGAGTCTCAATCGGTGGTTCGTCTTCATCGTAATCGGGGGCTTTGGAGCGGCGGTGGCACTGAGTTTCCTCTTCGGACTGATCGATATCCTTGTGGATGAGAAACTGGATCAGAGCGGGGCACGCGGCACCTCGAATCGCTGAGATAGCCGTTGAAGAACTGGCTGATCGATTTCTCAAAGTGGGAGGCTGAAGGAATTGCCGACAGAGGTCCTGCTCCGCCATTAAGCGACAGTGAAATCAATCGAATAAGGTCGAATATGCCGGATACCTAATTCGTATGGGTAATCTACCGAATTTCCGCTCTGAACCAACGTATCGAAGCAAACTTTGTAGAGTTGTTCTGGTTCCTCCATTGGTATGTCAAAGCGGCCTCAGGTATCGAGGCGAGCGGCCGCCCAATCGACATATCCCTTAATCCCACGTAACATAGACGAGGAATGCGATACCGACGGTTTCGAGAATCTGGAGATACATCATCGCTCGGACCGCTGCCAGTGACATACTCGGGGGGTTGAAATACGTGAATAATGCCAATGCATTCTCCGCGAGAAGGAGGACCGCGAACACGACAGTACCAAGGGTGTGCTTCGAGCGGATCTGGAGATAATTCCGGCCCCAAACATACAGCAACACGGCGAGCAGCACGACGTTCAGCCCCGCCGCGAGCCGCGCCACGTCCAGTACCAGCGTCATGCTGTTTCAACTCCGTCTGACCGGCCAGTCGGTGATTGTAACTCGTTCATTGTTCTACTTGGTCGATAATCTCTTCGACGGTCTCCCAGTGCTGCTTGGCGCGATCGGTGGGCAGATAGACCGCGCCATAGTCAGTATCCGGGCTCTCGATCACGTCGTTCTCCTCCAGGACGTCGAGGTGGTGCCTGGTGGTTTTGTAGGCCAAGTCGAGGTCCTCGGCCAGTTGGTTGGCATTCCGAGGGCGCTCCTCGAGCGCGCGAATGATGCGCGCCCGATTCGGCCCGCCCCGGGTACCCGCGAGCACCTGCCACAGCACCGCCTCCATTGATGTCGTGACTCGGCATGGGGCCACCTAAAGACGGTGGCCGAGCGTCCGGGGTTGGTTGGCGTGGCGGACAACAGATTCGGACGATGGACCGTATTGCGAGGGCTTTGGACTGACAGGAACGCTGGTTCACGTCGATGCGATCTGGTACACCCTCTCCTCAGGAGCCTCCACGGCCCCGGCCGCGGCCGCGTCCGCGACCGAAGGGCGCAGCTTCCTCGTATGCAAGTACTGGCTGGAACCCCGGCTCATCGTCTTCGGGATCGAGCTCTCCTTCGGCAAACACCGTGAGGACCTCACCATCTCGAACCTCTACGTCAACTGGTCCGAACACTGCATCGGTACTGCCGGCAGGGAAGACCGCCACCGGATACGTGTCGGCCGCAACCTCGATATTCGGGCCCGCCATACCGAACTCGAGTTCTTGTGCGAGATACACAGCCGGGTTCCCATCGCCATCGACGACTGCGACATCGACCGCCGGGGCGTCCGGCGAGCCGTGATAGACTCGCACTCGGCCGTCTCCGCTATCGAGGACGCCAAGTTTGTCAGTGAAGATATCGAGCCCGAAGCCAGGTTCGTCACCTTCCGGCTCGAGATTACCGATGGCTGCTGCTGTATAATCGTCAGCCTCGAGCTCGACGGTCGTCTCGAAAACGGTCGTGTCCGTGCCAGCGACGTTGATAGCGATGTCATATTCGCCAGCGGCCACCTCCAGGTATCCGGTAACATCGCCGAATTCCAAGCCCCCAACAGCGACAGCCCCATTCACCAGGACATCGACAGCAGGTGCATCCGGAACGGCATGGGCCGCTCGAAGCTTGGCTTCAGCGTCACTGGCACTGGCAGCACCCACACCTCCGACAAGCAGCATTGCTCCCGCTCCAACACTCCGTACAAACGTTCGACGGTTGGCGTGCATAGCTAACACCGTCTAAGAGTGGCCCCGACACCGATTTGAACCATATGGCCATTCTCACCCAAATTGGGCTTGAATCTCGCCTGAATTGCAGTATCCCTACAATACCGTTCGGCTTTCGATGGCGATCCCTCACCCTACTGAGCGAAACGAGCAATCGGTATCCGCGTAGTCAGACTGGAGAGCGCACGCGTGAATTGCCCAAATCGGTCTGTTCTGTAAGGAGCGAGTTCCGAGCCAGGATCACCTGACAGCCCGTATATAGCCCAGGAGTTCTGATTCGAGATCGCTCGGTGAGAAGCCGACATCGAATTCGAGCGTCGCCTCCTCACCCCGGATCGTCTCCGTGATCGTTGGTGCGTAATTCTCGTTCGGATGCGCACCCGCACCGACAATCGCATTTCGACCGTTGTGCCAGACCGCCAGATGGGCCTTTACTGCTAGGGCTTTCTAGGGGATCGTAAGCTCCACGCCCTGTACGGTGGTCGATGTCTCTTCGATCCGGTAGGCAGCTGTATATTCGAAGTACTCCGCCGCCTGGCCGGTGTCGATATCGATAGTGTCGGTTCTCACCTGACGTATGTCATCCAACCCAGCGGTCTCGAGTTGTTGCTCGAATTCCGATTGGGCTTGTGCCCGGAGCGGATCCATGACCTCCGCTTGGCCAAGACCCGCCGGTAACTCGTCCAAGTGTGGCGTGACGTCGATTTTCGTTGCCGAGAAGACACCGAGTGGTTGGTTCAATTCCCCATCGAGGTAGTCGCCCAGGGGTTGCGTCGTCGACTGCCCCATATAGTCGATCATCACCTCGGTATTTCGAACCTGATCGACCAATCGCCGGTTTTGGTATTGCACGGTCGCCGCGACTGCTCGGATGGTTACAGGACCAGCTGAATCTTCCAGCACGACCTCGGTGGATGACTCGCCCTCAACCCATCCATCTTCTTGGAGAGCATCTACTGGCACGTCTGGTTGGACGGCGCTGGCAGGCCGGAGGAAATGGGAGATTCCGATTCCCGTGCCAAGCAGGGCCACGAGACCGCCGCCGGCGATGGCATGTCGCCGAGTGACGGTCATCGCACGTTCGTTGGTCCCATCCGGTTGCATGATCAACCCGAGTCCTCGTATTCGACCTGGAGTTCGCTTGGAACTGGCTGGAGGATATATCCCCCGGCCTGGCCCCGCTTCACGGGCGTAAAGTCCGCCGTGAAGACGGTTCGGGTGTTAGCGCGAATTTCGAACGATTTGTTGAAGGTCAAAGGAGCAGCACCAGGTACCTCGACCGTTGCATCGCTTCCGTCATCGAGGACGGCGTCGATTCCATCGATATCCAACTGGAGAAAGTCGTAGGTCGCCGTATCGAGCTCCCGTTCATCCACAAGTGCAGCGGCATCTCCTTGTAGGTCGACGAGATCGGCCTGTTGGGGGGAGTCGTACTCGTAGTATTCTCGTCCCGATGGTTCGTCGCCGGTCTGGGTGCCTGGTGTCGCCGCCTCCGGACCCAACCACATCCCGACGATCGTGACCACACACTCGCTGAAATCGCTAATGTCGCGTGGCTGGTCGCTCACTTGCGTTGCCAACGTGCCCGTCGACCCACCGCTACAGCCAGCCATTCCGATCGATCCAGCGGTGACAAAACCAGTCGCTGCCAAATACTGTCGTCGACTGAGTCGGTGTTTCATTGCGATCGGGGCTTCGGCCCAGTCGAGCATATATAAGAAACATCGTGAATCCGGATTGGGCCCGGATTTGGCTGAGTTTTTGGCTGATCACGATTCGATAACGATAGTGCTGTCTCGCGGGAATATCGCCGCGTAGCGAGAACGGTGGCTGAAACATACGAGCAACTGGCCATGGCACCACTCCATGAACGAATCTGCGATGCCCTCGATCGTCCCCCCGAAGCACGTTCGATGGATAGCGTCCATGGTTCCCGGTAGATACACCCATTCGCTGAATGCCCGCATCCACCCTGGTGGATTACCCAACCGCGCGCTCGATCCTCTCAATAAGTTCCGACGCTGTCCGACTTATGCGATCAAGCCGATTCTCCAGGACATCGCCATCCTCGCCACGCCATGCCGCCAGGTAAAACGCTGAATTCGATGTGTCAAGATCGAAGTATCGGCCGACTACGTAGGCCACTGCCTCCGCCTCCACCTCCCGCTTTTCACGTTCATCATGGTCCTCGATATCGAAGTGCAGCAGGGCGTGGGCGTATTCGTGAATGAGCGTCCTGGCGAGGTCGGCTTTGTTGGGTCGGTCCACCACCTCGACCAAGGGTTGCATCGAAAGTGGATTCCTCCGCGTACAGCGGCCGTTTGCCTCGCCATGATCCCACTGATCCGAGTCGACAATACGGACATCGAGGTCGAGCGCATCGGCTGCGTCTACGAGTGCAGAAACAAGCTCGGTGCCATCCCCTTGCGCCGCAGTAGTAAGTTCCGGCAGTGGATCGCCGGCCGTCTGAGAGATGTCGAATACCGGTGCAGGCGTGAATCCGACGAGCCCTTTGGACCAGTCTTCAGGAGGAATTTCGTCGTACTCACACTCTGTTTTCTCGTGATACTCCGGCGAGTTACCGCACTCTGGACAACGCTGTGAGATGATCGGCGCCCAAATCCAGATGGCCTGCTCACCCTCCTTGACGTGCCGGCCGAACTCGTCCTGCCAGGTTCGATACCCGGCAACGTGTGTCGCACCGGGACACTGCTGTTTGATCAGCAGCGTGTTTCGGTACGAGTAGTCGTGGAACCGACTTTGGACGTCCAGCCAGTCCTTGAACTCCGCACTGGCCGCCGCCTCGTCCACGAGGGTGGTCAGATCGTCGATCCACGTCTCGATCGTGCTGTGCATGTCGTCCCGCCGGGTATCGGTATCCGCAAACACGACTGGTCGAGAGTGTGCCGACACGGGGATCACCCACCGCTCACCCGTTCTATGGCCCAGTGTCTGAATCGGCCACGCAAGATGTCTTCAAACCAATGTACGGTCATCCCCCAGCAGCTGCTTCCGGCATCCGATTTCAATCTAGTTCCTGTCGCTTGGTGAAGATGCCAAGTCCCAGAATCGGTAGTATCGTCCGGACTACCTGAGACTTAATGATCGCCGCTTGGAGATATGGCGTGCATCAATGAGATTCCAGCTCACCGATGATCAAGAAAATCTCCGTCTCGAGATGCGAGAGTTCGCTCGGAATGAAGTCAAGCCGCGAGCGATCGAACTCGACCAAGCCGAAGAACATCCGACGGAGATTCTTTCCGAACTCGGTAGACGGGGGTACGCCGGGCTCACAATCCCGGACCAGCACGGTGGAATGGGGTTGGGAATGGTGGAACTCGCGATCGCAATCGAGGAACTCGCAGCGGCACTCATGCCCGTCGCGGGTGCCATGGCTTTGCATCTCGGCGTCGCGGAGGTGATCCAGCGACATGGCACGGAAGACCAGCGTGAAAGGTACCTCCCATCGATGGCAACCTACGAGACCGTCGGCGTCCTGGGAATGAGCGAGGAGAATGCGGGCAGTAACAAGCTCGAGATGGAAACGTCCGCTGAGCGAAACGGTGATGAGTGGGTCCTGAACGGGCACAAGCAGTGGCTGACAAACTTCCACGACGGGGATTATGTACTCACGTACGCGAAAACCGGTCCGGAGAGTGACCGGCCACACAATATTACCGCATTTCTCGTGTCGACCGACGAATTCGAGATCGAGAAGGTCTGGAATACGCTCGGCTCCAGGACGGTCAAATCCCCGAGAGGAGTGCTTGAGGACGTTCGAGTTCCGGACAGTCAGCGGATCGGAGCGGTAGGCGAGGCATACGTTCAGCGCGGAGAGCTCCAGACCGGCATAAACGTCCCTGCTCGAGGTGTCGGTATCGCTCGAGCAGCGCTGGACGATACGGTTGCCTACACCAGCGACCGCAAGCAGTTTGACCAAGCGATCAGCGACTTCCAAGGAGTCAGATGGGACGTCGGAGAAATGGCTCGGCGAGTCGACACCGCTCGGTTACTGACCTTACGGGCGGCCGATCGTGCCGATCGGGATCAACCGATGACGCGGGAGTTCAGCATGGCGAAGGTGCATGCCACGCAAGCTGCCGTCGACAACGCCAATCAGGCGATGCAACTCCATGGTGGCATCGGCTATACGACGGAGAAGCATGTTGAACGGTATCTCCGTGATGCGAAACTGTTGACGATCGCTGGCGGCCCGAACGAGGGGCACAAAGACACGCTCGCAGAGGAGGTAT
>JBDGPQ010000005.1:0-10817 GCA_042219595.1 Haloarculaceae archaeon
GGCGTGGCGGGATTCGAACCCGCGATCGAGAGGTTAGGAACCTCTCGCCCTGTCCACTAGGCCACGCGTCCCGGCCGACGCTCCGAAGCGCCGTGGAAAAACGCTTTCGTCCACTTCCACCGTGCCCTCCAAACGCACTTCCGCTGGCGCTGCCGAGACCCAATGAGCGCCGTTCATGACCGCAGGTGACCCGTTCGTCGACCATAACCCTCCATTCGATCCGGGGGCAATCGGAAGCACGGAGCGCGACGTACTCTCCTTGCTTGAACCCGCTGTTAGAGACTGGTGGATCGACGAATTTGGCGGGTTCGTCCCTGAGAATGACGGCATATTTACGCCACCTCAGGTCGAAGCAATTCCGTTGATACATCAGGGTGAAAACGCCCTGGTCTGCGCGCCCACCGGGTCGGGCAAGACCTTGGCAGCCTTCACCGGAATCATCAACGAACTCTTTCGGCGGGCACGGGACGAGGAATTGGATAACGCCGTCTATTGTCTCTATATTTCGCCGCTCAAGTCGCTCGCGAACGATATCCATCGAAATCTCGAGCGGCCACTCTCGGGAATTGCCGAGCGAGTCGATGCTGATGTTGAGATTCGTCACGCGATTCGCCACGGGGACACTGACGACGCTGCCCGTCGGCGCATGCTCGAGGAGACGCCACATATCCTCAATACAACGCCGGAGACACTCGCAATTCTCCTGAACGCACCAAAATTCCGTGAGAAACTCGCGGCTGTCGAATACGTCGTCGTGGACGAAATTCACAGTCTGGCTGGAGATAAGCGTGGGACACATCTCGCAGTGTCCCTCGAGCGGCTCGAGGCGCTTGCCGGGGACTCCCCGACACGGATCGGCTGCTCCGCCACCGTCGAGCCACTTGATGGGATGGCGGATTTTTTGGTCGGATGTCAAGACCCGGGCGGGCCAACTCGGGAATGTGAGGTGGTCGATGCTCGCTTCGCCCGCGAGTTCGATATCAAATTGTCCTGTCCAACCACGGATCTGATTGGAACGCCCGCGTCAACGATCCGTGATCGTTTCTATGACGCCCTCGATGACTTGATTAGCGACCACACCACGACGCTCGTCTTTACAAACACTCGCTCGGGCGCAGAGCGGGTTCTCCATGAGCTTCGGGAGCGCTTCGATGAATACGGTCCGGAGGCTGCGGCCTGCCATCACGGCAGTCTCGCAGCCGACCGCCGCCAGCGTGTCGAGGACCGGCTCAAAGCCGGAACACTCTCCGTCGTTACGACCTCTACGAGTCTCGAACTCGGGATCGATATGCCGACTGTGGACCTCGTGGTGCAGGTTGGCTCGCCAAAATCCGTCGCGGCGCTTCTCCAACGTGTGGGTCGCGCTGGCCACCAAGTGGGCCAAACCGTGACTGGGCGTGTCTTTGCGCTTGATCGGGACGACTTGCTCGAGTGTGCCGTGATGCTTCGAAAGGCAGAACAAGGATTTGTGGATCGGGTATTCATGCCGGAACGGGCCCAAGACGTTGCAGCGCAACAAGTCTATGGCATGGCGATCGAGGGGCCACGGCCGGAGACTGAGATACGGGATATCCTCGAGCGTGCAGTCCCATACCGTGAATATGACGATGCTGAATGGGAGTCACTCATGCGTTATCTCACAGCGGACTACCCCGGCCTCGAGGAACGGAATATCTACGCGAAGATCTGGCGGGATAGAAACGACGCTCCCGGTGGCGACCATCACTACCCGGACTATCCGGTCGGGGAACGACTGATCGGTAAGCGGGGGCGGCTGGCCCGGGTCATTTACATGACGAACGTGGGCACCATCCCCGACTCGTTTACGTGTACTGTTGAGACCCGGGGGGATGGGGAGCGCGTGGGCCATCTTGATGAGGAGTACCTCGACACGCTCGAACCGGGAGACGTGTTCGTACTTGGAGGCAGTCGGTACGAGTACCGGTACCGTCGAGGAGCAACCGTCTACGCCGATCCGACGTCCGATCGGCCCACCGTACCGTCCTGGTATTCCGAGCGACTCCCGTTATCGTTTGACCTCGCTACAGAAATTTTACGCTTCCAGGCCACGCTGATCGATGCCTTCGAGCGTGGCGGCGAACCGGCGGCACGAGTTCATCTACGAGAATTTCCCATCGACGACGGGGCAGTGCGCGCGCTTACCAATATGTTCGCCCGTCAATTTGCCTACTCGGGCGCCGATAGTGTGAGTACATCAGATCGACTCGTCATCGAAGAGGAACGCGACCACGATGACTATGAGCGGCGGTACTACGTCCATTCCTGGTATGGACGGCGGTTCAACGAAGGCCTTTCCCGCTTGCTTGCACATCGATGTGCTCGCGAGGCGACTGCGAATGTCACGGTGGCTGTGGCGGACAATGGTTTCACGCTTGCGCTGCCGTTGAATCGAAAACTGGATCTGGAAGGGTTATTACGTGACATCGACCCGGCCGCGGTTCGTGGAGATCTCCGGGAAAGCCTCGATCGGACGGACCTCCTGGAGCGATATTTCCGGATCAATGCCACTCGATCACTCCTCATTCTCAAACACTACAAGGGCTACGAGCGCTCGGCGGGCGAGCAGCAGTTCAACAGTGATATGCTGTTATCATATGCGGCCGATCTTGACGATTTCGCGGTACTCGAGGAGACATACCGTGAACTGCTCGAGGATAAACTCCATGTGGCCGCGGTCACGTCTGTTCTTGAGGCCATCCACGATGGCGATATCGCAATCGAAAACATTACTGTCGATTCCCCGAGCCCTCGTGCATTCGGGCTGGCGACCCTTGCGGACAGCGACGTCGTTTTAGCCGACGACGAATCAGCCGTCCTCCGGGAGTTTCAGCGTCGGGTAATGGACGAAATCGAGACGGAATCGCTCGTATCTGACTGACCATCACTGGGCCCAGTCGAGCATACGGCGGTAGACAGGGTCCGTTGAGAGCGCAGCGGTATCACCGACAAGGACCAGAGCTCGTTTGGCACGCGTCAAAGCCACATTCACCCGTCGGTGGTCCTCAAAGATCGGTTCCGAGAGATCGCCCGTAGCGACGAAAGAAATGACAATGACCTCCGTGCTCGATCCCTGGAATCTGTCAACAGTATCGACGGCAACAGCTTCGGGCACTTTCCGGGAGATCTCGGCCACTTGAGCGCGAAATGGCGCAATAACTCCGATATCTCCCGCATCGAGCCCCGCCTCTAGATACGTTTCGACCACCTCAGCGACGGCTGCAGCCTCGGTAGGATTGCGATGACCTTCAGCTGATCCGCCTGGATCCCGAAACGCAACTCGATCTAGGAGATCCGGTGGAAGTTTGTCACTGTCGACTCCTTCGAGATCGCGGAGATGTCGGCCGGCGACCGTGCCATTCGCCGGGCGAAGCGCGCCGTCATAAAACTCCTGCGAGGAAAACGCCTGGATCCGTTGAGCCATTCGATACTGTCGGTCCAGCATCACCGTTGCGGAGGGATATGCCTCATGTAAACGCTCAAAAAGGGACTGTTCCAACCGTGGCGCATCTCGCACGACCGGCGGGAGCTGTTGATCATCACCGACGAGAACAAACCGGTCCGCAAGCACGATCGCTGCCAGTGTCGCTGGTTCGGTAAGCTGTGCGGCTTCGTCGATTACCGCTGTATCGAAGGATTGCTCACGCATCACACGCGACCCACAGGCGGCGGTCGTCCCGGCGACCACCTCCGCACTTAGAAGAGTATTGGCGCAATCGTCCGGTGCTCCAGCTGTCTCGAGGCGATATTCAAGCATGTCATCACGAATGCCACTCTCCGTTCCGAAGCGAACGATATCCTCGATCCCTTGCGATTCGATCGCTGCAAGCGCGTTGTCAACTGCCCGATTCGTGAAAGCTGAGACGAGGACACGTTCACCCCGATCGACAAGCGCACGAACGATCTTCGCGAGGACGTACGTCTTGCCCGTTCCCGGTGGACCATGCACGAGCGCGCAGTCTTCCGCTCCGACAGCCCGGCGAATTGCTTGGTCTTGAGCTTCGTTGTTCGGTTCGAAGGTTTCCTCCACCGACTGAAACGTCGGCGCCCGGCGCTCGAACAAGATATCCTTGGCTGCGGTAGACTGGGTCAGGATTGCGTCGTGGAGGGCGGTCAGTGAGCGGTCCGCAAATAGCTCCGAAGGATAGATGTCGAGACGCCGGAGCTCAACCGGTTCGTCAGCTGTAACGATGATCTCCGGCGATAACCGTTCGACTCGTGCGACTTCAGCGGTGCCGTTGATTGGGTCTCCATCGCTTGCGAGGACCAGATCACCTTCACGGATTTTCGACACCGCACCCGTGCCTGCGGCACGCAATTCCCACCGGCCACCCTCCAATTGTCGCTGACCGCTGGGCTCGAGGTCAATGAGTGCCCGGTCATCCGTGGCCCGTTCAGCCGCAGATTGCTCCCACAGCTTTGCATACTCACGATGGACCGCACGACGTTCACGCTCGATCGCGACATATAGTTCCTCAAAGGTTGAGAGTTCGTCATCCGGGAGTGGCTCTCCGATCTGTCCGGCCTTTGACTCTTGGTCGAGGCGACCCGAGACGGCGAGACAGGTGTCTTGCTCGAAACAGTAGTCGCAGATTGCGTCGCCTTCGTAGCCCGTCGGAACCGAGGCATCGTACTCCATCGCCGCGAGTTCGTTTCGTGTCCGGAGTACGAAGTCAAGAAGCCCCTTGCCGATGGTAAAATCCTTCGCTGGGGACAGATCTCCAGACGCCTCTACACGGTCGACGGTTGCGTTTTTGGTGTACAGCAGCGTCCCCGTATTGGGAGTGTCACTGCTCCGGTCGCCGAGCAGCAATGCATAGCATGCCGCCTGGATCTTATCCTGAAATCGTGGTTCTCGCTTCGTATTTTTGCCCGTTTTCAGTTCCACTGGGGCTTCACGTCGAACCGCATCCGCACGCCCTTTGAGTCCATATCGTTCGCTGACGAGCGTCAGCTCGGAACGCCACTCATCGCGATCCGAGAACGTTCCCTGTTGTAACCACGCCTCGATCGCCGTGGCGTGGTTGCGGACAGTGGAAGCCATGGTCTCCCTATCAATCCCCAGAAGGCCGAGTTCTAATCCAGCTTCAGTGACGCGAGCCTCCACTGATTCCTCCATATCTCGGCCCCGAAGCAAGTCACCGAACACTTCGTGAACGATCGTTCCCGTCACCACTGGTTCAGCAAGCGGCGTCCCTCCCAGTTTTTGGAGATAATAGAGCCGGGGACATTGGACCCACTCCCGAACTTCAGTCACGTCGACGAGGAACTCCGGCTCGACGACGACCGTCGTATCCGCCCCAGTCGCATACTGGCGTTCACCGCGATACGTTCGTTCCGTCGGTTCATGTACCGCGATAGTCATCCCCGACGAGAGATAGTCGCCGGTCTCTGCCCAGTCGCCCCATAGCGTTACCGTAACCGGGGCGGCAGCACCGCGATCAGGTCGGAGGACTACCTCACACAGGTCCTGGTCGCCAGCACTGGTCGAGACCGTGCGAGGCTCACTGACGTCAACAACCGGGCCCCGCAACTTCACTGATGATCGCTGGATCCCGGCAGGAAAAAGCCTGCCGCCTACGACCGATGGCTATATTCCGCGCCATCAGCAACACACACTCAGAATGCGGGTGCGCGACTGGCAGGATATCATGAACGACGTTGTCGAGAGCGATGCAGACCCTGAGGGCTGGCGAGCCGTTGGCGGCGACCGCAGTAGCGGTCTCGGGGAGGATCTGTTCGTTGGCCATCCGGCCGCTGGCGTCTTTCAGCTGAAAACCTACGCGAAGAATCCGTACGAAGTGCAGGGAATCGGAGCGCGTGTGGCGCGTCGGATCGACGAAGACATCGACCCCCTATTTCCCCAAGAGGATGACAGCAAAGGGATGTTTGGAGTGCGATCGCCGCCTGAAGACGAGGATACAGCTGAGGAACGCGCCAAGCGACTCGGCGCCGTCGTCGAAACACACCAGGATGCCCCAACGACACCACGCGCCTTTCTCGAGGATGTGATGGACGCTGTTGAGAGCCCCGCGTATGGCCCCATGGATTTCGATCGGCATGACCGGCCACAACGGCTTGACGATTTGACCGGGACATTTGAAGAGGCAGAGGAGCTGCTCGATGCCGAGTTCGAGGACGTCATCGACGAAGACGTCGAGCGCGGGTTCTACTGATATCGATCCTCACCTGCGCACCGACAAGGCCTGGCGCAGCGCGTGACCGGCGTATCCAATCATGCCCGGAAGAAACACACTGGCATGGGCCCAGGCCGGATACGCGATATCAGGCTTTGTCAGCAGGAAAATTCCATACAGTACCGTTGAAACGATGGTCCAGATCAGGGTGATCACGAGGAACGGGACTGCGTCACGGGCCGCGATACCGACTTCTTCCATAAGGTGAGTCATAGCGGTGGCCAATAGTGGGATCGTGAAAGTAGTCGGGGCCGATCACTCACTCCCAGCCGGCCCCTGACATGTCGGACACCAATACGTAATCCTGTCGTATTCCCCCAGTTCCTCCCGTTCGAGGGCCGCTCCGCAGTCCGGACAGGAATCGCACTGGTAGACAGATAACCCAAGTTCGCCACCATCGCATTTCGTTCGATACCAGTCGGCCGTCCATTCGACCGCGACAGCCGTGAGTTCCTCGGCCTCGATTTCATCGAGCGTCGTTGCGGGTGTTGATGGATCGAGCCCAACTTCCCAAAGTACTTCGTTCTTGACAATATTTCCGACGCCGCCGAACACCGATTGGTCGAGCAGAACGTCGGCAACAGGTCGATCGTCTGTGAGCAGTGCCTTCGTCGCCTGCTCCGTATCGAACGTTTCTGACAGTACGTCTTCCGTTGGGCGATCGTACGCCGCCAGTTCTTCGTCTCCATCTTCGAGAACCTTGACCGAGCAACTGTACAC
This sequence comes from Haloarculaceae archaeon, assembly GCA_042219595.1. Lineage (GTDB taxonomy): Archaea > Halobacteriota > Halobacteria > Halobacteriales > Haloarculaceae > CAYLJD01. Next base: position 6,936 of record JBDGPQ010000005.1, read on the forward strand.
ATTCAGAGTATCTTCTGTGCACTCGAGCCTCAGCCGCTCGTCGAGATCGCGAGTTTCGTTCACCCGATACGATCCATACATGAGGAAATGTATCACAATGTGTACAGTGCCAAGGTCGAGAAACAGCCGCTTCTTCACGGCTCGGACGGCGTCGATCCGTCGATCGGTGAGCTGATCAAGAGGTTGGTCGGCATTCCCTCCGACATGACTCACGGTTTGGCCCGCGAACCGTTGTAATTCGTCAGCAACGCGGTGGACCGACGGTCCTTCCATATAACCGGATTACTCGCCTCCCATTTGCCAACGGCGCCCATTCACTTTGGTAATAGTGACGACCCTTCGTCGAGTAGTGGCCGTCCGCCCACCGGCACCAGCAGATACGCTCTACCCGAAAGACACTGTGTGTCCAGGCCAACGCCCGGCACCCCTATAGACTAAACTTCCGATCATGACAACCGAGTGACCACGTACGGTCCGTCTTGGTGGTATCCGAGTTTCTTCCGATAGTATTCCCGGACACCGATCCCTGACAGCACCGCAAGCCGGTCATAGCCTGCGTCTCGTGTCAGTCGTTCGGCTTCTGCGAGGAGACGTTGCCCGTGGCCGCGGTGTTGATGCCGCCCCACAGCATCGTCGGCCGGGCCGCCTGTGGAGGTCTCACCGACTCCAACCTCGCTTCCATATACGTGCAGTTCCCGCACAATGCCCGAATTTTCCAGTTCCTGTCGGACTGGATTACCGGGGAAGCGTAGTCGACAGAAGCCCACGAGTACATCACGGTTGAAATCTTCGAGACTGATGAAATGCTCAGTCCCACCCACTGAAGGATATGTCTGAACATCGAGTTCGATCTCCTCCGGTGTCGCATCTGCGTGGCCGGCCTCACGACACCGGATACAGTCACACGTCCAACCGTGTTGAGCCATCCGCGATCGAGCAAGCTGTCGCAGATTCGATTTCTGAACGCCACCGTCGATAAAGTCAGCCGGAATATCTCGTTGGACCCGCTGTAGCCGCGTGTACCGCGGCAACATCGCCTTGATCTCGGCGATGAGTTCTGCGGCCTCCTCGCTCTCAAGCGGATCAAACTCGCCCCGGTGCCAGTCATCGTAAATCGCAGTCCCTTCGACGACGAGCGTCGGATATATTTTGAGATAGTCGGGGCGCCATTCACTGCGTTCGAAAAGCCTCCGGAAATCCTCTCGGGCCATTTCCAGACTCATGCCGGGCTGCCCGGGCATCATATGAAACCCGACCTTGAATCCGGCGTCCCGCAATCGGCGGTTAGCGTCGATCGCGTCTTGGGTGCCGTGGCCGCGATGCATCTCGCGGTTGATGCGTTCGAAGGTGGTCTGTACCCCGACCTCGACCTTGGTGCCGCCAAGCCGCAGCATTCGGTTGATCTGTTCTGGGTCACACCAGTCCGGCTTGGTCTCGAAGGTCGTCGCGACGTTCCGGACAGCGGCACGCTCATTGCGTGAAATAACATCCTCCAGATACTCGAAGCCGTAGTCTTCCTGCGCGAAGCTAACATCTTGCCGCGGATTCGGGCGGGCGTTCGGATCGAACTCGTTCAAAGCCTGCAGCGCCCGCTTGACAAACCAGGTCTGATAATCATGTGATCGCGCGGTCATCGTGCCGCCCATGAGAATCAGTTCGACCTTGTCAACGGGGTGCCCGATTTGGCGGAGCTGCTCCAGCCGCAAGCGTACCTGGCCATACGGGTCATAATCGTTCTGTTGTCCGCGCGCAGCGGCTGGCTCGTGGCCGGTGTAACTTTGCGCGGAAGAAAATTCCGAATCCGGTCCACCGGGGCAATATAGACACTTTCCGTGGGGGCAGCGGTGTGGAGATGTCATGATCGCCACGGGTGAGACCCCCGATGCCGTTCGAACCGGCTTTCGCAGCACCACCTGCTCGACCAAGTCATAATGATCATCCGGAGCGCGGTCAAGGAGATCGGCGTTCTTTGGCACCCGCTCTGCTCCGTACTTCCCGCACACAGTCGTCTTTGCCGTCTCGAGATCGTCACGACCAACGTCGCCAGTGATGATGCGGTCGAGGAGCTCGCCACACACCCGTTCGAACACCTCGCCCTCGGTAGACTGGCCGCTCATCGCGTCGTCCGACACTCATCCGGTCGAGTGAATAAGCGTGTCGCTCGTTCAGGCGGCCGCAAGTGAGGAGCGTTCGCCGGCGATCGCGGCAGCAAGCGCATCCCGGACCGCCTCCCGCTCACCGGCGAGAAACGCGACATGGCCTTCTCGAGCTCCAGCGGCGTCCAGTCCTGCTCCGGGGGCGTTCGCATTGGCCTCTTCGACGATCGCCCGAACATCCAATTCCAGCGCCGGTCGCAGGTATGCTTCGTCTTCGTCCAGTCCAAGCAGGGCATCGACTTCATCCAGGTTTCGCCAGAGTACGTCCAGCAAGAGGTCCGTCGGCGGGAACTCGTACCGGTGAGTATAGGCGTCAGTGTCCAGGATCGCGATTCGAATACCACCGATGTCGGTCGTTTCGAGGTTGGCTTGTGCCGTCGCGATGGCGTCGTCCATCCGCGTGCGATATTGTTCGCTGACGTGGGATGCGAGACTGCGTTCAGCGTCACTTTGGCTGAATAACAGATCGGTAATGAGCTCTCGCTTATCTTCGTAAGATTGGTAGAACGCCTCGAGAGCGACAGCCTCTCTGAGTTTGCGAACATCAGCCGGTTCGTATCCAGCGTCTGCCGCGAGGTCGAGATAGTCACCGGAAACGTCGTCCCAAACGCTGACGGCGGGGAGATGCCCGAGATCCGCTCGAACGGCGGCGTTCACGTGTGCCGCGACGTTGGCAGCGAGTGTACTCGCTGTGAGATTGTCCCCCTCCGGAGACGTCACGACGGTCTCGACGGTTTCCTGGACCACGTCGTCGACAGTGGCGCCTTCGATCACGACGGTGGGGGCACCGTACACCGACAACAGATCAAAGCCATCCAGCGATTCCGACGTTCCACCGGCCGCAGCGAACACAAAGAGCGGGTATTGCTCATCATGGCGTTCTGCGTTCGACAGCATCGTCGTGACATCGCCCGTGGCATCGTCGAGGTCGTAAACGGTCCCCTCGAGTGGGCGACGGTCAAAGTAGTGGTATACGGCGTCAGCATCCGGGTGTTCATCCTCGATCAGTGGGAGCGTTGCTCGCTCGAGTGCGGCCCCAGCGACGTATCCATCGACATCAGCGGCATGGCGGACGATAATCGGTCGCCCCTCGATGACCGCCCGTCGAATTGCTGTCGCGGCCTCCCGGACATCCGACGCGATTTTGGCGACGGTCTCGTCGCCGGCAAGTGGAGCAACCGGCTCCGGCGCTGCTCGCCGTTCGACGGCATTGGCCAACCGCGCCCGAACCGCATCGCGATCATCACCGTCGAGGACGATGATCGCATCCGTCTCGATCTGGAGGTCACCACGGCGTCGCTCGACCTCACCATCAAGTCGGACCGCGTCACCTTCCTCAACGTCCGGATAGGCACGCACGCCCGCCTCCTCGAAGGCCGCACACTCGACAGACCCCGTCTCGTCCCGAATATCGAATACCGTCGGTCCGCTGGTCTGCCGCGCGGTGACGATTTCTCCCTCGATGCGGACCGTCTCTCCGACTCGGTCAGCGAGGGTCTCGATTTCTACCCGTTCTGGTTCAGCTGATTCCGCTTCAGGCTCCTCTTCATCACGCTCTGTCTCGCTCGACGCGTTCACGGTGGTGCTCGGGCTTGTTCCGGTGTCGTCGACCCTCGCATCCGCATCCGTTTCGGCCGGCTCGAGCTCCTGTGTGGATAGCCCCGTAGTGGCCTCCGATTGCTCGGTGTCCTCGATAGACAGGTCTCGGTCATGTGCTTCTCCCGCG
>JBDGPQ010000083.1:0-10771 GCA_042219595.1 Haloarculaceae archaeon
GATACTCACTTGTATGGGCGCTGCAGCTCGCTCGTCATCGCCTGCGGAACGAACCGCCACCGGCCGGGGTGCCTCAATGGCGGCGAGGTCCGTGCGGAGTGTGGGAATTGCGGCCTCGTCAATGACGCTCACGTATACGAGGACCTGCTGAGCCCCGTACTCGACGGCGCACTCGAAAAACTCCTCCAGTGTCGTGTATGCATCCGCCTCCAGGAGGTCCGTTTCGGTAATTACGACCGCGACAGTCTCCGGCAATGTGGCATCGCTCAGGCGGATTCGCGCAGCGAGGTATGCCTCGTACAGCCCCACGAAATGGCATCGACGTCCGTGTTCATAACACTCACGAGACGTTCGCGATGAATATTCGGGGGATGTTTCTCTGTGGAGAATCGGAATCTCAAACTCAAACCCGACTGTAGCCCGACCGATGATGGAAAAGGGCAGAAGGCTTTTGCGAATCGGAGAGCGGGACTTGGCATGCTCTCCCTTGAGGCGGTCGATGCTGAGATGCAAAATCGAGAGGAGGAATGGCTCGGAATCCTCTCAAATCTCATCAGCATTCCCAGTGAAAATCCGCCAGGTGATACGACCGAGGTTTTTGGGTATTATGAGGACCTCCTGGCGGATCGGGGCGTCCCGTACGAGATCATTTCGCCGAAGGATCACATGCCGAACATCGTTGCTCACATCGAGGGCCAGATGGGCCAACCGGAGAACGGCCCGCATCTCGGATACAACGGGCATCTCGACACACTTCCACGGCGTGGCGAGGGAAAGTGGAAGCGCGACCCGTTCTCCGGCGCAATCGAGGACGGCAAAGTCCATGGACGAGGTGCAAGTGATATGTACGCAGGGTTTGTGGCCAGTCTGGCTTCGTTCCTTTTTCTCTACGAAAATAGGGACGACTTCGAGGGCCAGGTTACCCTGACGGCAGTCAGCGACGAGGAATCCGGTGGTCAGTGGGGCTCCCAATACATCGTTGAGAAGTTCCCTGAATATCGTGGTGAGGCTGTGATTAGCGGTGAACCGAGTTCAAACAAAATCGTCCGATTTGCGGAACGCGGCGCTGCGTGGCTGGAGTTAACCGTTGATGGCAAAAGTGCTCATACGAGTTCTATTCCTCCTGGATTGAATGCGATCGAGGTGTTGATTGACCTCCTTCGAGACATCAAGGATCTCGAAGGAATGGACGATCTCATCGATCTTCCCGAGAAACACACGGAGGTCATCCGGGGGTCAAAACGCGACATGGACTCCGTCTACGGTGACGGCGCGACCGACCAGGCGCTGTCACTCCAGGTAAACATCGGCACGATCGACGGCGGAGAGGCAGTTAATCTCGTTGCAGAGACCGCTCGAGCACATGTTGATATTCGGCTACCTCTCGGAACGACGACCGCGGACGTGGTCTGCCGGATCCAAGCAATTGCCGACGACCACCCGGGTGATATCCATATCGAATGCTACTCACACCGGGATCCCACGGCCTCCAATATCGACGACCCGTTATTCGAACACCTCCTCTCGTGTGCTGAACGTGTTCGCGGTGAACAGCCATCACTCTCATGCGGGCTGGCCTTCACTGATTGTGCCTTCTACCGTCAATACGGTGTCGATTGTGCCGTGTACGGGCCGGACCCCCACAATGTCGGCAGCCAAAACGAGTACGTCCGGATCGATGATTTCATGGAGGTCGTACGGACCCAGGCGATGGCCTCCGCTGCATACATGAACGGCGATTAACAGTCTGTTAGAGGAACACCATATTCACGCAAATACTACGCGTGGGTTTCGAGCCAGTGTGCAGCGACGTCTCTGGCCCTAGTAACCCACGTATCATCCGTTTCCACGATATGCTCAAGCAAATCCGCTAATGCATCGACTCTTCCAGCTCGCCCCGATAACTGTGGATGCATCGTGAGCGTGAAACACCGGGAACGTGCGCGTAACCCATCAAATTCTCGTCGCCATGAGTCGAACACTTCATCTGTCGGCGTGATACCACTCAGCGGCTCCACGGGCGGATACATGTTGAAGCCGAAGTACGTATAATCGTCAAGTGACCAATCTACGGGAATCTCCACAAGCTTGCCGCCGTCGGTGTCCCTTATATACGGGGCATCATTGTCGATGAAACTGGAGTCGTACAAGATCTCTCGGCTTCCGATCAGATCAAGGGTGCGTTCGCTCAGATCGAATCCGGGGCAACGATAGCCGACCGGACGTTCGCCAAGGAGCTCATCGAAGACTTCCATTGCTTGGTCAAATTCGGCGACTTCCTCTTCGCTCCCGATCGTTGCCGGGTACGCGTGTGTGTACCCGTGATGGCCGATTTCATGGCCGGCTCCATGGATGTCTTTAATCACCTCCGGCCACTCCTCGGCTACTTTTCCGGGCACAAAAAACGTACATTGCTGATCGAATTCCTCGAACAGGTCGAGGATCCGAGGTACACCGACCTCCGGCCCGAAGGTGCCACGTGTTCGCACCATTGGCCGATCCCATTCCGGATTTGACTCGGCCTTTCGACGCCATCCCTGATCGGCGTCAAGGTCGAAGCTAAAGACCGCCGCACATCGATATGGACCAGGCCAATCACTTGGGTCTGTCATAGATAGCTGGACGAAGAAAAGTCACCTAAATGTGTGGGCTGTCCCAACATAATGTCTGCCCTGCCTTCCTTATTGAACAGGCAAAAGCTGATGATGGTCGGGTTTCCCCAGCCTTTTCGCCACGACCGTGGAGACGTCGTCTCGGAAACGGTTGCAGTGGCTCTCGTCGTCCAGCCGGATCCTGATACAACCGCCAAATTTCATCCGATTTGGTAGTCCGTGGAGACAATATCAAAAGCGTGATTCCGGCTGTTATGGCGGCGGAGCCGGATCGATCTACGGCGGCAGCCCGTTCCTTTTGATTGAATATCTGTAACTTTGCATCGAAGGATCAGGAATCAGTAGCCGAAGTGTCCATCGAAACCACAATTTCCCCGTCGGTTGCCGTCGCTTCGTACGTTGGTATGCGGTACGTCGGATCGGAGAGATACTCTCCTGTAAAGAGATCAAACTCCCATCCGTGCCACGGGCATGCGACGATTTCGCCATCCTTTGTCCAGGAGAATTCCCATTCTCGTGGATCGTCATCAACGGTCCCTGACACTTTGCCTTCGCAGGCCGGACCACCTTGGTGGACGCAGAAGTTCAGCACCGCAGTATACTCGCCATCAACGTTGAAAACAGCGATTTCCCTGCCTTCGATCTCAGTGATGATGCGGTCTCCAGGACCCAACTCCTCTACTTGACAAACGACGTGCTGGGTCATCCTTACAGACCGAAGACCTCGATGGCGGTTTCACCGAAGATGTTCCTCAGGGCTTGATCGGACAAATGTGGCCGGAGCATCGAGAAGACCTCTCCAGGAGAGTCAAAGTCGTAGTGCGGGAGATCGCTAGAATACATCAGATTGTCCTGACCATTGAACATCTCGATCAGCCACGCAACGTGCTCCGGATCTCTCGCCTCGGGAATCGGTTGTGAGGTGAAATAGAAGCCGCCGTCAGGATCAGTAATGTACTCACTCGGCCGGCGGTTGAGGAGGGGAGTTTCTTGGCGACGTTTCTCGAATTCACCATCCATCCGGTACATTGCCGTCGGAATCCAGCCAAGTCCCCCCTCCTGGAAAACGATATCGAGGTCGGGGTAACGTTCCGGGATCCCCTGGCCCATCATGCTCGTCAGCTGAAGAGTCTGGCCAAGGGGATGACTGACGATATGCAGCTCCCAATACGTGTCAAGGGACCGCTTGATGTCGGGGTGGGCCGTGGAATACGTACCGGTCGTACCATGGAGAACTAGTGGGAGGTCATGGTCCACGAGTGCATCGAATATTGGATCGTAGCGGCGATTGCCCAACGCCGGACGGATGCCGACACTACCAAGCGAGACTCCGACGATCTGGGGATGATCGGCGATTCGGTCGATTTCCTCCGCTGTTTTATCCGGTTGATGAGTCGTAATCGACGCCAGACCATGGAATTCGTCGCTCTCATCAAGGAATGTATCCACGAGCCAGTCATTATATGCCCTCGCCATTGCGTGGGCAAATCGGTCGTTGGAGAATACCGGCAAGGTCAGATTGCCGATCGAAGTGAGAATGACGTAATCCAGGCCAAATTCCTTCATGTACTCCCGCTCCTTCTCCGGAGTCTCCACCCGATCAGGAGCGGTCTTTCCACCTAAATTTTTAAAGAGATCGCCTTTCGGGAAACTAAACGAGGACTCTTCCGATGTCACGATATTTCGCCATGGCTCGTCAAGATACTCGAGGTATCCTGAGCCGACATACGTAACATTGAGATGTGCATCCGTATCAACAATAGCTTCCAGATCGTCCACGGACCGAAGCTCGTGTTGTTGCTGTGTCGACATGCTCTATCAATCTGCTACCATCGCTACCAGAGGAAATAAGTCCGGTGCTTTGCGTCGTGGCATCATTCAACATTCTACTGAATTCATTGATCGGAAGCTACGGCCGCTGGATGCAGACTCATGCCCGCTTTGGAGCATGGCCCAATTGCGCTCTTGTGGGACGAGATGGCGTGATTCAAATTAGCGGATGACCCGACACTCATCGATCGTACAAAATCGGGACGAGCGGCTTGCCGGAGAGATTGGAGCCAATAATTTAGCTTATGTAAGCCCAAACACCTCGACCGCCGTTTCGCCCATAATACCGTCAACAACTTCTCGATCGAAGTGGCCCTCGATCCGGTCGAACAGTTCTTCGGGTGGGTCGAAGTCCGGGTGTGGCAAGTCCGAGGAATACATGATATTCTCCGGACCAGCCATATCGATCGCCTGGGCCAAATGGGAGGGGTCGCGGGCCGTATGTCCAAGCGGTTGCGTGCTGAAGTACATCTGGTCGGCGACGTACTCGCTCGGCAGACGATCGAGACCGGGTACCTCATCGGAAATCGCCAGGTAATGGTCGTCAAGTCGCCACAGTGTGTACGGGATCCAACCGACGCCGGCCTCCTGGAACACGACTTCGAGATCCGGGAACCGCTCGGGTACGCCCCGGAATAGGAGCGTTGTTAGGTTCCACATCGCGGAGAATGGGTGGGACATCGCGTGGTCCTCGGCGTACGTTTCCGCCCACTTCCGCATTGTCGGGAAGCTATCTCCACCTGCGCCACTACCGCTGTGGAACAGCACCGGCAAATCATTCGCCGCGGCGGCTTCGTAGATCGGCTCATACATTCGGTGTCCGGCTGGCGGGACCAGCCCGGTCGACGGCATCATAATGCCGACAACTCCCTCCTCATCAGCCCGATCGTCGATCTCCTCCGCGGCACGCTCCGGGACCTGCGGTGCGGCGACGATAGGCGTGTAGATCTGCCGATCAACGTCGACGATATTATCCAGGACCCAGGAGTTATACGCGTTCGCTAGCGCCACCGCAGCCTGATCGTTATTGACCGTGGCGATGGCGAGATTCATCGTTGGATTGAGGATAGAGTAGTCGAGGTCGAATTGCTCCATTTCGTTGAGTTTCGCCTCAAGTGTGCCCGTCGGCTGGTCCCCATACACGTCTCCGAATGCATCGGTATTCACGAACGCGGGCATCGGGTGCGACACCGAATACACGTCGTGGGATGGGAATGCGGCATCGGCGATGATGCGGCGGACCGCCTCGTGTTCCTCGTCCATGTAGTCGAGAAGATCATCGATGCTCTCAGTGACATGCGCATCGGTATCAACGATCACATCGAGGTCTTCGACCGACCGTCGGGCGTCCGTTTCCGCGGTTGATGCCATGGGGGTGCTTACACATCACACTCTCTTGAGAATTGTCGTTCGGTCAATCGGGCTATGGGAACACGTAAGTGGTATTCGGGAATAGCCGCCGGATAGTGACCTCGACCGTGGAGCGTGCGGCAGCGTTCGGGCTCGTCGGGTTGCTGGCGTTTGCAGTGCCCCTGGCGGGCCGAGTCGAGGATCCCGCACTCGCGACGCTCGTCGCCGCTGGACCTTTTCTTGTCGTCGCCATCGCCGCACTCACACTCGTCTCCGAAGGCACGCTCTTCGAACTCTTCGCACGGCCCGGCGATCGCCGACAGGGGGCACTTTATGGCCTGGCAGGCTTCGCCCTGGCTGCGGCCGGGTTGGCCATCATGTCGGTCGCCTTTGGACTCCCGCCGACAGCGTACGTCGTCGCGGTCGTCCTGTTGGTTGGGGGCAACCTCGGCGCCCGCATCGTGCCCACCGTTCGGGACGAGCCGGCCGTCGTTGCCGCCGGATTCGTCGCCGGCGGGTTTCTCGCGGGGACTGCGGCGGGTCTCGGTGCGAGTGCCATCCTCGGGCGCCCGGCGCCGATCGCGACCGTGGCGTTTCTCGCCGCTGCGGGCAGTCTGATTGCGGCGCTTATCCGTGAAGTACTCTTTCAACAAGACGATCCCCTGGTGCTCGTTGCCGTGGCACTCCTGCTGTGGCTCTTCATTAGCTTGCCAGGCGGTGCCTCACCGACACGAGTGGCCGTTGCTCTCGCAGTGACTGCGGGACTCGGCTACGTCTCCTACGCGCTTGAAACGGCCTCGCTACCGGGGATGCTAACAGGCATTCTCCTCGGCCTGCTCACGATCGTCCTCAGCGATTATGGCTGGTTTGCGATGCTGATCGCGTTTTACGGAATCGGTGGATTGTCCGCCAAATTCAGGTATGATGAGAAGGTCGAGCGGGGCATTGCAGAACCAAACGAGGGTGCTCGAGGAAGCGGCAACGTGCTCGCGAACTCGGTCGCTGCGCTAGCGGCGGTCCTCCTCGGAGCTGCGAGCCCGCGCCTCGGCGTGCCGATGGGGCTGTTTCTCTTCGCCTTTGCTGGCGCCGTTGCGGCCGCACTTGCCGACACGCTTTCGAGCGAGATCGGCGGGCTGTTCGACCAGCCCCGGCTCATCACCAACTTAGACGTCGTCGAGCCCGGACAGGATGGGGCAGTGTCCGTCCAGGGCACGGCCGCCGGCTTAGCGGGGGCGGCGATCATCGCCGCGATCGGGGCGACGCTGTTGTCGGGAATCGGACCGGCCGGCGCAGTCGTTGTGGCAGTAGCTGGAACGCTGGGAATGATCGTCGATAGCTTGCTGGGGGCAACGCTCGAAGGACGGCTGATCGGGAATCAGGGCGTCAACTTTCTCGCAACCGCTGCGGCCGGCGTGGCGGGCGCGGGGCTTGCGGTGTTGGTTGGGCTCGTCGCGCTGTGACGGTTCGCGCCGGGCGGACGGCGGATCTCGAGCGGCTCAGAGCAATCCAGGATGCTGCCATCGAGGAGCCATGGCGCGGACTGCTCGACTCGGCAATCGGCAGTGGTGGACCGATCGTCCGGGTCATCGAACGAGATCGGCCGATCGGGTACGCAGTGGCGTTGGTCGCTGGTGATACCGCCTATGTGCCGGAGGTGGCGATCGCTCCGCCTTACCAGGGGCAGGGATTCGGGTCGGAACTGCTCACCGACCTCGCTGCTACGGTCCAAGCAGCTGGAGTCCACACGCTGAGACTCACGGCCCGTGCAAGCGACGATCGAGTACGATCCTTCTACGAGAATCATGGTTTCAGCGCCGTTGACCGTCTTCCTGATCACTTCGAAGCCGACGATGGAGTCGTCTATCAAAGGCGATTTGAGGAATGAAATTTTCCGACGGTGAGAACCGTGAGATTCCTCGGTTAGGTACAGGAGTATGCCGGCGAGGGCACAGTGCACTGCGGTGCCACTGATTCGCCGGTGTGGGCGCTTTTTCCGATCATCAATCTCCGCAACGTGCGGCGTTGACGCACACGATGGGTGACGATCCGTTTTGCTATCCGAAGCCTTCGGAATCGATTCGCTCTGGCGGCACACCAATCCGTTCCGCGGCCCGGACAAGGCTATAGACCATGGCGTTGATCCCGCAGGCATAGACATCCATGTCGTTGGGATCAAGCCGGGCGTCCACACCGGAATCAGGCGATCGTCGCAACCACCGTTCAAGGCGGGCACCGATCCCCTGTGTCACTGCCGCTGGGTCGGTATGTTTGAGAAGCGCGTGCTGGACATAGTCCGACTCACCCTCCCAGTCCGATAGCGTTGGTTCCCGACTTAGGCAAGGCACGAAGTGGAAGTTTTTGTGGTGCTGCTGGCGGGTGCGAAACGCTTCACGGTATGGAAGGTCGTCCTTCCACGCGGCCCCCAGAAATAACCAAATGTCTCGGGAGACACCGTCGATCTCGTCCCGGCCGGTCTCGAAGATGTAGTCGATCATGCTTTTGAACGGGGCCACTCCGGTACCAGTAGCGAGGAACACCAGATCACGATCAGCTGGCTCACCGAGAACGAGTTCGCCATATGGGCCCCTGACAGTCATCTCGTCCCCGACTGCGAGTTCGTCACAGAGTTGTGGCGAAAGCCGCCCGCCGGGAACACGGCGGACACAGAGTTCCAAGCCCGCTTGGGTTGGGGAACTGGCGAGGGAATACGCGCGGGAAGTTCCTGCCCATCGGACGCCGATGTACTGCCCGGCGATAAAGTCGAGCGGTTCGTCAGGTTCCAGTTCGATGCGAGCGAGCATCGGCTTTGGCCGCTCGTATCTTTCGGCAAGCGTGGATATGCGGCGAGCGACATTGGCGTATCCAGCCCTTGCCAGTCTCGGGGCGAGGCCCCGCCAGTCGTCGGGGCCTGATATCGGTCCATATTCCTCTGTAAAGTCGTGAACGTCGAGCCAGCGAGCTATGGCGTCCGTCACCTCGCTTCGCCTGTCCCGGTCCATCCGTTCGACGGTCGTCACCCGGGCACCATCGGTCACCAGTGGAAGATCACCGATGGCGTCATGCTGGGCAGCGTGATCCCGGACGTCCGTCTCCATACGCTGGTCTCGGCCCTTGCGGGCAAAAGCGAACCGGAGGACGACGGCATCACATATTTACTTCATTGCGCATCACGACCGGCAATGGCGGAGGAGAGCGAAGCGGCCGTGCCGTCGGGAGGAGAAAGCGTCAATCGGGAGGGTGAGTCGCCGATCCTCGAGGATACCGAAGAAACCGAGACGACGACAATCACTCAGACCGGCACTGAACTGGAACGTACGCTCGGACTCTCCGGAGGGCTGGCAATCGGCATCGGGACGATGATCGGGGCTGGGATCTTCGTATTCCCTGGCATCGCAGCTGGCGATGCCGGCCCGGCGGCAGCAGGATCGTTCGCTATTGGCGCCGTCGTGGCACTGCTCGTCGCCCTTCCAACATCGGAGCTCGCGACCGCGATGCCAAAGAGTGGCGGTGGGTACTACTTCATTTCTCGCGGCATGGGATCTCTCTTCGGCGCAGTCGTTGGCCTCTCGCTCTGGGCAGGCTTGGTTTTCGCATCCGCATTTTATCTCGTCGGCTTCGGATTCTACGTGGAGGCGGTGCTTACTTGGCTGGGTATGCCGCTCGGTGGATTCGATGTCGTAATTCCATTGGCATTGGTCTTTGGCGTATTCCTGACAGTCCTCAATGTCACCGGAACCGAGAATGCCGCAAAGCTCCAGAACGTTGTCGTCGCCATCCTCCTGGCGATAATCGTTGGGTTTCTAAGTTTCGGCGGCCTGTCGGCACTGGGCGTTATCGGCACGGCGGAACCGATCTCGGAGCCGTTCTTTTCGAAGGGTCTACTTTCCGTCCTGTCGACGGCTGCGCTGGTGTTCACGTCATACCTCGGCTTCGCTCAGGTGGCAACCGTAGCCGGCGAGATCAAAAATCCCGGTCGAAACCTCCCACTTGCAATGGTGGGGTCGGTCGTGATCGTCGGCCTGCTTTACGTGGCAACCATTTTTGTCGCGACGAGCGCCTTTGGGAGCGCCCGTCTGTCGACATTGGGAGAAACTGCGATGGTCGCCGTGGCAGAGAGTTTTCTCGGCCCGTTGGGCGCGATCCTCATTCTGATTGGTGGGCTTCTCGCGACGGTCTCAAGTGCAAACGCATCAATATTGTCGAGTTCGAGAGCGGTCTATGGCGTAAGCCGCGACGCCCTGCTGCCAAGGTTTGCCAGTCGCATAAATCTGCGATACGGCACACCGCATGTCGCCCTCGGGATGGCTGGCGGACCCATCCTCGTACTGATCCTTATCGGAGAGGTCGAATTGCTTGCGGAAGTCGCGTCGTTCCTCCACTTGGTGATGTATGGGCTGATGTGCGTTGCTCTCATAGCGCTCCGACGCGACGAACCTGATTGGTACGATCCGACGTTCCGGGTCCCGGGATACCCGATCGTTCCGGTCCTCGGGGCACTGGCGAGTTTCGCGCTGATCGGGTTTATGCAACTCGCGTCACAAATCGTGGGCGTGATGATCATGATAATGGCCGCGGGTTGGTATGCGTACTTCGCTCGGGACATCCAGCTACGGGGGGCATTGTAATGCCGGGGTCGTGGACCATTCTTGTTCCTGTAGAAGTTCTCGAGGGCGAGACCCTCGACGAGGACCTTCTTGAGCTCGTTTCCACAGTTCAGATCATTGTGCTTGGATATCACGTCCTCCCTGAGCAAACACCGCCAGATCAGGCTCGAATCCAGTTTGAAGAGGCTGCCCAGGCCAAGCTGGACGATCTCGCCGGACATATCCGGGAGGCGGGTGGGGATGCCGAAACCCGGCTGGTATTCACGAATGACGAAGAACAAACGATCGATCGGGTCGCCAATGAAGCTGGCGCACGCGTGATCCTGATTCCAAACCCAGCGACTGACGTTGACAGTTTATTGATCCCCATCACCG
>JBDGPQ010000069.1:0-10486 GCA_042219595.1 Haloarculaceae archaeon
CCGAGCGATCCACTAATGCGATGCTGATGTTTCCTGCTGTTCGAATACTCTGACGCTGACATACAGCATGGCCGCCAGGCCAGCAAGAACGATCACGCCGCCTGCGATTGACGGGATATTAACGCTCTGTCCCGCACTGAGAAACATCCCATAGCATAGGAGCCCGACACCCACGACGATCACGCCGAGAAGGGTAACGGCTGAAGTCGTCTCGCTTACCATGACCAGTGGTTGGCGGACAGCCGGTATAAACGCTATCGTCGCGGATGCCATCAACCGCCATGCCACTGCTGGCGCTACCGGTTTCAGCGTTTCAGAATTCTGGCGCTGCTGGCGGCTCGGGTAGCACGGGTTCAATAGCGGCGCTGACGCCGACGAGATTCGCCTCGTCAAAGGCTTCCCCGAGCACTTGGAAACCGATCGGGAGGCCCTCGTGGTCACCATTCGGGAGCGAAATGGCGGGTTGGCGGGTTGTATCAGCAAACCTCGTATTGCGACCATACACGAATCCTGGGTCGTCGGCCGAGGCGATCGGCGGAGCGACGTCCGGCATCGTCGGGAGACACAACGCGTCGAATGGTTCGAGTACCTCTTCGGCGGCCAACCGGAGCTGCTCACGCAGCGCCTGTGCCCGGGAATAATGCCGGGCGTCATGTGCCTCTATGAGCCGCGCACCCGCGAGGGCTTTGGCCCGGTAGTACTCATTGAGTTCACCGCTCGCTTGGTGCCCGCGGCGGGCCAGACCAAGCTGGTAGCCTTCATCGACGAGACCGCCTCGGCGAATCGGCGCCCCGCCATCTCGCCAGTTGGCAGCAAGCTCGACAAGGCTGATCGCGTTTTTGATCTCCGGGCTCGCACTGAATCCAGGGATTGTAACGCGCTCGACGGCCCCGCCCGCGTCTTCGACCGCATCGAGAGCCGCCTCTGTGGCGGCCTCCACAGGAGCCGCGACCCCTTCACCAAGCCCGCCCTCGATCAGCCCAAGCCGAATATCGGAGAGGTCGGGTGGATCCTGTACCGCCGCAAGGTATCCGCCCACCCGGTACTCATCCCGCCCGGCAGCTACCAGACTTGCAGGGTCACGTTCATCTTTGCCCGCAATCGCCTCGAGTACGCGAGCCGCGTCAGCAACATCAGCCGTCATCGGACCGACATGGTCCTGCGTATAGGAATTCTCTGCAACGCCGTGTAGCGGCACGAGCCCATGGGTCGGCTTCAAACCGACGATGCCACAAAAGGCGGCTGGAATCCGTACCGAGCCGCCGGTGTCGGTCCCCAAGGCAACGTCGACCTGCCCGGTGGCTACGGCGGCCGCCGACCCGCCAGAGGACCCACCGGCCGTCCGGTCGGAGTCGTGAGGATTCCGGACCGGACCGTGGGCGCTCGTCGTGCCTCGGCCAGCACCGGCGAACTCGTCCGCGTTGGTCATCCCGGAAATCCGTGCACCCGCCATCCGGAGTCGTTCGACGGCCGCCGCGTCGAACCCGGGCACGAATCCTCGCATTACGTCTGAACCGCACGACATTGGGACGCCAGCGACGGCGATGATATCTTTCACACCCGCCGTCTTGTCGTCGAGCAGACCGGATCCGGCGGGCGGCACGTCGCAGATTGCGGTCAACGCATTCAGCGGATCGTTCGTGGGTTCTGACCAGGGCCGCTCACCGTCCGCAGTCGGGCGGTCAAGCGGGATATCGTCGACAGCAGCAACCCCCTCGAGAAGCGCATTGACGTCCGTCTTGATGCTCTCGGCTTCATCGTCATCGACCTGAATACCGAACCGCTGTCCAAGCTCGATCAACTCATCCGCGGATAGCGTGCGCATACCCTTCGCGGGCGGCCGCCACCACCATGACTGTTCGGCTCCCCCAGGGAGTTATGTCGGTTCCAGCCGATTGCCGTGCCGCCATGGCCCCGGATTCACTTGCCGACATCCACGCGATCCAAAATCTCAAACACGATTACTGCGCCAGGGTTGACGCAGGCGCAACCGAGGCGCTCTTTGAGCTTTTCACTGACGACGCGACGATCGGCTACGGCGATGGCCGTGATGACGAGTATACCGGCGCTGAGGAGGTCCGAGAGTGGTGCGAAGCCGTACCTGGTGCAAATCGGGCCGCGCATCTCGCTGTCTGTCCGCGCATCGATGTGGGTGATGACGAAGCCACCGGGCGGTGGAAATACACGGTGTTCTTGGACTGGGGCGATGATATCGAGCTCGGTGTCGGACAGTACCGCGAGGCCTATCGTCGCGAAGATGGTCGGTGGCGAATCACAAGACGGATCGCGGATCGGACGATTACGGCAAACCTTGGGCCGGCGGTCGAGCCTCGGTGATCAGGGAGCCCCGGCTGGCTCTGCAAGCGATAGCTGGGGCACCGCCGTTTCGAACAGTCTGCCAAGCGTGACATCCGCGTCGTCGATGCCAGCGGCTGCGAGTGTATTCCAGAGCAGCGCTTGGTTGGAGGAAACGACGGGTTTTCCGAGATCCCGTTCGAGACGGTCGAGGATCTCGAACGTCCGATAGTTGGTACAACTGACGAAAACGCCATCCGCCGCCGACCGGTCGAGATCGCGAACATGGCGATACACTTCCTCAGGATTGATGCGCCCCTTTTCGGCGCCAGGCCGGATACCAAGTCCGTCGATCTCGAGCACATCGATCCCGGCCGCCTCGATGAAATCGCGTTCCCGGCGGTTCATTTCCTCGGGATATGGCGTATGGATGACAAGTGAATCGAGTTCGAGCGCCGTGAACGCTCTGAGAATAGATGCCGCAGTTGCGACTGCGGGCGCGTCCCCTGCCTCGGCCAAGCGCTCCTCGAGGTCGAGAGCGTAGGTCGGTTCACCGGTCACCAAACTGCCCGTCGTGCATCCGAACGCAATAACATCCACCTCAGTCGTGGCTAGGCGTTCGGCGGCCTCTTGGCCCTGCTCGTACATTCGCTCTTGATGTTCGACACTGAGTGTGTCATACAGCATTCGCGCTGTGTGGAGCGTCGTCCCGGAGGGGAGACGCTGGTAGAATTCCGGTTCGTTCGTCGAATTCGATGATGGCACGATCAAACCGATGCGTGCTCGCCAGCCGTGCATACCCCAGTTTTACGCCCGGGTATGTTAAGCACCCCCACCCGTCGGCACCCTGTCTCAACTACCTGCCTCAAGACGGAGTGACGAAGTACTCCTGAGCGACATCGCGAGCCGTTGCTTCTGAAAGCCCGTTCGCCTCGAATGTGGGCCGGGCATCTTCAACGATCCAGTCAAGCTCTCCACGTGCGCCAGCCGCGACATATTCCCGGCGCACGTCGCGGTATTCGTACCCGAGGCGTTCTGCCAGGAATGTGGCGATATTTTTCGCGGTCGCCGGGTGTGCATGATCCTCGTAGAGGAGGCTCGCTTGACAGGCATGCCAGAAGGTTATGACATATTCCGCGCCCGCCGACGATGCACTGCCGAGGATACGATCGTTCAGGTTCGAGACATCGTACGCTGCGGGATCTCCGGTATTATTGCACGGGATACCCTCGTCACCCATCTCCACGAGCTCGACGCCATCCAGCTGATTCATCAACTCCCTAGCCTTCGCCGGCTGGTCGTCCGGGCTCCACCCCCGGCCGTCGAAGTGCTCGTGGAGTGCCACCGGAACCGGTGCTCCCGGCTGGATGGCATCGTTCAACTCGTCAACGTGGTTGAGGAGGAACTCGATGAATGAGGGGAAGGCAAATTCGGGGTCGCGATAGCCGAGGGAAAGCGTCGACGTGATCGCGTGACAGGAGGTACACTCGGCGATCGCGACCTCTGGGTCGAAGGCGGCAATGTTCTCGAAGCGGTTGTCATCCGCATGTTCTGCCGCCTCGACATCCCCACGTTTCAAATCCATGATACCACAGCAATTCCCGAATCCACCCAGGCCAACCGGCGTATAGCCGAGCGACTCGACGACATCGAGCGTCGCATCGACAATCACCGGCGTCTTGATGCTATGGCAGCCCATGTGCACGACGGCATCGACAGCCGCCTGATCACCCTCGTACTCCTGGGGAGTCCGGACGAAGCCGGGATCATCGAGATCAACTAGCAGGCCGGCGAGTTGATTGAGTGCGCCGATGGTCTCGGTCTTTGTCGACTCGACGGGATCTTCCCGGATTTGCGCGCGGAAGGCCGGATCGGCCTCGGCAAGCCGGGCGTCGAGCTCGGACGAGGGTGGCGTCATGATGGATAGTATATCCGGGACACTGTTATAAAAAGGATGAGGCGGAAACCCGTGCCGTTCAGCGAGGAGATGCATCCAAAAGCACCGTTACTCCCCGCCCCGGTGACCGCCCGCCGTCAGAACGGCAGATCACGCAGAAACCGATCGCTTCACCGGCAGTCACCAAATATCCACCAGTTCAGTTGCAGGCTCGCCAAACCCGCTCTGGCGTCAGCGGCATGTCGATATCCCGGACTCCGAACGGTTCGAGTGCGTCAATAACGGCGTTCACGATCGCCGGCGGTGCGGCGACCGAACCGGCCTCACCAGCGCCTTTCGTCCCCAATGGATTGTGGGGCGTCGGCGTGACGGTCGAATCCCACTCGATCTCCGGCACATGATGCGCCCGCGGAACGGCGTAGTCTTGGAGCGACCCGGTCGTCAGCTGCGCATTCGCATCATAGACGACATCCTCGTAGAGAGCTTGCCCGATGCCTTGAACCACACCGCCGTGGATCTGCCCCTCAAGCAACGTCGGATTGAGCTGTGTCCCCACATCATCGATCGCAATGTACCGTTCGATATCGATCTCCCCCGAATCCGGGTCAACGTTTACGATCGCGACGTGACAGCCGAAGGTGGACGTGTAGTTGTCGGGTTCGAAGTACGTCGTTGCAGCCAGGCCGGGCTCTATATCCGCCGGGAGCTCGCCAGGCGAGTGCGCCAGATCGGCAACTTCCGCGATCGACACGGACTGGTCTGGCGCCCCGACGACGTGGAATGAACGCTCTCCCAGTGTCACATCAGCAGGCGCAACTTCGAGCGCATGGGCGGCGATCCGTGCCGCCTTCTCACGAACGTCATCAGCACTCTCACTTATCGCATTGCCAGCAACGGGGATACTCCGACTGCCGGACGTTCCGCTTCCATACTCAGTTTGCTCGGTATCACCCATTCGCACCTCGATATCGTCGATGTCTATCGCAAGCGCGTCGGCAACGATCTGGGAGAAGGCCGTTTCCAAGCCCGTCCCGATTTCAGCCGTCCCTGTTTTGACCACAGCCGTGCCATCCGGTCCAAGCTCGACGCTACCCACTTCCGGTCGCCCAGGACCTGACCCACAGGCCTGGACGTAGCTCGATATCCCGACCCCGAGATATTGCCCTGCCGCGCGGGCGCGCTCCTGACGCTCGCGGAAGGCCGGGTAGTCGATCTTTCCGAGGGCCTTCTCCATTGTGGCTTCGTAGTCTCCGGAGTCGTAGACGCGACCAAGGCCGGAATCATACGGAAACTCGTCGGGATCGATCTGGTTGCGGCGCCGGAGGTCGACCGGGTCCAGTCCGAGCTCGTCCGCGACGATCCGAACCGCCCGCTCGATCCAGTAGGTGGCCTCCGGCCGACCAGCGCCGCGATAAGCCGAGAGGGGCGTGGTCGTTGTATATGCGCCTCGGGTGTGGACGAAGGCATGGGGAATGTCATACTGGCCTTTCGCCATCAGACCCAGATTTGTCGGCACGAGGACGGCCGCTGGAAACAGGTAGGCACCAACAGGCGCGAGAGTCTCAGCATGAAACCCGCGGATCCGCCCGTCCTCGTCGACGCCCACTCTGGCTGTGACGTGGTGTTCGCGAGAATGCACGATCGAGGTATGTTCTTCTGCGCGTGTCGCCGTCCACTTCACCGGGGCATCGACATCCATCGCCGCCCGCGCACACATCGCATAGGCCGAATAAAACCGGCATTTCGGGCCAAATCCACCCCCGACATCGGGCGATCGCACCTGAATCCGTCGTGCCGGGATGTCGAGTAGGCTCGACAGTGCCGGTCGCATATCGTGGGGGCGCTGTGTCGAGAGGTCGATCGATAGCTCATCCGATGACTCTTCGTACCGGGCAACAGCAGCACGGGGTTCAACAGCCGTCGGGAGAAGGCGGTTGATTTCGAGGTCAACGTCGACGACACGGTCCGCTGCCTCGATTGCAGCCACGGCTGCGTCGCGGTCTCCGGCCGTCCAATCGAAGGCAAGGTTATCCGGCACGCTATCATGCACTGATGGCGAGTCGGTCTCTTCGAGTGCTGTAGATGGATCGACGACCGCCTCGTGCCGGTCATAAGTTACCTCCACGGCATCTGCCGCTTCGGCGGCCGTCGCGCGATCCGTGGCGAGAATTGCAGCAATAGGCTGACCCTGATACACGACCCGATCGCCTGCCAGAACGGGTTGAGCGACCGGAGGGCGGTCGCCAGCGTCTGTAGTTGGCAGTGTTCCCGCACCCCTGGTCTCACGTAGGGTCTCGGCCGTATACGTCGCCACTACACCATCCATTGCCTGGGCCGCTGTGGTATCGACGGCCTCGATCGTAGCCGCGGCTTCCCGGCTGCGGTGGATCGCGAGATGGTAGTTGTGTCTGTGCTGGATATCGTCAGCGTATTCGGCTGCACCGGTCAGCAACCGGGGATCCTCACGGCGCTGAACCGCAGCGCCGATATTCGACGCGCCGTCGGGGCCGGCGGCAGGCCGTGTCACGGGAGGTCCACCCCATCCGCGGGATCCTGTCGAGCAACGGCCTGGTTTCGGCCCTGAAATCGAGACATGGGTTTCTCCTGGCGTTGTTTCGGCACGCACCGATAAGCGTTTGGACAGGCCGCGATCCGGAATGGCGGAGTCGAAGAACTCGCATCTGGAGTGCTTCCCACTCAGCGTAGCAGCGCGCCGATCAGGAGTAAACTGCCAATGCTCAGTTCGGAGCCAAGGTTTCGACGGTCGTCTCGACCATTTGCGCCGAGGCCGCCGTCGGAATGGAAATGATTGGCATGTCAACGATATCCATGGCCTGAATCTCTGCAAGTCGATCAACGGCCGAGTCGGGTGTCCCCGCGATGCCCACGGCGTGAACCATTTCATCCGTCACGGCCGCAAGCGCTGCAGCATGATCGCCTTCCCGCTCCGCTTTCGCGATGGTCTCCGCTGCATTCGGGAACGCCTGCGAGAGTGCGTTGCGGTACGCGTTATCTTCGAACCCACCCACATAATTCACCACGTTCTCTCGCAGGATATCGAGTGCTGCACCGCGGTCGTGGCTGACGGCCGTTGGAATCCATGGCATCACCTCGATCGCGTCAGGGTCGCGCCCTGCATCCTCTGCGGCCGTAACAACCGTCTCATACGCATCCGGGAGCGCCGTGAGGGGGATATTGAAAGGCAGCCATCCATCGGCGAGCTCGCCAGTGACCCGGCGGTTCATCGCACCCATCGCAGCATTGGCCACTGGTACCTCGACGTCGAAGGGCTCGGCTCCGTCGACCTGAAACACATCGCCCTCGAATGGGAACTCTCCGCCGGTCGTAAATCTGTCCAGCAGCTCGATCGTCTCCTTGATTCGTGTCACCGGTCGGTCCCAGTCAATGCCGTGAATCCCCTCGATGGAGTACGGGTGGCCGGCGCCAAGGCCGAGCACGAATCGGCCTCCGGATAGCTCAGACAGCGAGGCCGACGCCATTGCGAGGACCGCAGGCGTCCGGGAGTATACGTTGACGATCGAGGTGCCAAGCCGAAGCTGCTCCGTCTGAGCCGCGATATTGGTCAGCTCGACGAACGCGTCACGGCCCCAGCCCTCGGTCGTCCACAGCGAGTCATAGCCAAGCGATTCGACACGGCGAGCAAATGCGACCGCGTCGCTCGCAGGTCGTCGTGGCTGGGCGGCGGTCCGCGGTAAGACGATCCCGACTGACATATCTCGGGCGACTCCATCCGGTTGCAAACCTCTTTCGGGACACGCCAGCAGCTTTTTGCCGGCACCGCACGACCGCAGCCTATGAGCGATTTCGACGGTCTCGACCTGCAGTCCGTCGAGGAAGAGCTGGAGGGGGAAACTGCAGGCGGTGGCGCGGGGCGAGTCGTCCTGGGTGTCCTTGATGGAGCCACGCCACCCGAGGAATGGATCGAGACTGTCGAATCGGGTGCAGCGCTGGTTTTGAATGTCGAAGGTGATCTGAACGAACTCGCCGCGGGATTCGCCCGCGACATCCACGATGCCGGCGGTGAACTGATGCACTTTCGGGATTTCCTCATCGTGACGCCACCGGGCGTCGCTATCGACGCGGACCGGCTCGATTGACCGGTAACCCTTTGCCCGGCCCAGCCCTCGCGGGATCCATGAACGAGGATCTCATGGACATCCTCTGCTGCCCGGTCGACAAATCAGAGCTCGAACTGTCGATCGACGAGCAGGATGGCGAGGAAATCATTTCGGGAACGCTGACCTGCACGGAGTGCGGTGAGGCATATCCGATCGAAGACGGTATTCCGAATCTCCTTCCGCCGGACATGCGCGACGACGAGGAAGCCGCGGCCTGACGGGCCTGAAGCTTTTTCTCCCCGCCGGCTGCATCCACGGTCGTGCCAGCCGATCTGCCCGTGCACGTCAATCGGGACACGCTGCATGATGTCGATGTCCCGCCATCGTTCGAAGCCGATGGCTCCTTTGACGTGCGGCTGATCAATCATGGGGAGTCCGTGCACGTGCACGTCCACCTCGATGATGACCTCTCTAGGGTGGCGCGGATCGATGCGGCGAATCACTACGTAGAAGGCGACTCCGAGCGAGCGGTGCGCGTGGCGGTCGACGAGTCAGCGCTATCGACGGAGCCGATCAGGGGGAAGATCAAGGTAGCCTCGGCCTACGGCGCCGAGACACGGTGGATCGATGTGAGACTCGTCGAGGCTGATGAGGAAGATGACGAGGTGCGAGTCGATGAGTCACTGGCTGAACCGGCGGAGCCAGTCACCGAGAGTGAACCATCACCACTTGCCAATCCGGAAGTGCCGGTACTGGGGCTCGGCGCACTCGCGTTGCTCGTTGCAATCTTGGCGGCACTCGTCCTCCAGGACACCCTTGTTACCGTCGGCGCGCTCGTAGTGCTCGGTGGCGTTCTCGTGGCGCTGTATCTGTTGGTGGCGGGCTGACCGGGAGGCCTTTGGCCGCGCCGGACCCACGCGTGCTATGGACGCCGATCTCGCCGGCCTTGATGACCACCTTGCAGAGCGGGATGTCGATGGGTATCTCCTTGACGCCGATGGCGACGATGCCGACCAGTACTATCTTTCAGGATTCCATGCTCCCGATCCGTTCCTGACATTATATGACGGCGGTGTCCACCTGTTGTTCGCGCGGAGCCTCGAGATCGGCCGCGCTCGGCGGGAGAGCCGAGCGGAGTCCGTCGAGCGTGCGACGGAATTCGGCCTGGATGAGCTTCGTGAGGATTACGGGCCACACGCTGCCCGGCATCGAACAATCGCTCGATTTCTCGATGCGCACGATGTTTCGTCGGTTGCCGTCCCGCCGCGCTTCCCGGTCGGAACGGCAGATGGACTTCGCGGCCAGAATATTGGTGTTCGTCCGGATGATGAAGGCGTTCTTCGTGAATTGCGTGCCACGAAAACCCCTGAAGAGATCGAGTGGATTCGCGACGCCCAAGCTGCAAACCAGATTGCGATGGGTCGCGCGGAAGACCTTCTCGCGGCGGCACGCGTGGACGATGAGGGTCGACTCCATCACGAGGGCACAGTTCTCACGAGCGAGCAGGTCCGCCAGGAAATCGAGATTGCCCTCCTGGAGGAGGGCTGTGCACTCTCCGAGACGATCGTCGCTGGCGGCGCGGATGCCGCCGATCCCCACGAACGAGGCAGCGGTGCGCTCCACGCCGGCGAGGCGATCATCATTGACATCTTCCCGATGGACACGTCCACTCGGTATCACGGAGATCTTACGCGAACCTTTTGCGTGGGCGATCCGACTGAGACACTCCGCGAGTGGTACGCCCTCACCGCGGACGCCAAGGCGGCTGCTCTCGATACCATCGAGCCCGGAGTGACGGGCGAAGCGGTGCATAACGCGGCGTGTGAAGTGTACGAAGACGCTGGCCTCCCGACCCTGCGATCCGAGAGTGACACCGAAACTGGATTCATCCATTCCACGGGCCACGGTGTGGGTCTCGAGGTTCACGAACTTCCACGATTGGCGCCGGATGCCGGCGAACTCGAACCCGGACACGTCGTAACCGTCGAGCCCGGACTCTATGATCCGGCTGTCGGGGGAATCCGGCTTGAGGACCTTGTCGTAGTGACCGAGAATGGGTACGAGAATCTCACCGACTATCCAGAGGAGATCGAGCCGGCCCCGGACCGAAGTGGAACGTGAATTCGTCCGTGCAGTGAGGATGGGCCGACCGCCCATTTTCGAGTCCATCAACCAGCCGGGAAATGAACCTGATCTCAATCAACATCGCGCGCGG
>JBDGPQ010000193.1:0-8530 GCA_042219595.1 Haloarculaceae archaeon
CAGGGAATCGTGACCGAGGTCGGAGCTGATGGGCGCGTCCGGGTCAATTGCGGCCTGCAACACCCGATCTCCCTCCACGTTCCGGACGGCCGGGATGTGGCCAAGGGAGAGCGCGTCACCGTCAGAGTCTCTTCGCGACGGCCGGTCCGGGCGAAACTCGTCGATGAGCCCCCACCGGGCTATACAGTCGACGTTGCCGCGCTGGACGCGGCGCTCGCCCGGAAGGACGCCGGGTTGCGCATCGCAGCCTCCCGGCACGGAGATGCGGTCTCCACCGATCGGCTCGACGAGCTCGCCGTCGCCCGTCAGGGTGTGGCTGGCTCGCTGACGGTTGCGTTCGGTGCGCCCGAACGCGGCCTGCCCGCGATACTGGGCATCGAGCCCGACACCGTCGGAGAGACGAGTGAGACCGGGTTCGACCTCTGGCTCAACGCGGTTCCGGACCAGGGTAGCGCAGTGGTCCACACCGAGGAAGCGGTGTGGGCGACACTCGCGCTGCTCCAACTCACGGAGTAAGCACGAATGCCACAATCACACAGACCACGAAAAGGCTCGCTGGGCTTCGGCCCGCGGAAGCGTGCCGCGTCGGAAACGCCGCGCTTCAATAGCTGGCCAGATGCCGACGGCCAGCCGACGCTCCAGGGGTTCGCCGGATACAAAGCCGGCATGAGTCACGTCGTCCTGATCGACGACGAACCAGACTCGCCGACGGAAGGGATGGAGCGGACCGTCCCCGTTACCGTCCTCGAGACCCCGCCAGTGCACGTCGTTGCCCTTCGAGCCTACGAAGACACCCCATACGGACTGCGGCCACTAACCGAGATATGGGCGGATGAGTTCCACCCAGATCTCGAACGGTCGATCGCACCGCCTGAGAATGAGGGTGCCGCAGCCACTGAGGAACAGCTTCGGGACATGCTTGACACTGGCGAGGTGGACGAGCTCCGCGCGATCACGCATACGGTGCCCGCCGATATCCCAGGCGTCCCGAAAAAGGCTCCAGATATCATGGAGAACAGAATCGGTGGCGGTGCGCTCGAGGACCGCCTCGAGTTTGGCCTCGAGCAACTTGCCACCGGCGAGTACGGGACGACCGACGTGTTCCGGGCCGGCGAGTATGCCGACATCGCCGCCGTGACGGTCGGGAAGGGCACTCAAGGACCGGTGAAGCGCTGGGGTGTCCAGAAGCGGAAAGGCAAACACGGCCGCCAGGGTTGGCGTCGACGGATCGGAAATCTTGGTCCCTGGAATCCAAGCCGTGTCCGTTCGACGGTGCCCCAGCAGGGCCAGACTGGCTACCACCAGCGGACGGAGCTCAACAAGCGACTCCTCGCCATGGGAGATGGCGATGAGCCCTCGGTCGACGGCGGCTTCGTCAATTACGGCGAGGTCGACGGACCCTATACATTAGTGAAGGGATCGGTGCCCGGGCCAGAACAGCGCCTCGTGCGGCTCCGACCGGCGGTCCGCCCGAACGACCAACCACGCCTCGACCCTGAGGTACGTTACGTCTCTACGGAGTCGAACCAATGAGTGTAGCAGTACGCGATCTGGATGGCGAGCAAGCGGGCGAGGTCGACTTGCCGGCCGCCTTTACCGCCCATCCGCGACCCGATCTCGTGCGGCGGGCGGTCCGCGCCGCCCAGGCAAACAGGAAACAGGACTACGGGAGCGATGATTACGCTGGCATGCGGACGCCGGCGGAATCATTCGGAAGCGGCCGGGGCATGGCACACGTGCCCCGCGAAGGTGGGCGCGGACGGCGGGTCCCACAAACAGTGGGTGGCCGCCGCGCGCACCCGCCGAAGCCGGAGACGGATCGCTCCGAGTCGATTAATGACAAGGAGCGGAAGGCGGCAATCGAGAGTGCCATCGCAGCCACGGCAAATGCAGAGCTCGTCCGCGAGCGCGGGCATGAGTTCGGGGATGACGTCGAGTTACCGATCGTCCTTACGGACGCATTCGAGGATCTCCGAAAAACACAGGCGGTGGTCGATGTCCTCGAAGCGCTTGGTATTGCGGCGGACATAGAGCGCGCCGAGGAAGCCAGCGTTCGGGCCGGCCAAGGATCGGCCCGGGGCCGAAAGTACCGCCGGCCGCGATCGATTCTGTTCGTGACCGCTGGCGAGCCAAGCCGGGCCGCACGGAACCTCGCTGGGGCTGACGTAACGACTGGTCGAGAGGTCAACGCAGAGGACCTGGCCCCAGGCGGCCAACCCGGCCGGCTGACGGTCTGGACTGAGGCTGCACTGGCGGA
Organism: Haloarculaceae archaeon; assembly: GCA_042219595.1. Lineage (GTDB taxonomy): Archaea > Halobacteriota > Halobacteria > Halobacteriales > Haloarculaceae > CAYLJD01. The sequence goes on from JBDGPQ010000193.1 coordinate 2,258, forward strand.
GGTGACTGACCGATGAGCCGCGTTCTCAAACACCCCCATGTGACTGAGAAGTCGATGGACGAAATGGATTTTCAGAACAAGCTGATCTTCATCGTCGATGAAGCGGCGACGAAGCCAGAGATCGTTGCCGCCGCAGAGGATCGCTACGACATTACGGTCGAAGGTGTGAACACACAGATCACGCCCGACGCCGAGAAAAAAGCGACCCTTGCGTTGTCGGATGCCGACGACGCCCAGGAGATCGCATCGCGAATCGGGGTGTTCTAACATGGGACGACGCATTCAGGGCCAACGGCGCGGTCGCGGCTCACCGACATTCCGGGCGCCATCGCACCGGTACAAGGCCGATCTTGCCCATCGGACGGTCGAAGATGGGGATCTCGTCATTGGCGAGGTTGTCGGCATCGAACACGACCCAGCGCGGAGCGCGCCAGTCGCAGACGTCGCCTTCGAGGACGGGGACCGTCGGTTGGTCCTCGCGCCGGAGGGCGTTGGCGTCGGCGACGAGATTCAGGTTGGTGTATCGGCCGCTATCGAGCCAGGAAACACCCTCCCTCTCGCGGAAATCCCGGAGGGGGTCCCGGTGTGTAATGTGGAAGCCAACCCTGGCGATGGCGGAAAGTTCGCTCGTGCCTCCGGCGTCACCGCACAGTTGCTCGCTCACGACCGCAATGTGGCGGTGGTGGTGTTGCCAAGCGGCGAGACGAAGCGACTCGACCCGCAGTGCCGGGCCACGATCGGTGTGGTGGCCGGCGGCGGGCGGACGGAAAAGCCCCACGTAACGGCTGGCTCAAAGCATCACAAGGCCCGGGCCCGTGGGATGAAGTACCCGCAGGTCCGGGGGGTCGCGATGAACGCCGTCGATCACCCATTCGGAGGTGGCGGCCGACAGCATCCGGGGCGGCCAAAGAGCGTTTCGCGGAATGCCCCGCCCGGCAGAAAGGTCGGGGATATCTCTTCGCGGCGGACGGGCCGCGGTGGTAACGAATGAGTTCGGATTACCAAATCGGCCACGAGGGTGAATTCACCTATCGTGGGCACACGCTTGACGAGTTGCAGGACATGAGTGTCGACGAGGTCGCGGAACTGCTGCCCGCACGCCAGCGGCGAAGTATCAAACGGGGACTCTCCGCGGAGAAGGAGAAGCTACTCGAAGAGGCCCGTGATGCGGATGCGGAGAACACGGCGGATAATCCGATTCGGACGCATCTTCGAGACATGCCGATCCTTCCGGAAATGGTCGGGCTGACATTCGCCGTGCATAACGGCCAGAGCTTCGAGCGCGTGCGGGTTGAACCGGAGATGCTCGGACACTATCTGGGTGAGTTCCAGCTCACTCGCACGGAAGTTGAGCACGGCCAAGCGGGAATCGGGGCGACCCGCTCGAGCAAGTTCGTCCCCCTCAAGTGATCGCTATGGGAATCAGCTACTCAGTCGACGCCGATCCGGACACGACGGCGAAAGCCATGCTCCGGGAGGAACACATCAGTCTGAAACACAGCAAGGCGATCGCGAGGGAGATCAAGGGTAAAACCGCCGGCGAGGCCGTCGAGTACCTCGAAGCGGTCCAGAACGGCGAGCGCTCCGTCCCGTTCAAGCAACACAATTCCGGTGTTGGCCACCGATCCGATATCGACGGCTGGGACGCCGGGCGCTACCCAGAAAAAGCCGCAGCGGCCTTTCTGGAGTTGCTGGAAAACGCAATCGGGAACGCTGAACATGCCGGCTTTGACGGGGAGACGATGGAGATCATGCATGTTGCACCCCACAAAGTCGGTGAGAGCCAGGGCCGACGCCCACGGGCGATGGGCCGGGCCTCGCCTTGGAATGCCCCCGAGGTCGACGTCGAACTCATTCTCGAGGAGGTGTCGAACTGATGGCAGACGAACAGCAGTTCATCGAGAACGGTCTCCAGCGCACGCGCATTGACGAGTTCTTCAAAGAGGAACTCGGCCGCGCAGGCTATGGTGGCATGGACGTCGCGAAAACCCCGATGGGGACCCAGATCGTCCTCAAGGCCGAAAAGCCGGGCATGGTGATCGGAAAGGGCGGAAAGAATATCCGGAAGATCACCGAGACGCTCGAGACCGAATTCGATCTGGAAGACCCACAAGTGGACGTCCAGGAGGTCGAAGAGCCGGATCTCAATGCCCAAATCGTGGCCGATCGCCTGGCCAATGCCCTCGAACGGGGCTGGTACTTCCGGAAGGCTGGGCACACGACGATTGACCGGATCATGGAAGCGGGCGCGCTTGGAGCCGAAATCGTTCTCTCCGGCAAGGTCACCGGTGCCCGCTCACGCGTCGAGAAATTCAACCGCGGTTATATCAAACACAATGGCGAACCCGCCGAAGAAATCGTTGATTCCGCGGTTGGGACGGCGGTGATGAAACTCGGGACCATCGGCGTGCAGGTACGTATCATTCCGCCAGGGGCGGATCTCCCTGACGACTTCCAGATCCGTGAGGATGTCGAGATCTCCGACCACGTCAAAGAGGCCGAGGACGTTGACGAACTCCTCGGGACTCCGACGGACGGTGATGGCGATGCGCCCGAGACCGGCCCACCACCGGAGGGCGAGGCAGCTTCCCCGCCCGAAGAGGAGGTTGTTGAGGATGAAGAGACCGTCGAGGAAGCAGTCGAGGACACCCCCGAGTCGGAGGCCGGCGCTGACGAGGCGGTGCCTGAGGAAATCGAAGAGTTGGACGAGGCGGTCGAGGCCGAACTCGACGCGGATACCGAAGCAGAGGCGGAGGCGCTCATGGACGAAATGGAGGACGACGAAGAATGACGATCCTGTACCCGGAGGAGATCCGCGACATGACGCCGGCCGAGCGTGAAGCGGAGCTCGAGGATCTCGAGACGGAATTGCTCAACGCGGAGGCCGTCAAGGCGACGGGTGGAATGCCGGAGAATCCCGGCCGGATCAGCGAGCTCCGACGGACCATCGCGCGGATCAAGACGATCCAGCGCGAGGAAGGCGATGACCAGGCCGCTGCCGATGCTTCGCCGGCACCGATCGCCGGTGGAAGTGACGATGGAGGTGATGCCTGATGGCGATCACCCCTGAGACGGTCGCCCGCCATGAACTCGTTGGGCTCGATGCCCACGTGGCGCGGAGTCCCAATGCCGCGCTCGAGAGTCTCGAAGGGACGGTCGTCGATGAGACGCGAAATACGCTCGAACTCGAGGACGGCGATCGTGTTCGGCGGATTCCAAAGGATGCCGCACTCTTCGAATTCACGCTGCCGTCCGGCGCTGTCGTGACGGTCGAAGGCGACCGATTGGTTGCGGATCCGGCCCGGCGGACAGAGCGACGAGGTGACTCACCATGGCGTTAGGACTCAACGTACCCGAACCCGAGACGACCTGCACCGACGAGAACTGCCCGTTCCACGGTACGCTCTCCGTGCGAGGCCAGACGATCGAGGGAACGGTCGCCTCGACGGCCATGGATAAGAGCATCGTCGTGGAGCGCGAGTACGATGTCACAGTCCCGAAATATGACCGCTTGATGAAGCGTCGCAGTCGGGTACCCGCCCATCATCCGCCCTGTCTCGACGTTGCCGAGGGTGACACTGTCACCATTGCGGAGACCCGCCCACTGTCAAAGACGAAAAGCCACGTCGTGGTGGAACGGGTGGCCACGGCTGCCGAGGCCGCTGGCGCGCCTGAACAGGGAGGTGAAGCCTGATGGAGGCAATGAAAGCCGACGTCACGCAAGGGCTCGAGAAGGGTTCGCTGGTGACGTGCGCCGACAATACGGGGGCGCGCGAGCTCAAGGTCATTTCGACGAAAGGCTACTCGGGCACGCTCAATCGCCATCCCAAAGCCGGACTCGGCGACAAGGTCACCGTCTCTGTAACGAAGGGAACGCCCGAGATGCGCAGACAGGTCCTCGAGGCCGTCATCGTGCGGCAGCGCAAGCCGATCAGACGACCGGACGGCACGCGCGTGAAATTCGAGGATAACGCGGCTGTCATCGTCGATGAGAACGACGATCCACGAGGAACCGAGATCAAAGGACCGATCGCCCGCGAGGTTGCGGAGCGATTCGGATCGATCGCCTCAACGGCAACGATGATCGTATGACACGACAACCACGCAAACAACGAAAACGACAGGCGCAAGCCTCTCTCCACGAGCGGCATGCTCAAGTCCGTGCGACACTGTCCGACGATCTCCGGGAGGAGTTCGGGCGGCGGTCGGTTCGGGTGAACGAAGGCGATACCGTGGAGGTCATGCGGGGCGACTTCGCCGGCGAAGAGGCCGACGTCCTGAGGGTGGACCTCAAGGACGCGACCGTTCACGTCGAGGATGTCACGCAAGAAACGGCCGACGGCGAGGAAGTCCCGCGGCCACTGGATGCAAGCAATCTCCGCGTCACCGGCCTCGACCGATCGGATGACCGCCGGATGGACCGCTTGGAGGCAGAGCAATGAGCAACCACCAAAAGCGGCTATCCGTCCCGGAGAGCTGGCCGGTCGAGCGGAAGACCGAGAAATTCACCGTGAAGGCCGATGCCGGGCCGCACGGCGAGGCGGGCGTCCCGCTCTTGATCGTCTTGCGGGACGTCCTCGGATATGTTGACTCTCGGAAGGAGGCACGGTATGCGCTCAATCAGGGTTCGGTCTCGATCAACGGCGATCGGATCACTGACGAAGAACGGCCGGTTGGCATGTTCGATATCCTCGCATTCGAGGAGCGCGAGGAGTTCTACCGGATCTTCCCCGGTGATGGTGGCCGGCTTGCGCTGACGCCGATCGACGCTGAGAGCGCAGGTTCAAAACTCGGCAAGATCGTCGGGAAGCAGCACGTCGCCGGCGGTAAAATCCAACTGACGCTTCACGACGGGGAGACCCTCCTTGTCGAGGACGAAGACGCGTACGACACTGGCGATTCCATCGTCGTCGACAATGACGACGGCTCAGTTGTCGCGCATTTCGTCGCCGAGGAAGGCGCACTCGTGACTGCTGTCGACGGCGCTCACGCCGGGGAAATCGGCACGATCGACGAGATCCAAGTCACGCCGGGAAGTGCGGCCAACATCGTTCGCGCGACGCAAGACGATGGCGGCTTCGAGACGATCGAGGAGTACATCGTGGTGATTGACGAAAACTTCACCGAGGAATCATCCGACGGTTCCACGACGACGACCGAGGAGGAGCCAGCCGAGCAACTTGATGACGAAGAAGGAGGTGACGAGGAATGAGTTCTGAGACCGACACCGGAGCGGACTTCCACGAGATGCGCGAACCGCGCATCGAGAAGGTTGTCGCCCATGTCGGCGTCGGCCAGGGCGGCCGTGAACTCGGCAATGCCGAGGAGATTCTCGCTGAGATCGCTGGCCAGCAGCCCGTCCGAACGGTTGCATCCGAAACCGAGCCGGACTTCGGCATCCGCGAGGGTGATCCGATCGGTACGAAGGTTACCCTCCGCGATGAGGACGCGGCAGGGTTCCTCGAAACGGCCCTGCCGCTGGTGGATCTCGCGCCAGCGCAATTCGATGACACAGGCAATTTCAGCTTCGGCATCGAGGAACACACCGACTTCCCGGGTCAGGAATACGATCCGGAGGTCGGCATTTACGGACTCGATGTTACCGTCAACTTGGTCCGCCCTGGATATCGGGTTTCAAAGCGCGACCAGGCCTCCCGGTCGATTCCGTCCCGGCATCGGCTCGACCCGGACGACGCGATCGACTTCGTCGAGGCGCGGTTCGAGGTGGAGGTGCGCCGATGAGCGAGTCAGAAGCCGAGAGCGGCGAACATGCCGCGAAACGGACCGGCCAACTGCGAGCCTGCCAGCGGTGTGGCCGCGAACAGGGGCTCGTAGGCAAGTACGACATCTTCCTGTGCAGGCAATGTTTCCGGGAAGTGTCACGATCGATGGGGTTTAAGAAATACTCATGACGACGGATCCGTTCGCCAACGCGCTGGCCGCGATCGATAACGCGGAGCGTGTCGGCCACCTGACGGTCGAGTTATCGCCCGCCTCGAACGAGATCGAGAGCGTTCTCGATGTGTTCGTCGACCGTGGCTACGTCGACGGCTACGAGCGCGTCGACGATGGCCGCGGCGGCACGTTCGAGGTCGAACTGAGTGGTGCGATCAACGCATGCGGGCCGGTCAAGCCCCGGTATTCCGCGGCTGCCGACGAGTTCGAAACCTGGGAGAAGCGGTTCCTCCCTGCCCGGGACTACGGCACGCTCGTCGTGACGACCAGCCACGGCATCATGAGCCACTACGACGCCCGAGAGGCTGGCGTCGGCGG
>JBDGPQ010000193.1:8540-10459 GCA_042219595.1 Haloarculaceae archaeon
GAACAACAATCCCGATTCCGGACGACGTTACCGCCTCGATGGACCATCTCGACCTGACGGTCGAGGGGCCAAACGGGCAGGTCACTCGCCGGCTCTGGTATCCCGATATCACGGTCTCCGTAGATGACGACGCCGTCGTCATCGAAACGGATTCCGACGACGCGAAGACGAATTCCACGGTGGGCACCTTCGAAAGCCATGTCGAAAACATGGTTCACGGTGTCACCGAAGGCTGGGCGTACGAGATGGAGGTGTTCTACTCGCACTTCCCGATGCAGGTCGCCGTCGAGGGCGAGGAAGTCGTCATCGAGAATTTCCTTGGCGAGCGCGCTCCGCGCCGCACCGAGATTCACGGCGACACGGAGGTCGCTGTCGACGGCGAATCAGTGACCGTTCGGGGCCCCGATATCGAGGATGTCGGCCAGACAGCCGCCGATATCGAACAGCTCACGCGTGTCACCGACAAGGATGTCCGCGTCTTCCAAGACGGCGTGTATATCACGGGACGCCCATCGCGAGGTGAGGCCTGATGAGCGACGACGAGCGCCGGGACACGGGCGTCGAAGCTGACGCCAACGAAGAGGCCATCGAATCGAGCGTCTCGGGTGGTGAAACTGATCCCGATCCGGATACGGGCGACGCCCGCGACGTGGAGACTGTCGAGGCCGACGCCAGTGAAGAGGAAAAGCGCGAGCTAACGGATATTGCCGGCATCGGCGAAGCGACCGCCCAGAACCTCCGTGAGGCGGGTTTCGAGACGGTCGAGCACCTCCGCGTTGCAACGGAGGAGCAGCTCGCTGACGTCGACGGCATCGGGGCCGCATTGGCCGCCAGAATCAAAGCGGACGTCGGAGATGTCGCGCTCGACGAGGAGGAAAGCTCAGAGAGCGAATCCGCTGACGAGACCGGAGAGGAGACGGCGGAAGCTACGTCGGAAGCCGAATCCACGCCGGCGGACGAGGAAGAGCCAGAGCCGGCCCCTGTCGAAGAGTACGACGACCTTACCGACATCAGCGGTGTTGGCGAGGCTAAGGCAACGGCCCTCAGGGAGGGCGGCTACGATACGGTCGAGGAAGTCCGCGCGGCCAGCCAAGACGAACTCGCCGACGTCGAGGGCGTCGGCATGGCGCTCGCAGCCAGGATCAAGGCTGACGTCGGCGGCCTCGAAGTCTCTGAGGAGGCGGAAGCGGAGGTTGAGGAGGCCGAACCCACCCCAGAGCCCGAAGAGGAACCAGTCGAAACGGAACGACGGCCGCGGGCTCTCGCGGATGTCGAGCCTGAACTCGATGAGGCGACGGCGGCAGCACTCGCGCAGCGCGACCGCGAGGATAGGCCCCAGTTCAACCGACAGGACCACCACAAGAAAAAGCGCGTCTCCGCCTCGTGGCGGCGGCCGCGAGGCACCCATTCGAAGCAGCGAAAGGGTGTAAAGGGCAAAGGCGAGACCGTCGAGGCCGGCTTCCGGACGCCGCGGGCGGCCCGCGGAAAGCATCCATCCGGGTTCGAGGAGGTCAGAGTCCACTCGGTCGACGATCTCGACGCTGTGGACGCCGACACTGAGGCGGTCCGGATCGCGTCGGCCGTCGGCGATCGCAAACGCGAACGGATCGAAGAGACCGCCGCCGATGCGGGCATCCGCGTGCTTAATCCGACGTATGAGGAGGTGCCAGTCGAATGACTGATCTCTCCGCACAGCGCCGCATTGCGGCGGACGTGCTCGACGTCGGACAGAACAAAATTTGGATCGACCCCGACCGCCAGGGTGATATCGCGGAGGCAATCACCCGCGAAGACGTCCGGGATCTCGTCCAAGAAGGAGCGATCCGGGCAGAAGATCGCCGGGGTAATTCCCGGGGGCGTGCCCGGGAACGGCAGGAGAAACGGGCGTATGGCCACCGGAGTGGTGCTGGCTCCCGGAA
>JBDGPQ010000012.1:0-10403 GCA_042219595.1 Haloarculaceae archaeon
TCCCCGGAGGCACACAATGGGATTCCTCGACTCACTCGGATCACTCGCCGCAAGCATCGTCGCCGCAATAGTCATGCTCGTGTTTGCCATTCTCAGCTTTTTCGTCACCGTGTTCATCGTGAATGTTGGGGCAGGATTTGGCGGCTTTACCCCCAGTGGGGACTTTGTCGTCCTCTCGGCGGCCATCTTATCTGCGGCGGCGATCGTTGCGGGATCGACACCAATGGGCGCAATTTTCGGAGAGGAATGAGCTTGCGACACCCCAGTCGCGACCGGGCGCCGGGAGGTCGCAGAGCTGTGAACCGAGGCCGCGTCGTTTAACTACCACGGGCCACGTTGAGCGCTGAATGAGCGGAGCCGACGGATCGAATTCTCGGCCATCTGACGAGCCGATTGCAGACGTTCTCGAAGGGCTATTCCGCGATGGGCGCTTGAATGCGTTTCTCGCCTGGATACCGCTAACTGTTCTCGTACTCGTTTTCTTCGAAAGCCTGCTTGATGCTGATTACGCCTGGCTGACGTTCACCGCCGCCGTTGGTGCAATCGTGCTGCTGCCACCGGCTGTCTATCAAGACTGGCGAGTCATGCTCCCGTGGGAACTCGTCGGCATTGCGCTCTTGCCAGTGCTCATCCGTGGTGTACTACGTGGTGCCGTCGGCACGTTCGCGACATATCTGGCACTCGCGGGACTCGCGCTTCTCATCGTCGTGGAGCTTCACCAATTTACGCAACTCAAAGTTACCCACTGGTTCGCGGTTGCAATCGTTGTTCTAGCTACGCTTGCCGCGGTCGCGGTGTGGACCGTCGCGCGGTGGAGCTTTGATATCGTCCTTGGCACAGCCTATCTCGTCGACAACGAGGCCCTCATGCTGGAGTGGACGAGAGTCACGCTTGCTGGTGTGGCGGCGGGAGTACTCTTCGATGGCTACTTTCGGCGCCGGGACCGAGTGCTGTGGCGGCTACTCCGTCGGGTGATCCGTCGATGAGGGTGCTCCCGCGTCCCTCGATCGCCACGCAACGCCGACTCACTCGAAGCATGCAGGCCCTCCTGCTCGCCATCATCGGCTATGGCCTGGCCATGGGGAACCCGAAGGCCATTACAAACGGAGTTGTCGCATTATTGATCACTGGCTTCCCAGCCCTTCTCGAACGGAACTATCGGTTCCCGCTCGATCCCTGGCTTGGCCTCTGGATCACGGGGGCGGTGTTCCTCCACACCCTCGGATCTGCTGGCGTGTATGGCTTGATCTTCTGGTGGGATAACCTCACACATGCACTCTCGGCCTCGCTCGTTGCTGCAGTCGGATATACCGCGGCTCGGGCTATCGATCTCCACAGTCCTGATATTCACGTGCCTCACCGGTTCTTCTTTGTATTCATCATCATCGTCGTGCTCTCCTTCGGGGTGCTCTGGGAGCTATTTGAATTCGGACTCGATCAACTCGCCGACATGACCCGCCTGACGATGCCGCTCGCCCAACACGGCTTGGATGACACCGTTCGGGATCTGCTATTCAATACGGCCGGGGCGCTTGTCGTCGCAGCCTTTGGGCAGGCGCATTTGACTGGCCTTGCAGAATCGCTCAGGTTGCGGTTCACCGGCACGTGAGGGGCGCTGGGTGCAGAATGAGCCAGAGACCGGCACTCTCCGCACCCGCAAGCGTTTACTGCGCGCCCGGAGTACCGATCCCATGGCCGACTGTCCACTCGCGGACGAGTGCCCCAGCTTTACCGAGCGGATCGAGGGGATGGGGTGTCAACATTACGGGGACCGCGGTGGGGTCGAGTGGTGCAACCACTATAACCAGCCGATCGAGGATCTGAAGAGTCAGCCTGTCAAGCCTGGGGAAGAGGTCGAGATTAAGGTCGAAGATATCCATGAGAGTGGGGCGGGCGTCGGCCGCACCGAAGATGGATTCATCATCATGGTGGACGGTGTCCTGCCCCCCGCCAGGTCTCGGGTCAAAGTTACGAAGGTTCGTTCGAATTTCGCTCGCGGAGAGGAGCTGGAGCGACTGCCCGATGAAGCGGATGAAGACGAGGAGGCGACCGACTTGGCAACCGAGGAAACGGACGAGGACGAAGAGGAAGAAGAGGCTGAGAGTGCGGGGCTCGAGGAGCGGCCGCAGCTCGGAAGTCGGGACAACTTTTGGGGCGGGTAAAGCCGAAATCCGTCAGAAGTTGGGGGTAGACGTAGCCACGATCCTACGATTCGAGCTGATCGACCACTTCGCGGACGCGTTCGGTCTCGCCGCGAGGTACAACGAGTGTTCGATCGCCGAAGCTTGCCACGATCAGATCCGAGAGCCCAACGGCAGCGACGTGACCGTCAGATGCGAGGAGGCAGTTCTCACAATCCAACGCCATTCCGTCACCTAAGGTCGCAATCCCCTCTCCATCAGTCGGTAGCGAGCGCCAGACAGCATCCCAGGTGCCCAAATCACTCCAGTCAAAATCAGCGGGGACGACGAAGACGTCATCGGCCCGCTCAAGGACAGCTCGATCGACGCTGATCGTCGGGGCGCACTCGAAGGCCCGTTCCGGCTCACCTGCGTCGAGCGCGGCGACCATCTCACCAAGTGGAGTCTCTGCGGCCGCCTGAAGGAACGCGGTCGGTGTCCACGCGAATATTCCGGCGTTCCATAGGTACCCATTGGCGACATATTCGCGGGCTGATTCCACGTCCGGCTTTTCGACAAATCGGTTGACGGTCCTGTAGCCGTCATGCCAGCTTCCAGGTTCCAAGTACCCGTACCCGGTAGCCGGCCGGTCCGGTTCGATCCCGACCGTGACAAGACCGTCTGATTGCACCGCCGCTGTCGTAGCTCGCTTCATCGTGCCCGCGAAATCGCCACCAATCCGGTGATCGCTCGGTAAGCACCACATAACGGCCTCGCCGACTTGCTCGCGGATCCGATGCGCAGCGTAGGCGAGTGCTGGCCCAGTATCGCGCGGCGTGGGCTCGGTGATGACCGCTGCACCCGGCACTGCCTCACGCACCGTGGCTGCGAGGTCAGCTCGAGTGAGGACGTACACCTCATCGGCGATAGCAGCGCGGTCGACCGTCGCAGCGAGGAGGGAGCGGTCCGTCCCAAAGGACAGCATTTGTTTCGGTCGGTCGGGCCGGCTCGCGGGGTATAAACGGGTACCGGTGCCGCCGGCGAGCACGACGGCAACGATGGGATGCTCCATGGACGCTCTCTGCCCGCCGCCGCCTAATAGACTGGCTCAGGGTGGCGCTCGACACATCAGTGTGAACGAGCGGTGTGGAATATCAAGCGGGTCCGCCGGAAACTCTTCGGCAAGCAGTTCTGCCAGTGCCGCATCGAATCGCATGACGGTCTCGTCATTGAGGGCGCCTCCAACGCCAGCGCTTGCACGGATGCGGCCCCGCCATTCTTCGTGGGTGAACGGAACCTCGACATCGAACGTAAACGTCTCGATATCCGCAAATCCCGCTGCCCGGACATCTCGGGCCCAGTTGGGATAGAAGCCAAACCGACCCGATCCACGCCAATCTGGGTTCCATTCCAGTATCAGTTCCTCCGTAGCTTCGACGACCGATCCCGGCACTGGAAGCCAGTCGAAGTGTGTGATGACGAGGTCACCACCCGGCTCGAGTGCCCGTCGGGCCGCAGTAGCAGCACGATCACGGTCGAACCAGTGCCAGCACTGGCCAGCGATTATGACACGCACGGTACCGTCTTTGATCGGGGGGCGCTCGGCAACCGCTCGGAGGAATGCGGTGTCGTGATCCGCCACGGCATCAGCTCGCTGAGCCTCGACGAGTAGAGCCGAATCCACGTCGAGACCTACCACATCATAGCCACGCCTGGCAAGAGCGCGGGCCAGGAATCCTGTGCCGGTTCCGATATCGAGGACTTTGCCCTGGTCAAAGCCGATGCCAGCAGCCTCTAGACGATCGAAAAGTTCCGCGGGGTACTGAGCCCGGTATTCGTTGTAGTCCGTTGCGGCCCGTCCGAAGGCGACCTCACCCTTCCTCACCGCACCCTGCGCTTCATCGAGGTCATCGCCGTCGGCTGGAGCCATGCGCGGAGCAAGATAGCACCGCGGAAAATAGTTCGGCTCCGCGCTTCACTTCCACCGACCCCGGCACACGTTAAATATGATCGGGCGCCAACCACCATATGTCTCCCATCGAAACCAGGCGGAGACGGAGCAAACCCATGACTGAGACGGACTTGCGCACGCATGCCGAGGAGATCCACGACCAGTTCGAGAAGCAGCTCGACATCGATATCGACGACGTCGAAGAGCGCCTCGAAACACTCGTCTCCGAGTACAAAGTTCCCCTCGACGAGGCTCGTCGGAGCGTGACGAATACGTACCTTGACAGAGCGGGCATTGAGCGAAATGAGCTAGCTAGCGGTGGCTCAAGCGAGGGGGTAGAGATCGCTGACATCGATGCGCCGGAGGAGTGGGTCGATATCACAGCGAAGGTTGTTGACCTCTGGGAGCCCCGGAGCGACGCCGTGGCTCAAGTGGGTCTCCTCGGGGACGAATCGGGGACGATCAAATTTACGAAGTGGGCAAAGTCGGACCTTCCGCAGCTGGAGGAGGGTGCCGTCTATCGGCTCACGAACGTCGTCACCGATGAGTACCAGGGTAGGTTTTCGGTGAAGCTCAACCGGACGACCGGCATCGAGGAATTGGATGAGGAAATCGAAGTCGGCGACCGCGAGATCACGTTCGAAGGCGCGCTCGTCGATATACAGTCGGGATCCGGCTTGATCAAGCGTTGCCCCCAGGAGGAGTGTACTCGCGTCCTCCAGAACGGTCGGTGCTCGGAGCACGGTGAGGTTGAGGGTGAATTCGACCTCCGCATCAAAGGAGTCCTTGACGACGGTGCTGAGGTGACTGAGGTGATCTTCGACAAAGACGCCACGGAGACCCTGTCTGGGATCGAGCTCGAGGAGGCAAAAGAAATGGCGATGGACGCCCTGGATACGGGCGTTGTTGCGGATGAGATGCGTGCGGATCTCCTGGGGCGGTATTATCGAGTGAGCGGTCCAGAGTTGGGTCGATATCTCCTTGCAAACGATACAGAACGGCTGAATCAACCGGTTGATCCGGAACCGACGCTCATCAGAGCGAGGTCGATCTAACATGTCGAGCACCCCCACCCGTGAGGTCTCGCGTCGAGTCCTTGCCCGGGAATTCAACGATGCGACGTACAGCTTCACCGAATCCGACGACGAGCGTGCGCCAGTCTACGTACTCCTCCCGACGGGCCAACGTGCCAATCGGGTATTCATCGTCGGGACATTGACCGAAACCGAGGATGTTGGCGAGGATGCGGAGTACTGGCAGGGCCGTGTTGTAGACCCGAACGGGGATACGTTCTTCACGTACGCTGGCCAGTATCAACCGGACGCGGCGTCGATGCTCCGGGAACTTGAGCCGCCGGAATACGTCGCGGTCGTCGGGAAGCCCAGGACGTACGAAACCGATGAAGGTGATGTCAATGTCTCCGTTCGCCCGGAATCCATCACAGCTGTCGACGAGGTCACCCGTGACCGCTGGGTTGTCGAGGCCGCAGACCGGACCCTGGATCGCATCGAGCGGTACCAAGACGCCACCGAGACTGACCCGATTGGCGATGAGTACGTCGCGATGGCTACCGAGGAGTACGACCAACCAGTGGAGAACTACCGCCGGGCTGTCGTCGAGGCGCTCGAGAGTCTGGATGCCGCGGCGGAGCCTGAGGAAGCGGCGGCCGACTAGCCGGCGGTTTTAAGCTGCGCCGCACCGTCGCTGCCGATGGCCCATTTGGGCCGATATTGTACCTCGCCTGGGCCGGCCATGTCGGTCGGCCCCGGTATCGCCCACTGAGCGCCAGCGCCAGTCATGCGTCTGACGAAGCTTGAAGTGTGGCGACAGAGTAGCGAATGTCCAGCCATGGGCAACAAGAACAAAACGATCTCCTTCCGGGTCAGTCAGGAGAAGTTCGAGACGCTTCGGGACATGGCCGAGGAGCGGGATCTCTCGCTGTCTGCGGTTTTCCGAGATTATGTCGATATGCTTGTCGCACACGACGGCCAGGTGGAGGTCGTCCCAGAGCACGAAGTACCCGACAGCGAGGACGATGTCACCGAATTTCCGCCGAAGGTCGAGGTGCCGAAAACGTTCATCCGTGAACATGAACGCCTTGAGCTAGAAGCTGAGCATCTGCGTGAGCAACTCGAAGAGCACAAGCGATATGTCACCGAGCTTCGCCAGCGAGTTGAGGAGGGTGAAGCCGAGGATGTCGTTCACCTAGAGGAACTTGACGGCGGCCCGGAAGAGGAGCCCTACAGAATCGGCAGTGAGTTCGAGGAGTAGCTTTTCCCGCATCCCCGTCCTCGGCGGTCCATGGACACGAGTCAGCAGCTGCATGAACTCGAGGCAAGTGGCTGGCAGCGCGGCTTATACGATGATATCAAGCACGTTTTCCGGGGACCAATCATCAATTGGATCTTTCGGACACTCATGGTCAATGAGCCGGAGTTTCTTCGGTACGCATGGGGTCAGGTCAAGCCCGCATTCGAAACGCGAGCGTTCGCTCGACTAACGATCGACTACCGGGATGCCATCCTTTCGGAGCTATCAGTGCCGACCTACCGGCGAACGGCGGTGGACCTTGCGCCCGCCGAGTATCACGCGCTTCGTGGTCAAATCGCGACATATGATATCGTCGCACCGCGGTTGGCAACGCTCTTCGAAATCCTGGATCGTGGCCTCCATGACTCCCTCGAGCCCACCCCGGTCGATGAGCGAGCCAGCACGGCTCCATTTCCGACGACGCTTGACCGCGAGCGGGGCGCTCCGCCGACACTTGCCGATACGTTGCCCGCCAGTCTTGAGGAGACCGGCGAGGCAATCCGATCGTTTCACGGGCTCGGCGATCAGCTTCCGAGCATCTATCGGACGCTCGCCCAGTGGCCACCGTATCTGGAGCGTGCCTGGACTGATCTCGAAGCCGAGTTCGAAGGGCCAAGTTTCGAGACAGCACGCGCACAAGCCGCCGATCACGTCGATGCGTTTGTGGACGAACTACCCTACACGCCGCGGCTGTCGCCTGCCGATCTCGCCCCGCTGTTCGACGACGATACGGTCACGGATCTCCAGCAAACGCTTCGGTCATTCAATACTGGTGCCGTCGAGACAGTGCTCCCGGTATTGCCGGTATTCGCGGCGACGGTTGATGCCGAGGGACCACGGGAAGCACTCTAAAGAAGTGTATCACGGGCCTGGTGGAGGGTGCTCGCGGATGCTTTTGCTCCATCTACCTCTGCGAGGTCTTCCGCAGCCTCTAGCGTGCGGATGGCGTCCTCGAGAAACGACCGGATATCTCCTGGATACGCGGTAACGTGGTACGCATCTCCCATGATATCGACGATAGCTTCGGGAGAATGGCCTTCAGCCCGCAGGTCGAGTAAATAGCCGACGAATTTCTCTTCAGGATGCCCGCAGTGTGGGTTGGCCTCGCAGTCACAATCGAGGAAGTCCGAAGCGAAATCCTCGACACGCTCGCGAGTAGCATCGTCGAGTTTCGCGAGACCTTCCCCGGTGAACAGAATGTCTAACGTAGCACCGCTGAAGGCTCCACGCGGGATGGACCGCTCGAGCTGGGCGGCGATCCGGCGATGATCGCGCACGTGGATACGGTCCGTAATCGCCACAGGTTCTCTGAGGAGGCGAGCAGGAAAAGCGGCCCGCTCCGTAACGTATTTCTCCAGCGATGGAATACGAGAGGGTGCGTCCGGGTTAGGGTAGTGGACTATCCTTCAGCCTTGTGGAGGCTGAGACGCGGGTTCAATTCTCGCACCCGGACCTCGATATTCGTCGATAGGGCAATGTTCAATCGGAGGATCCGGTCGATCATACGAAGGATACGTGGTGAGTCCGCCTCAGGCCTGTTGCCGTGACAATCCACCAGGACACCAGCCGTGGATGTTGCTATCGTTCGTCGGGGATGGTCTATCCACTAACTCGAAAACCGTCGAGGACTACGACGAGCCCCCCGGTCGCACGATTTCGGGTGCTTCATCAGCTGTCGGCGCATCACCATAGCGGCCACTTGATTTGATGATCGAAAGCGCTGTCATGACGTCCGTCCGTGTGAGGAGACCGACGAATTCCTCACCATCGTGGACGAGTAATCGACCGATATCCTCATTCTCGAGGGTCTCGAGCGCGGTCATCACATCCGTCTCAGGGCTGACGGTCTGAACATCGGTGGTCATTATCTCCTCTACCCGGAACGCCTCGCGCTCGACCTCACGGACGGCACGGGCATCCTCCAGCGTCACGAGGCCAATGATCTCTCCGTTTCGCTCGACTGGATACCCGGTGTGACGTTCGCTGAACATGAGCCCGATCAAGTCCGCGACGCTGTCGCTCGCGTCGACCGTCTCGATGCGATCTGCGGGCGTCATGATATCTTCGACGACCACCCCCTCGAAGGCCGCCCGCATCGTGGTCTGCTGCGCCTCGCCGGCGGCACCGATATAGATAAAGAATGCGAGGGCGATCAGGATCGGATTGAAAACGGCGAGTAGCCCAAAGAGTCCGAGGAGGATCGCGAATCCCTTGCCCACCTCGGCGGCGATCTGGGTCGCCCGTGCATAGGGACGTGTCCGCGCGAGGAGAGCCCGGAGCACCCGTCCGCCATCCATTGGGAACCCCGGGAGCAGATTAAACGCCGCCAGGGAGATGTTCATGATTGCCAGGTAGCTGAGAACAAACCGCGTTGCTTCGAGGCCGACCGATGTCGTTGCTGGTAACACGATGAATACAACGTACGAGGCCGCCCCAAGGACGATGCTGACCGCGGGTCCAGCGAGGGCAATAACGAGTTCCTGACGCCAGTCTTCTGGCATCTCTTCGAGTTGGGCGACGCCGCCGAACAACCAGAGTGTAATCGATTCGATGGGGAAGCCATAGCGCATCGCAAGCAGGCTATGACCAAGCTCGTGCAACACGACGCCAATGAAAAGGCCGAGTGCTGCGATAATGCCAAGAACCCATGGCAGCGCACCGCTATTCAGCATCGCCGCGTCGAAGCCGGCTCCCCACAGGCCGTTTACAAGATCGGCCCATCGACCGACCTGAGCGCCAATAATCCAGGCGAATAACGGGAGAACTAGCAAAAAGGTGATATCGAGCCTGATGGGGATCCCGAAGGCGCTCCCGATCCGATACCCTCGCATGGATGCTGATTCGGTCGCCCGCATCTTAAGCCCGGGCCCCGAGCGACAGTCACTCAGTTCATCGCTCCAATGATAGGGGTATGAGCGATCAACAGCCAGGTGCACTCGTTCGTCGCGCTGAGGAGGTAGAGTATGAGACCGTCGGTGCCGCTGAAGGGCTGCTGAAAGGCGTCCTAATCGGCGCTGAACACGGCGCACCCAACCTCGCTATTCGTCGGTTCGTCCTTGAACCCGGTGCCAACGTGCCCAAACATACGAACGCGATCGAGCACGAACAGTACGTTCTTGAAGGTGAGTACGAGGTGGGAATCGGCGATGAGGTATACTCTGTCGAGCCGGGGGATTCGCTGTTTATCCCTGCCGGGGCGGTCCACTGGTATCAAAACAAAGGCGATCAACAAGGAGCGTTCCTGTGTGCTGTCCCGACCGGCGACGATGAGATCCGACTTACCGATTAACCGACCTTCGAGCGCTTGAAATAGGGTCCCCGGCGTATTCACGCGTGTGTCGGGGCAGATCACCGCGCTTGAGACGCTCTTCCTCCACGGAGACGGCGACGACTATCGCGTCGCTGGCCACCGGGACGGCGAGCGGCTGTTCCACGGCCGGCTCGAGGTGAAAGAAACCGATGCCGGGCCCCGCCCAGCAAGATTGCGGATTGCCGATGGGGCTGACGAGCAGCTCCATAGTCCCGACAGATTCGTTGAGCTTGCCCGCCGGGCCGACCGCATTCGCATCTCGGAGCAGACCTCCCGCCGGAACCGTGAGCGGCTCCGAGAACTGCTCGCCGGCTACCAGCTCGACGGTACCGCTGTGCGGACCTGTCGCATCTGTGCGCAGGCCGGACGCTACAGGCCTCTAACCGACGAAACCGCCATCCAGACCGCAGGCGGGGAGGTGTGCCCGGAGTGTGCCCGCGATCAGCTTGACCGGGAACTGGCCTATCGTGGCGAGATCGGTGGGGCGGCTGCCGACCGGCTGGCGGACCTCTTGCTTGAGGTCCAGGATCTCGAGCGGATTACCGGGCTGCTCGAGGGGCGACTCGACCCTGAACTGACAAAAGTCGACGAGATGAGTGCCACCGTCGACGAGATCGATCCGCGTTCGGTCGACACACTGGATCTGCATCCGGACCTCGCTGAGACCGTAGCGCAGCGGTTTGATACGTTGCTGCCCGTTCAGAGTCTCGCT
>JBDGPQ010000006.1:0-181 GCA_042219595.1 Haloarculaceae archaeon
GGGGCGTTTCCGGCTCCCCGCACTCCAGCGTGGGAGCCGTATTCGGTATTAGCCTCAGTTTCCCGAGGTTATCCCGATCCGTAGGGTAGTTTGGCCACGTGTTACTGAGCTTTCCGCCACGAGCTTCGAACTCGTGCGACTAGCATGGCTAAATCGGACTCCGATAGCAATGGCCTCCGGC
>JBDGPQ010000006.1:191-10383 GCA_042219595.1 Haloarculaceae archaeon
GCACGGTGGGCCGTTACCCCACCGTCTACCTAATCGGCCGCAGCCACATCCTACGGCGCCGGAGCGTTTCCGGCTCCCCGCACTCCAGCGTGGGAGCCGTATCCGGAATTAGCCTCAGTTTCCCGAGGTTATGCCGGTCCGTAGGGTAGTTTGGCCACGTGTTACTGAGCTTTCCGCCACGAGTCCGAACTCGTGCGACTAGCATGGCTAAATCGGATTCCGATAGCAATGGCCTCCGGCAGGATCAACCGGAATGTGCCTCGCACGAGGCGAGGCGGGTTGGGCGGGAACACACGAAGTGTGTTACTGTCGAAGGCCGGCGACACCCGACCGATCGAGTGTCACCGAACTACCAGGGCTAACATCAGATCCCATCTATACGGCGGACCGCAGGGGTGGAATCCTCATGTTCCGTTCGGACCCAATCGTACTCTCGGAAGGGAGTTAAACCCTTCGAGACGGGGTCCGGTCGGCCCCAGCGGGCGGTCCCGCCGCGGCCGTGTTCGCATTCGCATCCGAGCCGCCGTTTCCTCTTAAGGGCATCGACTCGGGTCTGCCCGGAACCGCCAGCCTGCGACGGTGTCACGTGCCACGGCTCCGCTACCAATGATATATGAATCCGCACCCCATGCTGGCACTCGACGCCGCCGAAAGTGTCGCGTGGCAGGAGAGCGGCCGATCATCCCTAGCGACGCGCCTGCGGTCCGGCCGGATGGGCGCCACGCGCCCCGGTCTCGGTCCCCCGACCGGATAGGACTGGCGGCGCTGCCGCTTGCCGCCGGGCGACTCCATCCGGAGATGCCTAGATCTCTTCGAGGTGCTCGACGCCCTCCTTCGAGACGTTGCCCTTCGTGATGTCACCGGGCATCCAGTCGGGCTTGTCAGATGGGGCATCTTCCTCCCAGGCCCAGCCCTCGTAGACGTGTACCTTGTGCGTACCCTTCTCTCGGAGGCGAATCGGCTCAGGGTCGGCAGCCTCTTCGGAGGGGGCGGGGTCGAGGCGGCGGGCGGCCTTCAGGGCGGCTTGGCGGGGGGTGCCACCCGAGAAGACGCTCGTTTCGTCGCCGTCTTCCGTCCGGAGCGCGAAGTTGCGTTTGTCGCTGTCACGTGCCATGGTACCGCTCCGTATGGGTTCACCACTGGCCGCCTCTTAAATATACCCCCGGAATCGCCAGCCGGAGACGGTGTCCAAGGCCGGACAGCGCCGTGACCGGGTGACCTGCGCCACGGTAGACTTAAGTATGTCCTCCGGCGATGCCCCCAACAACCCGGATGGTCCGTAAGAAGAAGCTCAGCCCGAGCGGGGCCAAAGACGAGGACGGCGAGTACCACAACGTCCACATCAATCTCCACGAGGACGAACTCGCCGTCGCTGGGCTGGACATCGGCGACGAAGTGTTCGTCCGCGTGCGCGAGGATAAGATCATCATCCAAAAAGCCGACCCCGACCAGGTCGAACACGAGTTCTAAATGGGCCTCTACGGCCTCACTCGACCACTCCTCTTCTCGCTCCCGGCCGAAACCGCCCACCACCTCGGCCTTGCGGCACTCCGCACCGCGAACCATTCGCCGATTCGACGCCTCCTCTCCCGCCAGTTCACTGTCGACGATCCCCGGCTCCGCACGACGCTCTGGGATATCGACTTTCCGAATCCGGTCGGTGTCGCGGCGGGGTTCGACAAAAACGCCCGGGTTCCCGGAGCGCTTGGAGCGCTCGGTTTCGGATTCGTCGAAGTCGGGGGCGTGACCGCGCAACCACAGGCGGGGAATCCCCGACCCCGACTCTTCCGACTCCCGGAGGATAAGGCGCTCGTAAACCGCCTCGGGTTGAATAATGAAGGTGCCGACACGATCGGCCGTCGCTTGGCCGGCACCGATGTTGACGTGCCTGTCGGCGTAAACATCGCGAAGTCCGAAGATGTCGATGCGGAGGGGGCCCCGGCCGATTACCGCCATACCTACGAGTGTGTCGCCGATGGCGGGGATTTCTTCGTCGTCAACGTCTCGTGTCCGAACTCTCAAGGCTTCGAAGAGCTCCAAAATCGTGAGTCACTCGCGGCAATCCTCGAGGCGTTGACCGAAGCCGGAGCGAGTCCGCTGCTTGTAAAGCTCTCGCCGGATCTTCCAGAGCCCGCAGCTATAGACGCGCTCGAGCTCGTCGACGCCTTCGATCTCGACGGCGTCGTCGCGACGAATACGACGACAGAACGCCCGGAGACGCTCGCCTCGCCGAACCGAGTTGAGCCGGGAGGGCTTTCGGGCGCCCCGTTGTCCGCCCGCTCCACGGCCATGGTCCGGTTGGCCGCCCAGCACGTGGACGCACCGGTGATTGGCGTCGGTGGCGTCGCGACCGCCGCTGATGCCTACGAGAAGATCCGCGCAGGGGCCAGCCTCGTCGAACTATATACCGCATTCGTCTACCGTGGCCCGGCGATCGCCAGGGAGATCAACCGAAACCTGCTCGATCTCCTGGAAGAGGATGGGTTCGACTCGGTCGAGGCGGCTGTCGGGGCTGATCTTTAGGCCATTCCAGCCAGATCGACCGCAGTGTCGATATCCGCCGTGAGCCAGCACGTGGTCCGACACTCCCCGTCTGGGGGATAGAGCGTCACCTGAGTCGGATTGGAGGGGTCATCGAATGCCGCCTCGAGGGGTGTCGTAGTTTCGGTCATATATGAAGTTATGTTTAGTAACCTCCTTAAGCCGGCGCGAGTGTGCGAGCCGTCCGCACGGAGGTGACTCTCACCGCATCTCCTGGAGTTCCCGAACGTGGTCGACGTCCATCGTCAACCAAGCCGTCGTTCGAGCATCCGGGTCAAGGGAGTAGACGGTCAGCGCACTCGGATCCGACGGGTCGTCTACTGCAGTGCCCAGCTTGGCCATATGCAGGCATTAGGTGGACCCGGCTTGAGTATGATACTCGTACCCACGAGAATGATGGTGGTAGGCCCGGAGTACCGCCCCGATCACCCTGTGGGTGGCGGGCGGACCGTGGTCAGGCCAATCCGTCCAGCCGGAATTCGAAGGCGGCCACCGGGACCTCGAGATCGTGTTCGACGAGAACCCGGGGGTGAATCTCGCCGATCACACCGACAGCCTCACCGTCGAGGACGATGTCTGCGGCCCGGCCGTCGATGAACGTCGGGTGGTCGGTAGGTGGCGTCTCGAGAGTGGTGTCGAACGCCTTGGCGAGAGCCTGAAGCCGGGCTTTGGCGTCCTCGTAGGAGGCATCTGTTCGCGCGATGACGGCAGCAACCGTCCGCCACTCCGCGGCACCGGTATTCGCGGCTGAGTCGAGTTCGGCGGCCAAACCGATTTCGGCGAGGTCCTGTGGATACGCCCGATGAGTGTTGTTCTCGAGGACCATCATCAAGGATGGAAGCGCCCAGGTCCGCAGTTGCGCATACGCTTCGCTATACGGCTCGGCGATCGTTACCGGTTCGCCACCGCCAACGACGGCCGTGTCTGGCTCGACGCCCAACCGTTCGAAGTTTTCGGTTCTGCCGATCATATGGAAATTCAGCAAGTCCTCGAAGCCGAGGCCAACGAGGGCATCCCTGGTGGCATCTTCAAGTCGTGTTCGCTCATGTCGCTCGCCGATCGTTGATACATCGGGATATCGGGGTTCGAGATCGTTGAAACCGTACGCTCGTCCGATGTCGTCGATGATATCGAGGGGGTGCAGTACATCGACTCGATATGGCGGCACACGAACCTCATAGGCTGTATCCTCCTCAGTCGGCTCCGCGTCCAGGCCAGCTCGCTCCGCACAGTCGATGACCTCCTCCTGAGTGAGATCGACGCCGATGATCGACTCCACTCGATCGTGAGAAACGGTCTTCTCCGTAACCGAAAAATCCGGCCGTGAGAGGGTTGAGCCTGCGTGCTCACCGGGTGTGTCCTCGTCGTACGTCACATCGACCCGCTCGATCCGCCCTCCGCGGGCCGAGAGTGAGTACAACACGACATTGAGCATATGATCGACGGTCCACTGGTCCGTGCCCGTCATTTCGATGAAGAGGTCCCGTGAATCGACGGAAACCTCTGTCCGTCGGCCGTTAACGACCGGGGGGAATGAGAACAAACCCATGTCGTCATAGATTGCTGGGTATCGCTCCATCCCCTCGACGAGATCGGCGTATTGGGTGCCGATCTGGTGGTCCGTTGTCACGGCCGCGGGAGTCATTTCGGCGTCGCTATCCAGAGGAACGAAGGTTTCGCCCTCCGGTGCGACGGAGGTATATTGTACGGATTGCGCGCCAGCAGCGTCGGTCGCTGCAGCCCCCTTGAGCATCGTCAGGTCATGGACGCCGATAGCGCCCTTGGCCCGGTCGCGGCCCATCGTCGCGTGGAGCTTTTCCTGAAGTTGGATGAGCGACTCGAGACCGCGTTCGTCAAACTCGAGTCCCCGAACGATGGCGCCAGTGATATACGGCCGCTCCGGCGGAGCGTCGACGACCTCGATCGACCAATCGGGATCGTTGGTCCCGGGAATGTAGACGCCGCGATCGTCGCCATAGTGATACCGCAGCGACCGCGCAACACCCTCGACGGACAGCCGGTCAAGCCGATCGGGCGCAAATTCGAGCTGGAACTCGCCATCCTCGGTCAGCCCCTCGAACTCCAAGCCAAGCTCGAAGCAATCCTCCCGCAGCGTGTCATCGTCCTTTTCCTCGTGGCCAGTGAGGTCACGAAGCTCGTCCGGATCCACCTCGACGACGGGCATCAGTACACCACCTCCACATCCCGCAGGAGATCGAGGTCACAGAGCGTCCCGTGAACATCCCGAATGTCCTCGAAGCCGTACATCAACATGAGCAGGCGCTCGAGCGAGAGGCCCCACGCCATGACGTCCGCCTCCACGCCGAGCGGTCGGAGAACCTCATCGCGGAATAGTCCCGAATTCCCCACCTCAACGAGTTCCCCGGTCTCGGGGTGCTGGCCGAACAACTCGAAGCTGGGCTCCGTATAGGGATTGTAGTGGGGCTTGAACTCGATATCAGTAATGCCAAACCGCTCATAGAACTCGGTGAACGTGCCCATGAGGTCCCGCGCCGAAAGCGATTCAGCGAGCACCCATCCCTCGATCTGGAAGAATTCGAGTAAGTGCGTGGGATCCAGCGTATCGTTGCGATAGACCTTCTCAACGCTGAAGAAGCGCTCCGGTGGCTCGAGGTCCCCAATGGCTTCCCCGGATAGATATCGCATCGAGAGTGACGTCGTGTGGCCACGAAGATCCAAACTTCGTGCGACGTCCTCAGTCCATGGAGAGTGGTAGCCATCGCCGTCCTTGCCGACACCTTCCCGATGAGCCGACCGGACCCGTTCGACGAGGTCCTCGGGTAAAGATTGGATCTGGTCCGGTTCCTCGAGGTCGAACTGGTCCCAGTGGGTTCGCGCTGGATGGTCCTGCGGCATGAACAGGCAGTCGTTGATCCAGAACTGGGCGTCGACGTGGGGGCCTTCCATCTCCCGGAAGCCCATCCCCACCAACACGTCCTTCACACGATTGGCGGTTCGTCGAAGAACGTGCTCGCGGCCTGCCTGCAGCTCCTCAGCTTCAGCCGCAACGTTGTACTCTGCAAAGTCGACATCACGCCATTCGCCGGAGGTTAGTAGGTCGGGCGTGACGCGTTGGACGGTTTCAGCGACCTCAACGCCGGCCATCTGAGCCGTTACACCCTCATCGGTCAGCCGGACTGTCCGCGTCGTCTCTGTGTCGACAGTCAGCAAGCCGCGGTCTTCCAGGCGCTCGCGAACGTCCGGATCGATGTCTGTTTCGTCCATGTCGACCGCGCGGAGGGCCGCTGCCTCGGGATCGGTGTCGACGTCCACCGCGCTATCGACGGTGACTGCGCCGTCTTCGACGGTGCCATACTCTTTTCTGGCGAAGTTCGCGAGCGCGATGTCGACAACCGCACCATCAAGGCCGGCTTCCTCAAGTATCGTCCCGAGAGGGACGGGCTCCTCGCCAGCGCCAGCCTCGCGGGCAGTCCGGTAGAGGCGGATCTCCGGAAGGCCGGCCTCCAGATAGCGTGCCCCCTCGGCGGTGAGCGAAAGATGTTCGCTCTCGGTCTCGGTGAGTTCTATGAGGCCGTCCTCGGCCAATTCAAGTGCGGCCCGCCGGGCAACAGCGGGATCAAGGTCGGCCTCATTGGCGATGCGATCGAGCGGGTGGTCATCGGTCGCGCTGGCAGCGTTTAGGACCGCGACCTGTGCAGGTGGGAGTTTCATTGCGTGTGTGCTTGGGATCTATCGGTAACGATGCTCGCTGGCGCGCGGCCGGTTTCGTGCGGGTCGGGTGGTGCCCGGCCAGCAGTCCGCCGCCGGCTCACGCGCTAAAGAAAAAGCCGAACCCCGGAGTCGACCGCGGCTGATCGACAATACGCCGAGCATGGGGTTCGGACACCATATCTCCTACCTCACTAGCCGGCGTCAAAAATCTCTCGGCTCGCCGGTGTCACCACCGGTATGGTCAGTCCCGGCCGGATTTCCGGTCGCCGTCGGTCTCTCTGAGAATGAATGGACCGATCGAAAGTGTCCGCTTCGTCACCGTCACGATCCGGAGAATGTATGCGAGGAGTAAGGTGAACGGAACGAGCGAGAGGGTGACGGTAGTCGCAAGGACAAGGAGATCGACCTCGATCCCGACCACTGACCCGCTGACGCGTCTGGGATCGAAAAAGACCAACGTGCTCACTGCGACAGCAAGGGCGGGAATCGCAGACAACAGGAGCACGCGGGAGAGATTGGACAACTCCCACTGAAAATACAGTGTTTTGATGTGCTCCCGGGCAGGTCCAAAGAGTTCCAGTATATTGACAAGTGACTGCAGCGCGTTGTGGGCATCATCACCCAGCCTGTCTCCCTGCTCGGCAAGCAGCCGCTGCCCCATGTGGAGCTTCCAGGAATAATCAAAATCGAGCGCTGCGCGGACCACCGTGAACGTACCAAAACTCGCACCGTCGAGTCTGCTGCTCACGGCATCGGCGTCACGGATTACCGTCCCAAGATAGGACTCAAGCGGCTCGCTCGCATCGGTTGCGGCAGTGCGCGTTGCCTCGGCATGCTCCCGTGTGGTATCAACGAGTGACCGAAGAAATGCCGATGGTTCGGCGGGGCTAACGGACGCGCCGACAGCCTCGGCCACATCGTCACGAAAGGCCAGCGCACCTTCCATGCGCTCACGTTGGTCTCCGGCAGCTCCCAATTCCTGTGAGAGCACCAACTGGCTGAGTGTTAGTACGAGCGTGACGGCAGTGATGGTGGCCGCAACAAGCGCTTGGAACAACGTCTCGACGGGATCGCCCGTCTCGAGTAGCGGCGGCTGTTGGGCGAGACCGATGACGAGGATGGCGCTCCAAAGGGCGGCAGACAGCAGTCCGGCAACGACCCACCGGTCAGCCTCGAGAATGAACCAAAGCTTCCAGGTACTCCCGGCAGCACGCTCAGGCATCGATTCCTCGCCCTGGTCGTCCATGAATCCGACTGGGGCGGGCAGCAGAAAAACGCCGGGCGTGAGTGGTCCATTCAATGGCTAGCTCGCGGTCCATGACCGCGGTGGGCGTCAATGCTAACCACCCGGCGATCCCATGAGGAGACATGAAGGTGCTCGGTATCGTAGGACCGCCCGACGAGGCTGCCCGACTCGCCGATGATGTCTGCGCGGGTGCCGCTGATAATGGCGCTATCGCGCGTGTTGAGGCGACGGATGAGGCGGCCGGCTCGAACGCGGTCAGCGAACGACACAATCTCGGCGACACTGGCTGGACGGCATCAGGGCCTGGTCGGGATCTCGACGAAATGCTCGATGACCTCGCACCCCGGATGGACTATGCGGTCGTCGTTGGCTTTCCCAACGCAGACATCCCAACGATAGCATTGGGTAAAGTTGATCACGTCGGGGAGACGGTGCTATCGGGCGCGGACGCAGACGCGGTGGCTACCGATGACGCCCTGGCTGCACTGAAGGATGCTCCACCTCACGAGACACTCCAGTCGCTCGTAGCCGAAGTAAAACAGTCGCCGGACGAAACCTACGCTGGTGCGATCGCCACATTCACTGGCCGGGTGCGGGAGCGTGAGAATCCAGACGATCCTCCGACGGAGTTCCTCGAATTCGAGCAGTACGAAGGGGTCGCCCCGGAGCGGATGCAGCGAATCCGGGATGAGCTAGAGTCGCGGGAAGGGGTGTACGAGGTCCGACTCCACCATCGGACTGGCGTTGTCGAAGCTGGCGAAGATATCGTCTTTGTGGTCGTCCTTGCCGGTCACCGAAGTGAGGCATTCGAAACGGTCTCCGATGGCATCGATCGACTCAAAGCAGAGGTCCCGCTGTTCAAGAAGGAAGTCACCGTTGAAGGTGAGTTTTGGGCGCATCAACATGACCATCCAGCGGAGACACCTGGTGCCGAGCCCGAATCTTAGGTATCGCGGCGGCGATCGGATTCGAGCGGAATGTCGAGTTCGTCGAGGCGTTCAGCCCATTCTTGACGGGCAGCCTGATGCTCTTCGAGAAACTCCTCCATGAGCTTGGCCGCTTGGGCCTTGCAGTCTCCACAGAGGCGTTCGCCGTTGACGCACTCCTCATAGACATCGGTCGCAAAGTCGTCATCGTCGCTAGCCAGTAGATACGCGTACAGTTCGTAAACCGGACATTCGTCGGCCTCACCACCAAGTTCGCGCTGTAGCTCCGCGGTCTCGCGGCCGCCGGTTGTCGCCGCCTCCACTTTTGCTGCGCCGTCTTCCGGGTCGTCGAGGAGACTGATATGGCTCGCTGGCACAGAAGATGACATCTTCCCCCCAGTGAGGCCGGTCATGAACCGGTGGTAGAGCGACGAGGGGCGGCGGAAACCGTACCCACCGTGCTCCAATTCAACAGCGCGGGCGACTTCCTCCGCCTCGCGAATGTCAAGTTCAAACGCATCGATATGATTCTCGTAAACGCGTTTCTCGCCCTCGATCGCGTCAATCAGTGCCTCAAACGCTTCGTCGGTGGCTCGGCGATCAAAAATTCTGACTCGTGGCCGAAGCGGCTCCTTGCCGGCTTCTCGGAGCATGGTCACTGTGGCGTCGAGGGTGGCTGCGGCGGCGTCGGTCGCATCAGCATCGCGTCGGTCCTCGAGGTACGTCGCCGCGTCGGCGCACCGAACTGTTGCTCCATCGTCCTGGCGGCCACTAAGGGTGTCGTAGGCTTCGCCGAGTAGTGCCCGTTCGGCGGGATCTGCTTCGAAGCTGGCATACGCCTCACGAACGCCGAAGTAACGCATCCGAACCGCAAGGTCCCGCGCCAACCGAACGTGGGGATCCTGATCGGGGCCGACCGGAATCACGGTCGGCTTGGGCTCGTCGAGTTGAGGATACAGGATATCCGCCATCTGCGTGACGACGGATTGCATGTGGGAAACGTCCGTCTCACCGTCGAAATCGTAGATTGCTTGCAACTCGGAGAAGTTCGCTTCGACGCCGAGTTCGAACGCCAGGTCCTGCACCTCACGGTTGGTGGACTGACGGTAGAGTGTGCCCGCATCGGGATCAAACCCGAGCGCAAGCAAAGACAGGACGTAATCTCGGGTGTGCTCGTCGATTTCGGCCCAAGAGAGCCCACGTGCGGCATGCGCCTCAAGATCGGCGATCAGTCCGTAGGCGTCGCCCCCGCGCTCCTGGTGCCAGATGATCTCGTCGAAGACGAGCTTATGTCCGATATGTGGGTCTCCAGTTGGCATGAAACCTGAGAGAGCGGCGAAGTCATCGTCCGCGCGCATCGCATCCGTGAGTGCCCGGTAGTCACGGTGGCCGAAGATGACCCCCCGCCGCATCAGATAGTGTGGATGGGGGACCTCGTCGAGGACGGTCTCAAACCTCTCGATGCCAAATTCCTCGAAGAGTGCACGGTAATCGGCGACGGTCGCCGATCCCCAGGGATCGAGCGCGACGTCGTCGGCGCCGGCCGCACCGCCGTCGGGACGGGGATCGGATCCGTCGTCCGGAGTGTCGGTCATGGACGTCTTCGGAGCGGGGGTGTCAAGAAAGCGCGGGACGCAGCTTTCCCGACGTGACGCGTCGGTAGATAGTGCTGCAGCCTCACTTTGCCATCTGGAGTGATCGTCCGCTCCGGGGCCGTGTGTACCGTCAACACACACTTAAACCCCCAATGCTGGCTGCCGCTTGAGTGTACTGACAGGTGACCTAC
>JBDGPQ010000211.1:0-8286 GCA_042219595.1 Haloarculaceae archaeon
GAGATGTAGACTTCGTAGTTCCGAGCGTGATCCTCGATCTCGACCTTTTTCGCACCTCTTACGTCGATATCTGAGTCCACGGCCTTTTCAACGAGCCTCTCAAGTTTCTCCTTGAATTCATCATAGCTGGATACATCCGGGACATCGCCATTGTTTCCTGTCATTGTTTTGTCTAATCCTTAAAACCCGACACGAGAGTACCATTTGTGGCTTTAGATTGGTTTCGCAAACCCATTACTTCACGCTCATAGGCCTGGTACATAAACTATTATCCAAATTTGTAAGGGAATTGCAACCCCGCCGTCGGTCGACTCGATTACGGCACGCCGCGAACTTCGAGGTTTCAATCCTCAGTGGTATCGTCTGTTGCAGAATCAGTCGCGCTGCTTTCTCTACTCGAGGCCATTTCACCGCTATCACGGTCAAGCAGATCATCAAATACCCCGCGGCGGTGGGCCAGGACGGCTGCGAGCGCGATGACTCCGATCAGACCGAGCACGAGTGACTGGGTCATCAACGTCCCGAAGATGTCGTTCACCACGCCAAGGGCGATGTCAGCGATGGGGAGCGGCGCGTCATTTGGCGCGGATTGTCGAATTATATTCGAGACGACGTCACCTGCGATTATTGCCGCGAGTACTCCGATGACGCCGACAATCAGTAAGGCAATCCCCGCGACTTTCCCGGTCCGTGGGACCGATCGAGTCGGAACATAGGCCAGGCCGATCAGCCCGAGGCTCAGGAGTGGGAGCAGGATCGCCAACAGATCGAGTGTTGACACCGCGGACCTGGCGGTTTCGAATTGCTGCTTCGCGTTGGCGTCCATCTGCTCCGTCAAGTCGAGTGTGGCCGGCAATGCCTCGTCCAAGCGCTCCGCGAAGAGTTCCTCGATCGCAGCGCCAAAGCGCTCCTTCGCAGCCTCGAGGTCGCTATTGAATGCTTCGTAGCTGGCATCGCCAACAAAGCCCGAGATGACCACGCGGCTTAACTCGGCGCCCGCAGCTTGGACGTTTGCCGTCGCATTGCCGTCTGTTTCTGTATCCTGACTCTCGAGCGAGTCCGCGTAGTTGTTCAATCTCGTTTCGACCTGGGAGTCAATTTCGTCACTCCGCTCGGTGGTGATTTGCTCGCGGATCGCCGTTCGGATCTCGTCCTCGCGATCGGCGACCATCTGCTCCTTCTCGGATTCAGTGTATGCCGTTGGATCGTAGTCCTCGATAACGAGTGCCAGTAATTCATCATTCGAGGCGTCCATGAACGCCTGCTCGACCATCTGATCGATCACCCGCTCCCGCACACGATTGCGGAACTCGGTGCGCGCCTCTTCGTAGCCATCTGGGCCTGACGTCAGCTGCTCGAGAAGTTCGGTGTCGATCGGGAGGTCGGTGTCACCACTTGCGAGTCGCTCGCCCACTACCTCTGCGACGTCAACGGATGCGGCCTCGTCCCCGACCGACTCGGCGATAGACGCTTTCGCTGGTTCGAGGTTAATGGCGAGTTGCAGCGTGTCTGCATTCCCGTGAAGATACTGATAGAACGCTCGAACATTCCGGTTTGTTTGATTGCGGATGAATGATCGGTTGATCGCTTCATCAGCGACAGCAGCGGCATCGATCGAAACCGGGAGATTTCCGCCTGCGCTTTGATTGAGTTGAG
Organism: Haloarculaceae archaeon; assembly: GCA_042219595.1. Lineage (GTDB taxonomy): Archaea > Halobacteriota > Halobacteria > Halobacteriales > Haloarculaceae > CAYLJD01. Next base: position 1,657 of record JBDGPQ010000211.1, read on the forward strand.
ATTGAAGCTGGCTCTGTATCTCCGTCTCGGCCTCAGCATACACGTCTTCCTCCGCCAGTTGGTCGGTAACGAAGCCGGCGTCGAGGACCGTTCGCTGGCCGGCGACGACCGCATTCGCGCCGCTCAGGCTCGCAATCAGAAGGATGCCGATCAGACCGAGCAGGATCGATTGGGTGCTGACCATCGTTTACTCCGTTGGTCCGGAGCCCCTGGCATTGCAGTCGATACGTCGATTCGTGTGGGGCGGTGGGTTCATTGGACCGCGATTCCAGTGGCCGGTTCTTAAGGGTTAGACACGAATCGAGCGCGGAGTATCAGCCCAGCAGGCAGTGGCGATCCAGGCAAATGGGGTTTTCCGGAGGTGCTGCCTTCCAAAGCCGAACACCGTCGATAGCTAGGAGTCGTTCCGCTAGTGCAGCTTGAGTTCGACCCGTCGGCCGTCGGGATCCCGGACATAGGCGGCCCAATCCCGGCCATACGCTCCGTACCGCTTACGGGGTTCCCCATCCTCGACCGTGTACCCGGCCGCCCGGATCTCATCAAGCAGCTCGGCCATCTCTTCACGGGTTTCCATTGTCGACGATCGCACCAGCAACGCGATATGCTCCGGCCCGACATCGATCTCCTCTTCCGTTGGTACGATATGGATATGCCGGCCGCCCGCAGCGACAGCGATATACGGCACCTCATCTCGCTCGAATCGCTCCCGGTCACGAATTTCGAGCCCGAGCAGATCGTGATAGAACTCGAGCGCCGCGTCGAGGTCGTTCACACGAATCGCGACATGATCCATGTCGACCACATCGATAGCCATGCTGCCTCCGATAAGCGGTGCGCGGACCGTAAATCGTACGCCGGCAATGTTTACCCTGGAGCGTCACGGTTCCGGGCGTATGGAGCACCCAGATGGCGGTGAGGTCTCCGTCGATGAGTACACCCGCATCGATGTCGATCGACCAGCCGACGGAGTTGCGTGGATCGAAATGGATCGTCCGGAAATGCGCAACGCTCAGGACACGCGAATGCTCGCAGAGCTCGACGACGCGTTTGAGACCGCCGATCGGGATCCTGCGGTCGACTGCATCGTCCTTGCCGGGGCGGGTTCAGACTTCTCGGCCGGGCACGATCTTTCGGATTCCTGGGATGATCCGCTGAACGCGGCGTTCTGGGAGCATCACGATGAGAGCATCGAGGAGCAGCTTCGCGTCGAGCGGGAATTCTTCTATGACCATACGTTTCGGATCCGAGATACCGATACGCCGACGGTTGCGAGCGTGCAGGGGAACTGCGTCCTCGCCGGGATCATGCTCGCCGATGCATGCGACCTCGTGGTGGCCAGTGAGGACGCACAGTTCGTCAATCCGAGTCTCCGCCACGTCGGCACCGGCGCCGAGGTGCTTATGCTGCCATGGTCGATCGGTGTCAGAAAGACGAAGGAGCTGTTGTGGACCGGCGATCCACTGCTGGCCCCGGACGCGAAAGACCTCGGCCTCGTGAATCGGGTCGTTCCATCGGACGATCTTGCTGATGAGACGCTCTACTTAGCTCGACGGGTCGCACTGAATCCGACAGTCTCGCTGCAAGTCACGAAAGAGGTGCTGAATAACGCCCTCGATCAAATGGGAATGGAAGATGCGATGCGGTATCATTTCGCGCTCCACCAACTCGTCCACCATTCGGCTGAGGGTGAGGAATGGCACGCGGAGGCAGATGAACGGCAAGCTGAAGGTGGATTCGGTGCCTGGCTCGAATTCCGCGACGGACCGTTCGAAGACCTCGCGGAGGAGTACGGCAAAGACAATCCCCGAGTGACGTGATAAGCGAAATAGACCATGGACGTGTGGTCAAACCCCATCGGCGGCAGGGGTGGTCGTGGCGATAGAATGGGCTCGATGCCTACTCGGGAATCTGCTCGTCAGGCGGGGCAGTGAGATATTTATCCCCCCAGTCCCGCATTGCATCGATTACTGGTTCGAGGGATTCCCCGCGTTCCGTCAGGGAGTATTCCACCCGAAACGGCTTCTCGCTCACGATCTTCCGATTGACGAGTTCGTGCTCCTCGAGGTCGTCGAGGCTATCCGAGAGCACCTTCGAGGAAATGCCATCGACCGATTCTTTGAGGGCGTTGAATCCCTGTGGCCCCTGTTCGAGTAGTCGGTGAATGATCACTGGATGCCATTTCTTTCCGATCAACCTGGCTGTCGAGGTGATGGGACACCAGTCGTTGCCCGCACACCAGACCTCGAGTTGATCCACTGCATTGCTCATCTTGCCCGATCGTACTCGCTGTGGGGAGAAAAGAGTTACCGATATTGATTTAATAACGATAGGTAATCTAATATCGGACTCTCGCACAGCTCGACCAAGGGCTCCGCGGGTGTGTAACTGGTATGCATTCGTGAGTTAGTAACTATACGTAATCAGTCGTTGGTCCAAACGCGATGTCAACCGACACATCCTCGATCGGAATCGAGCGACAGCCCGCCGAGCAGGTCCAATCCACTATCGGATCGATCAAGAAAATGGTCGTCCTCAGTGCTGTTTTCGCAGCTGTCGGCTACATTCTCGTCATCGGCGCACTCGTGCTGGAGTTTACCCAATTCCACCCATTGATCGAGAACTTCTTCCGGACATACACTGAGACCAGTCTCGCTGGTGGCGGTCCCGAGCGGACGGCGGCGGGCATCAACACCCAGCTCGCATCGATTCATAAGTTCCCATCCACACTACTATGGATGAAACTCGGCGGGATCGCCCACGTTCTCGTCGGGATCTTCATCTCTCTTGTGGCGATCATTCGTGTGCTGAGTCTCATGCCCCACCGCCTAAGTTACGAAATGGAGCGAACTCAGGGCTAAGACCGGGGCTTAACATCCTCGAGCCTCGAAGGCGTTCCTCGTTAGGCGATCCCGAGCCCGGCGAGCAGTAACCGGCCACCAATGAGGGCGAGCAATCCCAGGACGGTCAAGCGCCGGTGTCGTTCGGCGATTCGGTCGCGCAAGCGCTTGCCAATGGCCACTCCGATGACGGCTGGTACCGCCGCGGCCACAGACAGGCCGATCAGTGTCATGCTCGGATACAGCCCGAGCAGGCCAGCGGCACCCGCGCGGATCGCATTCAGGCCGAGGAAGACCATCGCGACAACTCCGATAAACAGGCTATGGGAGAGTTCGCAGCTTCGGATGTAGGCGATCAACTGAACGCCAACATTCGTTCCGCCGAAAATCAGTCCCGAGATTCCGCCGACACCTACCATTGCGGGGGTCGTTTCGACGAAACACCCATCCTCTATGCGGTCCCGGCCGGGCAGCTCGATGGCTTCCTGAGTCGTGGCGACGAATCCAAGGGACAAGAGTCCGAGTCCGACGCGGAGCGGCGCGGCGGGAACGACGTCGAGCGCGACAATACCGACGATACTGCCCACCAAGGCCGCGAGCACGAGCGGCGCAAACCGTCGTCCGCAGGTGTGCAACTCCTCGAGTGAGAGGTCGGTAATCAGTGATAGATTCACAGAAAGTACGGGGAGAATCATGAATACCACTGCCGTCGCGGGATCGATCGCCATCGCCAGTGCCATCGTGCCGAGCATCGCGAAGCCGAACCCAGCGATGCCGGTCAGCGCCCCCGCCGCCAGGACGACACCCCCGAGCATGGCGACGATGGCCGGTGGGAGTGCCATCGATTACGGGCGATTCCGGGCTGATTCACGTAAAATTCACGCGGAATGGAAATCAGCTTGAACCACCGTCGCTCATGACCGCCGCAGATACTCCAACGTCTCGCAGACTAACACGGTTTTACCCTCGGTTGTCGTCACCTCGTCCCGGAACGTCACGATGCCACCTGGGTCTTTCTCGCGCTTATCGATGACCTCACGATCGACACTGATCGTGTCTCCGACAAACGTCGGCGCCGGCACGCGCAGCGAATCTAGTCCGTAGTAGCAGATGTTCGACTCCGCACTCCGGAAATCACTCGTGAGCAGCCCCTCCATCATCGAGAAGGTCAACGGTGCGTGAACTGGTCGCTCGCCAAACTGTGTGTCGGCTGCGTAGTCGGCATTCATCTGCAGCTCGTGCATGTCCCCGGCATTGCCGGCATGCGTAACGAGGTGTGTCTCAGTAATCGTTCGCCCGCCGGTTTCGAAGGTATCGCCGATGGTGAGGTCATCATAGTAGTGGGGCATGAGGCACTCTGATCGCCCACTCCGACCCGCGACCCCCTTAGGCGTTTCCGCCAGCGCCACTACGTTCGTTACTGTCGTCTCCTTGCTCGTCACCGATCACGTTCTGATGTTCGCGAGTAGAGCAGTGCCCACCGCAGACGATCAAAGCGCTACAATAGGTGAGGGACGGCCGCTGAGAGAATCCCGAGGACGAGACCGTATGCGAGATGGGCCACACCCATGGTCCGCATTTGGGCCGGCGAGGGATCCATATCGAGCACGAGGTTGCCCCAGAACATCATGCCGATGACCAGGAGGATAATAGCCCACACAATCCCCCAGATGATGCCACCGGTGAACCCGGTGATTGCAAAGCCCAGATCGAAGGCTGAGAAGATCACGACGTAGAGGGCCCCGGCAATCGCTGCGTACACGGCGTGGAGAAGCAGAGATTGTGGCATGGCGTCCTTCGTCTGCCCACCGATGAATTTGCTCCAAAACACGGCAAATGGCGGTGGATCCCCCTCCCCGAGGACCTGCATGACGATCACCATCGCGACGGCACCGACGAGTCCCCAGACGATACCGGTCAGCAGCGTTACCTCTGTCATAGAAGAGAAATCATGATCTCTACATAAAGTGGCGATGTGGAAATGAAACTCCGTTACACGCCCGGTTTACGCATACATTCGGACGATCTTCCCATCTCCAACCTGTCCTCATGAATTCCGGACCGGCGGACCGATTCCATGCTTGCAGGGAGACATCCCGAGAATCCGCACAATCACCTCGCCGGCCGGTCAGACTAAATCTGATAGAGTTCGGCTGTATCGAACGTGTCCGAGAGGAGCTCGGCGCCATCGTCGGTGATCAATAGCTGGTCCTGGAGGTGCCAGAAACCATCCACGATCGGCTCCAGGCAGACCACCATACCGGACCGGAGCTCAGCGTCGATACCTGGCCGAAAGATCGGCTCTTCTTGATGCCACCACGCGCCCGTGCTGTGCCCGGCCAGCCCAGAGACCGACGAATATCCCCGAGCCTGTATCTCGTCGCGGACGAATTCCCAGATCGATTCGACCGGGACACCCGGTCGAAGTTTCTCATCGATCAGCGTGCGGTGAATTTCGCGGACATCTGCGTAACACTCACGTTGTTCTTCTGTTGGCTGGCCTGCGACGGCCATTCGCGAAAGATTTGCTGCATAGCCGCGGTAATATGATACGTAATCCGTCCGGAACGCGGTCCCCTTGTCAATCGGCGTGGGTCCTTCACCGCCGTAGCGAACGTCAGTGCGATCGGATTGCAGCAATCCATGCGCCCATTCGGCTCCACGGCGAATCATCGATTCGATCAGGCGAGCATGCAGTTCCTTTTCGGTATCGCCCGGCTTCGCCGTCTCGAACACCTCGAGATGCGCCGCATCTTGGATCTCGACGGATTCCCGGAGTATCTCAATCTCCCGGTCCGTCTTGACGTTTCTGACGGCTGTGAGCTCCGCTGAACAATCCACCAGTGTGGCCTCTGGCAGTGCCTCTTCCAGATGGGTCCACTGGTCGACGTTGAGTTCCGGCCGCTCCACACCGATTCGGCCATCGTCGATACCGAGTTCCTCAAGCCGCTCGACACAGTGATCCCACGCCGATTCGACGTATTCGGTGTACGGGCGGACATCATCGATCCAACTCGAGGCTTCCGCGAGATCCTGTCCCAGGTTACTTGGAATGATTGTCGGATCGGCGTCTCGTGGCCAGACGACGAGGATCGGTCGGGCACTCGAGACGAAATCCTGGTGTCGTCCAAGTGTCCCCGGAATCCGCATCCCGGAAAGGTATGCAACGTTCGCGCCAGAGCGAGCAATGATCGCATCGAGTTCAGCTGTCGCGAGCGCGTCCTCAAGGGCTGGTTCGTTGAGCCATCGCTGCGCCTTGTGCAGCCAGTCCGTCTCGTCAGCCATGCAGCCACCTTGGCCGACATGACCTTCTAGCTATGGTGGCCGTGTTCAATCCCGAACCGTCACCTCCCAATCGTCGTCTGGAATCACCGCATCGGCGTCGATCTCGATCAGGTATTCCTCGCTCGTGAGGTTCTCCACCTCGACGACTGTACTTGCCGGGTATTCGCTCTCTGATCGAAAGAAGTCCGCCCGAGCCTCGTTGACGGCGGCGTAGTGCTCATCGGTCAGCGGTACGTTGAGGTAGGGCCGAACGCGAACGATATGCTCTTGCCCGCCATCGAACTCATTGACATAGGACTCGATCTCGTCGAGCGTCGCCCGCGTCTGGTCGCGGATTTCCTCGGGTTCCCACGCCACGGCTGCCTCTGTGTCGGGTTCGGGCGCGACCGCTCCGGAGACGAATACCCGCGTGTACTCCGGCATCCGGGTCGCGACGGCCCGTGCGAACGGTCGATCGAGTGGCTCGGAGACGATTTTCTCCATGGGACCGGGCGGGGCATGCTGGGTA
>JBDGPQ010000211.1:8296-10314 GCA_042219595.1 Haloarculaceae archaeon
CCTGCCCACCTCCCGGCCTAATTCCTCACTGGAACCACGTGGTGCCCTGCTCTTCCTGGACCTGTGGTGTAACTGTCCCTACCCGAGCGACAGCGCGTCGTCGTTTTCGAGCGCCACGAGCGTTTCTGCATCATAGCCGACCGCCTCCAGTCGCTTGGCGGTATCCGCTCCTAATTCCGGCGCCGGCGTCTTCTCCACTTTCCTGTCGCCATCGAAGCACAGCGGCGTGTCGAAGTACGTGATCTCCTCGTCGGTATACGGGAGAGACTGTCGGTCGAACACCTCGCGCTGCTTGAGTTGTGGGTCATCGAACATTTCCGAGTATCCATTGACTGGTGCCACAGGCACGTCGTGCTCGTCGAAGATCTCGATCCATTCATCGGCCGGACGGCTGACGAGTCGCTCAGCCAGTTGCTCCTCGACACGGTGTCGGGTTTCCTTGGAGATGTCTTCCTCCCAGAATCGGATTTCGCCGAGATCAGCCAGCCCGACAGCCTCACAAAGGGCCGCCCAGAATCGGTGTTCGAGGGCTCCGAAGCTGAGGTACTCGCCGTCGGCGGTTTCGTATGCCGCACACCCGGGATGGGCCCCGGTGAGGAACGTGTTGCCCCGCCGCGGCTCGATATCGTCCCCGAAATACATCGGCGCGAGAATGATTCCAAACGACGCCACGGCGTCGGTCATCGAGACATCGATATACTCCCCACCTGTGCCGTTCGCGACGCCAGCGGCGGCCGCAGAAATGGCGAATGCAGCATAGATCGCGCTCGCACAATCAGCGACGGCATAGCCGGGAAACACCGGATCACCGTCTGGATCGCCGGTCAGCGCGAGTAACCCCCCGACGCCGATATAGTTCATATCGTGGCCGGGCCGCTGAGCATAGGGACCGTCCTGGCCATATCCAGTGATCGAGCAGTAGATAATGTCTTCGTTGACACCCTGGATATCATCGTAGCCGACGCCGAGCCGATCGACGACGCCCGGTCGGAAGGCCTCAACGACGACATCTGCCGCTTCAGCGAGATCGAGAAATGCCTCTCGCCCTGCTTCGTGCTTCAGGTTCAGAGCGACGCTGTCTTTCGAGTGATTCCGCATCATGAACGCGTAACTCCGGTCCCCTACCATCGGCTCGCGGTTCCGGGTCGGGTCACCAGTTCCGGGTCGCTCGATCTTCACGACGTCCGCGCCGAGATCAGCCAAGAGCATCGTTGCCATCTGACCTGGGAGCAGTCCGGTCAGATCGAGGACAGTCAGATCCTCAAGGAATGGCTGCATGCCATACCCGATCGATACGGTCGGCAAAAGGGTTTGGACGGTGCTTCAAGATCAGCTCTGCTTCTGGCTTATCGTCCCTGAAAGACGGGTTCGCGGTCCTCGAGGAAGGCGGTCATGGCCTCCGCCTGATCATGGGTGTCGAAGCACGTCGCGATCGTCTCCATGCTGTGGTCGATACCAGCCTCGATCCCATTGCAGCGAAGGGCTTTGAATACCTCTCGCTGACGGCGGAGGATGACGGGACTCTTGGCGGCGAGGGTTCCCACCAACTCGTCGATCGCGTCCACGTACTCATCAGCCGGCGCAGCACGATTCACGAGCCCGAGTTCCTCGGCCTCGGTTCCGGAGACTGACTCTCCCGTGTAGATCAGCTCCTTGGCTGCCTGGAGACCGACCAACCGAACGAGCAAGCCACCCTGGAGCCCTGTGACCAGGCCAGCGTCGATCTCTGGAAGGCCGAGCGCGGCGCCATCGCGCGCGATTCTGAAATCACACGACATCGCGATTTCAAGCCCGCCACCGAGGGCGTATTCGCCACAGCAACAGATCGTTACGGCAGGCCCGTCCCGGAGTGCCGTCATGGTGGCATTCAGTGTCTCAAGCATCTCACGGGCCTCGGACGTCCCCATATCGCGGACGGTATCGAGATGGAGACCGGCTGTCAGTCCGGTATCAGGGTTTTGATCGGGGCCGATCGTCAGGATGCCGATATCATCAGGAATCCCCATCACTTCAGAATG
>JBDGPQ010000197.1:0-9923 GCA_042219595.1 Haloarculaceae archaeon
CTGGCCTGCTCGTCACCAGCGGCGGCTGGGCCGGTGCCCACGTTGGCTACCTGCTCTGGTCAGAGGCCGATCCAGCCTACGCATTCACCGTGGTCGGACTGATCTTCGGCATTGCTACAATCGGCCCATGGCTCTACTTCTGCTCAGCGTATACCGGCCGGCGTATTCACCGCGACCACCGACTTCAGTGGCTCGCTCTAACCGTCTTTTTCATCATTGTCGCAGTAAAGATGACGAATCCATTTCACGGCCTCTACTTTAGCCTCGAGTTCCGTTCCGTTCCATTTGCGCACTTCTCAATCGAGTACGGCCGAATCCATTGGATCACGACCGGGCTCGCGTATGCACTCGCCGCGATCGGGTACTTCATGCTTCTCGAGCTGTTTATCAAGGCAGGTCAACGAACACGGGCACTCGGGGCGCTCGTTCTTGTGACGGCGTTGCCTGTCGTACTTAACCTCCTGGCGGAGTCTACCCCAGCGCTCGTGGATATAGGATACGAACCACTCGGCGTTACCGTGTTTGCCGTGGGCGTGCTCTATGTGTTTACGGGCCGGTTCCAGGCCGTGCGGCTCGCCCGTGATATCGACTCACCGGCGGTCTATCTCGACGCGGATGGCGTTATCCGAGACTTCAATGATACCGCCGCAGCCCTGTTTCCGGCACTGTCAGAGTCGATCGGCGAGCCCATGGCCGAAGCGTTCCCCGACATCGCAGAACTAGTCGATGCTGAGAATCCAGTCTTTCATCGCGATGGCCAGTACTTCCGGCTATCGACGAATCGTCTGACACTCGGCCAGAGCGCCGTTGGCGATGTTCTCCTCTTTTCAGACGTCACAGAGCGCGAGGAGTATCGCCGAGAGCTTGAAAGACAGAACGAGCGCCTCGAGCGATTCGCAAGTGTCGTCTCGCATGACCTCAGAAATCCCCTGTCTGTCGCACGAAGCCGGATCGATCTCGCAGCGGAAGAGACCGAGTCGGACAATCTCGATGCTGCGGCGGATGCCCTGGACCGCATGGAAACGCTGATCGAAGATGTCCTCGCGCTCGCACGGCAGGGACGATCCATCGGAACAACTGACGCCGTTTCGCTGTCGACCCTCGTCGAGGAAGTTCGGGACTCCGTCCCACTCAAGGAGGCAACACTCACTCTAGAGGGCGAACTCGAGTTTCTCGCCGATGAGGATCGGGTTCTGCAGCTCCTCGAAAATCTGGTCCGAAATGCGATCGACCATGGTGGATCCGACGTCACCATTACCATCGGAGTGAACGAGGCGGGGGATGGGTTCTATGTGGCCGACGATGGCCCCGGCATTCCCGCTGACGACCGCGATGACGTCCTCGAAATGGGCTATACCACGAGCGAGTCCGGAACGGGATTCGGCCTCGCCATCGTCAAGGAGATCGCAGACGCCCATGGCTGGCAGCTATCGGTCGGGGAGAGCGCCGACGGCGGTGCCAGGTTCGATATCCGTGGGGTCGAAACGATCGAACAGGCGTGGTAAGACACAAGAGTTTTCGACACGCCCCGCCGCTGCGCAGGTAATGGGGAGCTACACGGCGACGGTGATTGTGCGCCTGAAATCAGGCGTTCTTGACCCGGAGGCCGAGACGACTCAACGAGCGCTCGAGCGGCTTGGCTTTGAGCTGGAGGACCTCCGGTCAGCAGATCGGTTCGAGGTGGACCTCGATGCCGACAGTGCTGAGGCCGCCGCCGAGCGGGCGAACGAGATGGCGGAGCGGCTCCTCGCGAATCCGACTATTCATGACTTTGAGGTCGAGGTGAGCGAGCGGTGACGATCGCCGTGATCCGCTTCGGTGGCAGTAACTGCGACCGAGATACCGTGCACGCACTTCAGCATCTGGGCTTCGACGCTCGAATCGTCTGGCATACGGATGGGCTGCCGGAGTCGACCGAGGGCGTCGTGCTCCCTGGCGGGTTCTCGTACGGTGACTACCTCAGAGCGGGCGCTATGGCCGCCCGCTCGCCGATCATGGAGGAGGTCCGCGCAGCCGCTGCTGATGGTGCACCGGTTCTCGGGATCTGCAATGGGGCCCAGATTGGCTGCGAAGCCAGCATGACACCCGGAGCATTCACGACGAATGCCAGTGCGCGCTTCCAATGCGAGCACGTCCATGTACGCGTCGAGAACGCGGACACGCCATGGACGCGCCGATACGATGTCGGCGAGGTTCTGGAGCTACCGATTGCGCATGGTGAGGGCCGATTCGAGATTACCGATGAACGGCTCGCAGAACTCGACGATGCCGACAGGATCCTCTTGCGCTATTGTGCGGCCGATGGAACCGTTACTGAGGACGCCAACCCGAACGGATCGAAGCATAATATCGCGGGAATCCTCGGTGAACGGCAGTCCGTGGCGGTGCTCATGCCCCATCCGGAGCGGGTGACGCTTCCGGATATCGGGCCGACCGACGGGCAGGACATCCTCCGCGGTTTCGCGGGTTGAGCGGACGGCAGGGCTTTCCGTGCCGGCGTCATGCCATGGTCAATGGACGTCAACGCACTCACGTTCGATGTTTTCGGAACGGTCGTCGATTGGCGGTCCGGCGTAATCCGAGAAGGTCGGCGGCAATTTCCAGACGCCGATGTCGACTGGCCGGCGTTCGCGGATGCCTGGCGAGAGACATACCGCCCGTCGATGGACGAGATTCGCGATGGTGACCGGGAGTGGCGCACCATCGACGAACTGCATCGAGAAGCAGTCGAGGAGCTGGTCGAGCAATTCGGTCTGGAGACCGATGCGGCCGAAAGGGATGAACTAAATCGGGCATGGCATCGGCTCGACCCATGGCCGGATGTACTGCCTGGGTTGCGCCGGCTCCGCAGCGACTATTTCAGAACGACGCTCTCCAATGGGAATGTCAGGTTGCTCGCCAATATGGCGAAGCGCGCCGGACTCCCATGGGACCTGATACTCTCGGCAGAGCTGTCGGGGCACTACAAGCCCGACCGTGAGGTATATCGGACCGCGGCGGAGCTCCTGGACGAGGATCCCGGTGATGTGCTGATGGTCGCCGCCCACGAACACGACCTCGATGGCGCGGCCGCGGCGGGGCTTCGAACGGCGTACGTTCACCGTCCGCAAATGTGGGGCCCGGATGGCGACGTATCATGGCCGGAGAGGGATGCCTACGACATCGTCGTCGAGGATTTCGAGGCGCTCGCGTCCGTACTCGGTTGCTGAAAGGGGAAGAGGGGGAACGAGTGGGGGTGGATGGGGTTGGGGAACGCGGGCAAGGAGCGTGGTTCCAAGTGGGCTCCAAGCCCTACCGATGGCCAGGAGGGGGAGGGACTAATAGCCGAGCCGGCCGTGGTGAAAGTGAAACTGGGTTACTGTGCGAGAGGCTGATTGTAGCCGGTCTCATGGTCGCGGATGTACTCCCACGTCGCTCGGCAGTCACATGATACCTCATCGAAAACTGTCGGATCCTGTCGGCGATCGAAATCCTTGATCGCTCGTTGGACGATGTCATCGCAGTCCCCACAGTTGTGTGGACCGCGCGGTGAGCCATGCCCGACCGGGTCCGAGACGACGAGCACGTCAACCGCCGCAGTCTCCTGCAGCACAGCCACGACGCTCCAGAGCCACGGTGGCCGGTACCCGTCGGCGTGGTAGAGCTCCTCAACCATCGTGTGCCGTTGGATGTTACACGGATTCATCGAGACCGTATGACAGCCGGAAACGCCGGCACACTGCTCGATGGACTCGACCATGTCGGTAATGGCCTCGTCTTCGGCGAGGAACGGCGGCTTCAACAGCAAGTAGGCTTTGACACCAGCCGCGGCCCCAGTGGTACTTGCACGCTGAACTTCCGCACACGCGGCCTCGAAGTCGGCGAAATCGACGTATTTGTTGACACAGTCATGACGAATCCGATCGCTCGCGGTCTCGAGACCGATCGCGACGTCGGTGGCCAGACCCCGATCGACGAATGGATCGAGTTTTTCAGCGTCGACGAAATCGGGGAGCGACTCGACGACAAGCCGATCCCGATCCGCGAACGCTTCGGCGATCGCTGAGCGTGTCTGGGGCGGGATTTCCCGCTCATCCAGAAATGATCCGGAGGTGTAGAGCTTGACCTGATCCGCTGGCTCTGGCGCATGATTCTGCTCGTGAGAAAGCGCCGACTCGACCTGGGTCATGAGATCGTCATGGGAGACTGTCCCGCCATCGACCGACTCCGCCACGTAGCCGCACATCGTGCACCCCCCCGCTCTGGCCCACCGACAGCCCCCAGTATTGAGGATGACCGTTAGCGAGTCCAGCACCCCGTCAGGAGTATTGTCCTCGTCGAGCCATACCCGAGTTGGCTCGCGTGGATCATGGGTCTCGTCATTGCGGGCGCGAATTTCTCGCATCGACGCGTTGTGAGCGTCCATGCCCCGTCCCCGCTCGTAGACCTCGGGGCTCGGCTGGCTCATATCAGTGCTGCGTGGTTCGAGGGCTTAGGGGCTGCGCTCCATACCCGATCGCTGCAGAGGGCGGACGAGACCGTCCTTGCGGGCCCCATTCAGGAGTTTGCACCGATCCGGACGAAGGGCGCCTCCGAGGGGACCCCGTCTCGAAGCACGAAAAGTAGGTAGTGCCCCGGCGGCAGGAGATTCCGGTTGGATGGCAGATTTGCGTGGAGTCGCTCGCCGTCCCTACGGTCGATCCCGACCTCAACTAATCGTTGGTCGGTGTTCAGGCAATGTGTCGTGGAAGACTGCCTGATCATCACAAGTTCGTCGATTGTGTCCGCGTCGGGCGTCTCGACGGCGAACGTCTCCCCGTAGTCGATCGCTGGCGGAGCAGTCCGTATTTCCGGCCGTGTGCCCGCGAAGAGGTAGGGCGGCCGGTACGTCTCGATGCGTAGCTCGTTGACACGACGAGCAGGATTGCTTCCGCACGTCATCACCCGACCGTCGGGCAGTAACAGTGCATTCGAGTGATATAAGCGATCGACCGTCATCGCTGCCAGCCGCTCCCACTTACCCGTTTCCGGATCGAACCGTTCTGCCTCGTGAATCGCCCCGGGGATGGAAGGGAGGGCTCCCGACTGCTCAGGGATCTCGTGGTGGGCATGTCCGGCGGAACCCTCCCGGCCGCCGCAGACGAACACCGTTCCATCCGGCAGAAGTACTGCGTAGCAGTAGTACCTGGGATGGTGCATGGCGGCGACCGATTGCCACGCCGGATCGCTCGCTCCGAGATCCATCACCTCGGCGTTCGCTGTTGCCTCTGTCCCGCTCGTGGTGCCACCGCCGGCCAGAAGGACACGCGGCCGGTAGTCATCGTCCGGTCGAAGTGGGAGGAGAACGCTCGCACCCTCCTCGCGTTGTTCCTCTGACGGCAATGCATAATCCGTCCAGGTAGCGGTTGTCGGATCGTATCTGGCAGCCGGGAATGCCCTCAATGTGAATGGGAAGGTATAGTGCGTGTTGTATGAACCGGCGTAGAAGACGGTCCCATCCGGCAGTAAGTGTAATCTTGGATAGAGTGGCAACCATCGACCTGCGCCGGCTTCAACGTCCCAGCCGGTGCCAGGAGCGTAGCGCTCGAGCTTCCGGAGCGCCATCCACGGAAACCGCCGCGTGAGCCCAGCCGCTGTGAGAATACTCCCATCGCCCATGGTCACACACGTCGGGTACCACCGGCCCGCAGCGGGATCATCGACGCGAGTGAACCGTTCCGTCTCCGGGTCAAATACGTACGCCTGGTCCAGACCACGAAAGGGTGGGAGGCGCGGCAAGACCGGTAAATCGAGCGATCCATCATACGCATGGGTGCCGCCAGCGAGCAGAAGACGCCCGTCAGGGAGGAATGCATGACCGGCACAGAAGAGGTCGCCACCAAGTGACTGGTCGACTGTCTCGACGGTCCCTGCGATCGGGTCGAACAACTCCGCCGGGTGTGGATCATCGAGACGCGTTTCGTCGTTCCCCGAACCCCCGAACGCGAGAATCTTCCCCGTATGTAGCAAGGCAGCATGAATCGGCAATGCTGAGAAGCGATATTCGATTGGTTCCCAGCCCCCAACTGCAGCCAGATCAGTAGCCTCCGATGTCACATTTCATAGGTTGCACGCACGAAATAAAAGCATGCCCGCCCGTTAATCGTCGCCGGTTCCGACGACCCGGCTGCGGAGCCCCTTGAGCATCTTGATCACAAGTTCGCGTGGCGCGAGCACGAACCGTTCGAGAAGCACCATCCCGACTGCGATAGCGAGAAACACAACACCACCCACTGGATCTCCGCCCGATAGTCTGATCACCCCCAATAGCGCCACGGGGGCCGCAAGGACGATTCCCGCCGCGAATTCGAGAAAATCGATAAGGCCATCAGTCACATCCGGCCTTCGATACGCGGGATCGAAAGCGTTTGCCCCGCGGGCCGGTTAGTGCGGCCATGTTCACCGGTGTCGTTGAGGAAACCGGTCCCGTCCGCGGCGTGACGGAGACTGACGATGGCATCCGGCTCGAGATCGGGACGTCGTTCCCGGACCTCGAAGTCGGCCAATCGGTCTCCGTCAGTGGGGCATGTCTCACAGTCGAGGCCGTTGGCGAGGATGACGACGGGCCCTGGTTTGTTGTATTCCTCGCAGAAGAGACACGCGAGCGGACGTACCTGGGGGAGCTCACCACCGGCGAGCGGGTCAACCTTGAACGCGCCATGCCCGCGACAGGGCGATTCGATGGCCATCTCGTCCAGGGCCATGTCGATGGGACCGGTGAGGTGCTCGCTATGGATGATGTCGGCGAGGATTGGCGGCTCCGCGTCGCGGTGCCGCCAGAACTTGGTCGATACGTTGTCGCGAAGGGCTCACTGGCGATCGACGGGATTAGCCTGACAGTTGCTTCGGTCGACGATGGCGCTGCTGAGTTTGCGATCGTCCCGGAGACCTATCGGCTGACCACCCTCTCGGATGTCACCCCTGGCGACTTCGTTCACCTCGAGGTCGATGTCGTCGCGAAATACGTCGAGTCGCTTCTCACAGAGAATCAGGCGGAAATTTGGTCCGAATTCGGAAAATCGCCTTGAAGGGGGCGGCACTCTGGTCCTATGGGAGTCAGCCACATGCCAACCTGCGACCACTGCGAGGGACATGTCTCCGAGAATTTCGCCCGGGTGTTCAGGGATGAGACCGGCCGGATCCACGCCTGCCCGAATTGTTCCGCAAACGTCGGTATCGCCGAGGTGTCGAAGCGGCGCGCAAGCGCGGTAGAGTAGCGGAACCGAGGACCTTTCTCCGCGGGCCGCGAATGGGTGCGTATGAGCCTCGTCGCCGGTATCGTCGCCGTGCAAGGCGACGTCGCAGAACACGCCGCTGCGATTACAGCCGCGGCCACGGATCACGGCGAGGAGGCGGAAGTTAGACACATCCGCGAAGCGGGGGTTGTTCCAGAATGCGACGTCCTATTGGTTCCCGGCGGGGAATCGACGACGATCTCTCGGCTGCTCGCTCGCGAGGGTATCGATGCGGAAATTCAGGATCACGTGGCGGCTGGGAAACCGGTCCTGGCAACGTGTGCTGGCCTGATCGTGTTTAGCCGGGACGCCGCTGACGAGCGGGTCGAGACGCTTGATCTGCTTGACGTGCGAGTTGAGCGCAATGCCTTCGGCCGACAACGGGACAGCTTCGAGGCACCGTTGACCGTGGCCGGCCTCGAAGAGCCCTTCCCCGCGGTGTTCATCCGCGCACCAATCGTCGCAGACGTCGGACAGAACGTCGAAATTCTAGCGACCTGGGACGGTCAGCCGGTCGCTGTCCGCGACGGACCGGTGCTTGGGACGGCGTTTCATCCGGAATTGACGGACGATTCGCGAATCCACGGCCTGGCGTTCTTTAAATCGACCGTCACCCCTGCCTCAGAGTAGGACGAGGAGGCCGCCGATGACCGCGAGCGCGCCAAAGCCCACGCATACACGCCAGAAGGCTACGCGGGAAACCAATCGAACGAGTGCGTCGACAGCGAGATAACCAACCACAGCGCTAATCCCCAAAGCCAGGACTGCGGGCCCAAGGCCCCCTGTGGGGAGGCCATGGTCGACGACGACAAGAAGGCCGGCTCCCGCGGCCGCCGGAATCGAGAGGAGAAAGGACAACCGCAAGGCATCAGGGCCATCGTGACCGCGCAGGAGCAATGCGCTAACGGTCGTCCCCGATCGGGAAATACCGGGCAGAACCGCGAATCCCTGGAGAACGCCGATCAATACTGCGTCGAGTAGTTCTGGACGGTCGCGGCGACCGGTCGCGCGGTGTTCGGCCACCCGCATGAATACGCCGGTCGCGAGCAATAACGCGCCAATGCCCGCAACGAAGACACCCCCAGCTGTCGCCTGGGCGAGGTCGGCAAGTACTGCATATCCCGTCACGCCAACGACGCCCGAACAGAGTGTTGCCAGTCCGAAGAATGAGAGATCTGCCGTCCCCGGTCCGAACGCTGAGCGGGGCCGCCAAGTCGGAATTGCTGCCGCGAGATGGACGAGCTCCGTACGATAGTATGCAGCTGCCGCGACAGCCGTCCCCGCATGGAGGAACAGCGCGTACCGAGTCGCAACATCGGGAGCGGCACCGAGAGCAGACCGCGCGATTGTAATGGCACCCTCGCTCGATACCGGAAGCCACTCGAGCAGCCCCTGGAGAAGGCCAAGAACACCAGCGACCAGCCAGGGGTCCATACGGGCCACCTCCCGGTGGCGTGAAGAAAAACACCCCGGTGCGCAGCTCGCCACCGGGGTTCGCGTGGATACAGTTGACTCCTCGATACCGGACCGCGGGACGGGTGTGACGTAACCGACGCAACGGTGGGGTAGGGTCGAAAACGTGTTAGGCCGGAGTCACCGAGGCCTTACCGATGGACGTCCTCGCGGTGGCCCGTCAGGCGCTCGACACGGGTGCCGTCTGCGACCCGTGTTTAGGACGACTGGTGGCGGACCGGAGTCATGGTTTGACCAATCGTGCACGCGGTAAAGCTCTCCGCACCACGGTCGCATTAGCCGATGACGACGATTTTGAGCCGGCTGACGATTGTTGGGTCTGTGAAGGCGAATGCGATCGGTATACGGTGTGGGCAGAACGGGCCGCCGCCGCGTTGCGCAACTACGAATTCGAGACATACCAGGTGGGGACCACGGTTCCGCCACTGCTCGCCGAGAATGACCGACTCTTGCGAGTGGATGCCGACCTGGACGAGGATGCTGGAGAGACGCTGAAGTCAGAACTCAACCGAGAAGTCGGCAAGCGCCTAGGTGATCTGACAGGGACAACGGTCGACTTCCGGCGACCGGACGTGCTCGTCCGCCTTGACCTGACAGCCGACGCGGTTGATGTGGAGGTGAACTCGGCGTTTGTTTATGGACGCTATCGGAAGCTGGATCGCGGTATTCCGCAGACGGAGTGGCCGTGCCGCGAGTGCAGCGGCACTGGAGTCGCAGCGGGTGCAACGTGCTCGGGGTGTGACGGGACGGGCTACCGCTATGACCGGAGTGTTGAGGGGCTGGTCGCGCCCCATATCCGTGATGCGATGGACGGGTCGAACGCAACCTTTCACGGTGCAGGCCGGGAAGACGTCGACGCTCGCATGCTCGGCACCGGCCGCCCATTCGTTGTCGAAGTTGACGAGCCCCGTCAGCGCGCTCCCGATACTGAGCGCCTCGAAGCTCGAATTAATGAGGCGGCCGACGGAGCAGTCGAGGTCGAGGGATTGCGATTAGCGACCTATGAAATGGTTGAGCGCGTGAAGGAGCTTGATGCCAGCAAGACGTATCGAGTCGCAATCAGATTCGACCCGCCAATTGCTGAAGCAGAATTCGAGGCTGCAATCGAGGTGCTGGATGGAGCGACGATCGAGCAAGAGACGCCAGAGCGGGTAGACCACCGGCGAGCGACAAAAACGCGTACCAGAGAGGTGTACC
>JBDGPQ010000092.1:0-4712 GCA_042219595.1 Haloarculaceae archaeon
GAAGCTACGCCCGGTGTGCTAGCTGTGGCTCAACGGTTCCGATAGAGGACCGAGGACGGGTTCGATGTCGCCGCTGTCATCCATCCCGGTCAACCGCATGAGCGGGGAACAGGACCCGAGGATGTCCCCGGGGGAGTCGTGGTGCGAACTCGAGTGTCTCTTCGACGATTTAGATGAGCCATCAAAAGTCACGATCTTCTATCCACGGGGTGAGCGAACTGTCTCCGAATGGATGACCGCCGACGTCGAGGCTGCGCGCTCGCTCGACGAAATCGCTTGACGCCCGGCACCAAGTGCTAAGGGCAGGGCGCTCAACCTCTGCATCGATGCCGACCGAGATCCATCCAGGTGTGTACGATATCACCATCCGCCAGGACGAGAACGGCCGCCGGTACCGCGTCTACCTCGTCGATGATGACGTCCCGACATTGGTCGACACGGGGTTTGCAAACACCACTGATGCTCTTTTTGAAGGCATCGACGCAACCGATTTGACACCTGAACGAGTCATCATTACTCATGCGGACGTCGATCATGTGGAGGGGCTTCCCGCCGTCGTCGATCGGTACGATGTGACCACCCACGTGCCCGAGCAGTCGGACCTTGAGAATGTCTCGCCCGATCGACGGTTCGGTGATGGTGACCGCATCGGGGGGTTCGAAGCGGTCTACTTGCCCGGGCACTCGAGCGACCACCACGCGCTCGTCCACACTGACGGAGACTTTCTGATCACCGGCGACGCGTTATCGGGGGCCGACCTTCGGGGATTTCCGGAAGGGTACTTACTGCCCCATGCCGCACTCTATGCCGAGGATGTCCACGAAGCGGAACTCAACCTCGAACGCCTCCTGGAGTACGACTTTGAAGCCGCGCTGACCTTCCATGGCACCGCTGTCACCGAGGGCGCCTGGGATGTCGTTGACCGGTACGTCAACTTCCCGGGTCGCCCCGAAGAAAACGTTCGCTGAGCCACGGTAGGTACTCTCTCGTCAAACGCGGTGCGCCAGCTGTCGAACCGGAGAAGATACGGCCAGTGTTACTGATAGTCGACTTCGCCTTCGCCCTCACCGACCCAGGAGCCGCGGTCCGGTTCGCGGGCCTCGAGCGGGTCGATGTCTTTGTACCAGGGGACGTTCTTGAGGTCCTCCATATTGTACGCGAATTCGTCCTTTGTATCGGCGACGAACTCGAAGTTCTGGGTGAGGACGATGGCGTCGACTGGACAAACCTCCTCGCAGAGCCGGCAGTAGATGCACTGTCCGATGTGGAGATTATACTCCTCTCCATCCCTGTTCTCGTCCGTCACGATCTGGATGGTATCGTTCGGGCAGACATTCTCACACTGCCGGCACCAGATGCACCGCTCCTGGCTGAACTTGTGGACACCCCGGAATCGCGGACTGACTTCCGGAACCTCCTCGGGATATTCCACCGTGTAGGTGTGGCCGTCGAGCGCGTGCTTCATCGTAGTCGCCATGGATTTGAGGACGCCGATCATGGTGAATCACCTCGAGTGACGGGGGTTCGTTGAGTCACGCGATCACCCCCACGATCGCGGCAGTCAGGATCAGGTTCGCGAACGCGAGTACCAGCATTCCCTTCCAGCCGATCTCGATCAACTGGTCGATCCTGACCCGTGGCACCGCCGAGCGGAGCCACTGCGTGAAGAGGAACACTGCCCAGATCTTCACGAGGAACCAGATGAATCCTGGCAGGATTGGCCCGGCTGGACCGCCAAGGAACAACGTTGCGACGATCGCGCCACCCAGGAAGATGTGGATGAATTCGCCAAGGTACACCAGGACGAAGTACACCGAGGAGTATTCCGTCTGATACCCCGCGACGATCTCCGTCGGAGCCTCTGGAATATCGAAGGGATTCCGGCCGACTTCGGCGACGTTCGCGGCCAGAAAGAGCACGAACGCGAACGGATTCACGATGGCGAACCACGATGGAATGCCGATCCCGGCAATCGTCACGAGCGTTTCCTGTTGGACGGCGACGATCTCGGAGAGCCGGAGTGTGCCGGCGAAGAGGACGACCGAAACCCCCGTCAAGACGAGTGGAATCTCGTAGGCGAGATTTTGGGCAACCGCGCGGAGACCACCGAGAAAAGCGTACTTGTTGTTCGACGCATACCCAGCCATCACGAGGCCGAGTGATGCGATCGATGCGACGGCAAAGACGTACGCGAGACCGGTCTCGGGGTCGGCCAACTGAAGGTCGATGCCGAAGATCGACCCCATAGGAATCACAGCGAAGCCGAGTAGGGCGGACGACGCCAGCACAAGGGGTGCGAGGTCCCATGCCGGCCGATCGACTCCTTCAGGTATGATCAGCTCTTTCGAGAGGAGCCGAACCGCGTCAGCCACAATGATAAGAAGGCCGAACGGACCGACACGGTTGACGGCGATCCGATCGGTAAAGGCCGCCGTAATCTTCCGTTTGGCCCATGGTCCCGCGACAGCTGTGTTGGTCATCATGATCGTGCCGATAACCGCGGCGCCGATCAAACCCGCAATAAATTGCCCGAGTGGGCCACCGACCGGGAGCACGGCTCCGATCGTCTCCGGCAACGTTGCCATTAGCGGTCGACCTCCCCGAGGACGATATCGAGACTGCCGAGCGCAGCGATCATATCTGGCACGTATTCACCCTCGGCCATCACCGGGAGCGTCTGCAGGTTACAGAAGCACGGACTCCGGATTTTGAACCGCGCAGGTGTATCGGTGCCATCCGAGCGGATGTAGATCCCCAGCTCACCCTTCGCCGCCTCGACCGCCCGGTAGATCTCCTTGTCAGGATCGGGCTTGAGCGTCCGTGGGACGTTCGACTGGATTTCCCGCTCATCCTCGTCATAGGCTTCAAGCCGGTCGACGCACTGCTCGATGATCTTTGCGGATTCCTCCATCTCCTTGAGACGGACGACTGCACGGGCGAAGTTGTCACACCCCTCGTCGGTAATAACGTTCCAGTCGAGGTCGTCATAAATCCCGTACGGGTCATCCCGCCGGAGATCATAATCGACACCTGATCCGCGAGCAACCGGCCCGGTCGCCCCGTAACTCTTGGCCTCTTCTGGGGGAAGAACGCCGGTATCGACGACGCGCATCTGGAATAGCTCGTTCCCGGTTAAGAGGTTGTGATACTCCTCAAGCCGGTCTGGGAGTTCATCGACGAAGGCCCGAACATCCTCAAAGAATTCGTCTCGCGGCTCGGGGACGTCCCAGGCGACGCCGCCGAGACGAAGATAGTTGAACATGAGCCGCTGGCCGGTCAGATCTTCGAGAATATTCTGCACCTCTTCGCGATCGCGGATCGCGTACATGAAGATCGCCGTGAAATCCCCGTAGATGTCCAGAGCGAACGTTCCGACCGCCAGCAGGTGGGCGGCGATCCGGCATAACTCAGCGCCCATGGTGCGGAGCGTCTGGGCGTACTCCGGTACGTCGATATCAGCCAGATCCTCCGCAGCACGGGCGTAGGCCCACTCGTTGAGGATGCCGGCGGAAATGTAGTCCCACCGGTCGGGGTACGGCATGATCTGGTGGCGATAGGTGCTCTGCTGGCACATCTGTTCCTCGCAGCGGTGGAGGTAGCCGATATCAGGATCACAGTCCGCGACTTGCTCGCCATCAAGAACGGTTTTCACATGGAGCACGCCGTGTGTCGCGGGATGGTGTGGCCCGATATTGACGAACATCGTATCGGGCTGATCGGGCACGTCTGTCCGCTTCTCCATCGGGTTGGCATGCTCACGGAGCGGGACGATTTGTGGCTGGTCCTGATCGTAATCAAGACTGAGAGGGTGGCCTTGCCAGGTTTCCGGAAGCAGGATTCGCCGGAGGTCCGGGTGGTCCTCATAGTCTACGCCGACGAGATCATACGCTTCCCGTTCATGCCAAATGGCCGTGTCGAACACGTCCGCTCCCGACTGGCTCGTGGGATTCTCTCGGTCCGTGGGTACGACAACCGATACCTCGTGGGTGGGGTCATCGTACTTTCGGAGATGATAGATCGTTTCGTAGCGGTCCCGATATTCCTGTGCTGAGACGCTCGCACAGTGATCAAAGCCGGCCTCATCCTTGAGCGTCGACAGAACATCGTGGACTTCGTCCGGTCGAACGACAAAGCCCTCGGCGTTCACGTGGGACTCTCGGTGAAGTACATGTCCGCCAAGAAGTTCCTCGATGGCGTCATAATCTACATCGCCGTTCTCATCCAGCGCGATCTCCGTCGCTGGCCGAATAGCTGGTTCCGAGCTCATGGCGAATCAGCCCAATTATACCGCATCACGAGATCGTCCTCATCGATCTCGTCAGCGAGGTGCTCGACCAGCTCGTCCCGCTCGAGCTCGCCGAATTGCTCAAGCTCGTACGGTTTCACCGTGACGGGTGAACTCTCACCATTCGCGATCCGCTCTTGCAATTTGGCCACGCCGTAAATCAGTGCTTCTGGCCGTGGTGGGCACCCAGGGACGTGAATATCGACCGGAATCACCTCTTCTGCACCTTTGACCACGTTGTATCCTTCCTGGAATGGTCCACCAGAGATCGTACAGGAGCCCATCGAGACGACGAATTTCGGCTCCGGCATTTGGTCGTAAACGCGCTTCATCCGGGGCGCGAATTTGGAGACGATGGTCCCCGGAACGATAATGACGTCCGCCTGGCGCGGCGAGGCTCGGGAACGCCGGCTCCGAAGCGGTCAAG
>JBDGPQ010000092.1:4722-6299 GCA_042219595.1 Haloarculaceae archaeon
TCTCGATCGAGCAGCAGGCGATCCCGAACAAGAGCATGAACATCGACGACCCCCGAACCCAGTTCATGAACTTGTCGAACTTCGTCAGGATGAACGGCGTGGAGCCGAATGCCTCCCGAAGTTTGGAATTGAATCGGGCGTCAACGCCCTCGCCGAGTCGCGCGTCCTGGGTGGACTGTGCTTGTTCGAGCGTATCGTGGAGCTGCGTGTCCTGGCTCATGTCTGTCTTTCCACCTTCCGTGCCTGGGCCCGTGGGCTGCGAACCCATCTGACGGCCCCGTTCCGCCATGCCCACGCCAAGCCGATGACGAGGATCAGGATGAATGCAAGCATCGGCGCAAGCGCGCGCCAGATGCCGACACCGCCGTCGATGGCTGCACGGTACACGACCGTCCAGGGGAAGATCAGGACGGTTTCGATATCAAAGACGACGAACAGGAGCGCGACCATGTAGTACTGGATATTGAACCGGATTGTGCGGCTACTCCCCGTCGGCACCTCGCCGCTCTCGTACGTGGCGCGCTTGCTCCGCTCCGGAACACTCGGTCGGAGTATGGACGACGCCATCATCATGCTGAGCGGAATGACCACCGCCACGACGGCGAGCGCGGCGATGGCGATCCATGGATTGGCCATGTGAGTCTAACGTGTGGCGGTTTGAGTGGGACCTACATAAGGGTTGATTGTTGGGTCCCGGGGGATCAAGTCGGGTGCTCAGCCACCACGTTGGGACTTGAATTCGGGTGTGCCGAGTTCGTGCAGATCGCGAGAGATCGCGGCCACCTCCGTCTGTAGGTTTTCATGGTACGTGTCGAGCCGCTCACGGAGTTCCGGATTGCTGCGAGCGAGGATCTGGGCCGCCGACAGCGCGGCATTGAACGACTTCCCTGCGTCGACGGCGACGAGTGGGGCGCCGGTGGGCATTCCAATCACGGAGTCGACGGACTTCTCCTGAACGGGGACGCCGATCGTCGGCAATGGATACGCGATCGATGCGGTCATATTTGGCAGGTCAGCCGACTTCCCACCCGCCCCCGCGATCAGTACTTCAAGCCCTCGAGCTGCGGCCGTCTCAGCGTACGCGTACATCAATGCCGGGGTCCGGTGAGCGGAAACGACGAACGTCTCGAACGTAAATCGGACATCGGGAGGGTCATCGTAATCGGTCTGCTCGGCGAAACCGAGCTCGTCCACGAACGCATCATACGCGCCGGGCCGACCGGTTTCCGAGCCCATCATCACGTCGAGATCCGAATCGGAGCCCATTACGATACCGACATCCGGCGTTTCGGCCGGTGGACGGTCCCGCTCTGCTTCCGCCTCCAAATCTGCGATCAGCCGGTCGAGCTCATCTGACATATCCCGAGTCCGGATCCCTCGCGCCGTAAATGGGTGGGTTAGCCGGGCTGGAAGCTCACACTGCCGGAGAGTTCCCGTACTTGATCATGAAGCGCTTCGACGGGCATTTCGTCACCAACGAGGGTCACGTGTCCCATCTTACGGAGCGCGTAGACCTCGCGTTTGCCATACCAATGGAGGGACGCTCGGTCAGTGTCGAGGATTTTCTCCACCCCGCT
>JBDGPQ010000092.1:6309-9913 GCA_042219595.1 Haloarculaceae archaeon
ACCGTCGCTCGGTGCTCCCGAGGGGCCGACCAGTTACCGCGCGAAGATGCTGGGCAAACTGGGAAGTGTGACATCCCTCGATCGTCCAATGGCCCGAATTATGCGGCCGGGGAGCGATTTCGTTCAAAAGGATTCTACCGTCCGGCGTCTCAAACAGCTCAATGCCGAAGGCGCCACGGCCCTCCATCACTTCTAGAATGTCGAGGGCAGTTTCGCGAGCTCGTTCCCGGACCCTCTCGCTCGTTCGTGCAGGTGAGAGTGTGGTTCGAAGGATTTCGGCCTCATGAATCGTCTCCGTGACGGGAAAGGTATCGACTTCACCTTCACCAATGCACCCCATGACAGCGAGTTCTCGATCGAAATCGACGAATTCCTCGACCATTGCTGGCCCGGCGATGGTGGCGATCGCGTCGTCGATATCGCTTGGAGATTCAACCAGGATGTTTCCCCGGCCGTCGTACCCGCCGGTCCTGGCTTTCAGCATCGCGGGATAGCCAAGATCCTCACACGCTGACCGAAGCGCATCAGCCGACTCGACAGCCCGAAATTTGGGCACGTCGATCCCAGCGTCGGCGAGCCGGCGTTTCTGGACGAGCTTGTCCTCGATGGTCCGCAAGGTATCGGGATGGGGGTGGACGGGAGTGCCCGTCTCGTCGCGTACCTCCTCGAGAACGTCAGGATCCGCAAGTTCGATCTCGTACGTAAGATAGTCGACGCGCTCGGCCAGCTCGCGTAGGGTGTCTCGATCATCGAAATCGCCGACGAGCTGATCGCGCACGACCGGCGCAGCAGGGGCATCCGGCGTTGGATCCGCGACCACAAGCTCGATGCCGAGTGGTCCAGCGGCTTCACCAAGCATCCGTCCGAGCTGGCCGCCGCCGACGACCCCGACGACGTCGTCCGGGGTGGTCTGAATCATGTCGCGGCGTTTCCCCCGGCCCAGCTTAAGGCTTGGCGAGCCGCTCGTGAATATAAACGGTCACTTCCGCGCCCGTCGACCGGAGGCGGTACGTCTGGCCACCGTAGCTAGCGCTCCGCAGGGCCTCGACAGGGACAGTCTGATCATTGCTCACCGTGATAATCACCCCTGGCCCTGTCGGACCCGCTTGAGATGCCAGGTCAGCAGATTCCGTCTCGCAGGTAACGTTGACACCTGTCGTCTGGAAGTACCACGGGAGGGGAAGAGCATTGAACCACTCTGCACATGCCGGTTTGGTAAGCAGGTCCCCCTCGCGCCACCCGGGTTCCGTGGCGACGAGCGCCCGTCGTTCACTACGGTTGTCGCCGGTCTCGCCATAGTATAAAACCACATCCGGCCCGGAGTCCGACTCGGCCGCCGCCCGCTCCATCGCCGCGATCATAGGGTCGAGATCGTCGCCAGGCTGCGCGTATTGGACGAGCGAGTTGCGGTAATCGGTGTCATTGATGTAGACTCCGGTGGCGAGCGAGACCCCAACTTGAGCGACGAGCAGAATCAGGATGAGGCCCACCACTGCGGCGCCGACATCATCCCCCGACAGTGCGGCATCTCGACCCCAGCGATAGACTGCTGCGAGCCCAACTGCAGCCGGGATCGCAAGTGGGACAATCGCGTGAACGACGATCCAGGCGCCGAAAACGTCCGTCCCAAGAGGGTACCCCAATACAGACACCACACCGGCATATCCAGCGAACATGACGAGGTTTCGCGATCTGGCTCGCCCGTATCGCTCGTAGACCAATCCCAAGAGTCCAGATCCAGAGAGCAGGAACGCGTGATCCCGCATGACATCTAAAAACTGGCCGAGGAAACAGAGCCACCCATCGATGATGTTATCCTTTCGACAGCTAGGATCGGATGACTGGGTAATCCATTCGGCGAACTGTCCGGCCGTATCCGCAAGCGTATCGAGTGCGAACCCCGGCAGCGCGGTTGGGCGGCCGACTGCCTCCCACAAGCCGAGTACGGCGGCATCACTACCTGGCGGGTAGTATAATCCTGCCTCACCCGCTCCCCGGGGAGCGTAGAGGAACACGATCACAACCAGGAAGACGAGTAGTGCACCGATCGGGTGGAGCAACCAACGGGTCACTTGCCCTGGGACAGTTCCGGGATCGCGCGCATCGCTGAGCACTGCACTGAGACGCTGCGAAAGCGATTCGTGCGTTCCATCACCCCGAAGCCGCTCACTCATTTGCCACGGGAGAGCTCTGAGACGCCCGCCGAGCCTGGCAAGCCAGGATGCCCGGAGCAGGGCATACCCGCTCGTGTAGTTCCGGGGCCGGTAGAGTGCTTGATCGGCGAGTAGCGCGGCGGCCCCTGCCCACGTGAGGACGTACACGAGGGCGTTCTCTTTTGCGGCGAAGCCGAGTGCGGTGGCGAGGCCCAGACCGTAGACATATCGCCAGCGTCGAGTATCGTAGAAGCGGACGATACATCCCAGGCCCACGAACATGAACGCGGCCACGAGAACGTCGCTACGCATAAATCGCGAATAGTACACCAGGACGGCGTTGAAGCCGAGGAACAGAGCGAGGATGACGAGCTCGTCATCGTCGAGATGCTCCCGGAGCAGAAGTACCGAGAGGGGGAGGAGCCCCCCCACAACCGCGACGGGCAGTCGCATGAGGAAATCGGATGGCCCAACCACGGCGAAGAGCCACCGATTGACGTGCTGGATCAACGGCCCGTGGATGATCCGGCGATACGCAAAATCGCCAGTTTCGAGGGTATGAACGATCCAATAGGCGACCCGGGCCTCGTCCCAGTGGGCCGTCCGCGCCCCAAGGAGGACAACTCGGGCAGCAATCGCGACAAGTGTTATCGCGATGATGACCCGAACGATGCCAACCGACCGGAACCGTTCACGCGCCGCGGCGACCGCCCCGCCAAGACCACCTGTCCCCGGCGGGCCGACGGCGGAACTCATTACCTGGGCGTCCGTCGCCCCCATAAGAATCGTTACGATCCCGCCGTCGGAACGGTAGGTCTTTGAGTCGCCCTCCCGGCGATTTCCTCATGGTCCGGCTCGGGCTCGTGGTGGCCCAGTTCGACAAGCGCGGCGGCGTAACCGCAGAAATGGCCGACCGTGCCCAGGCGGCCGCCGAGCAACGCGATGCGGAGGTGATCGAGACCATCAACGTCCCCGGGTCGTATGATACCCCGTTGGCGGCCGATCGTCTCGCTCGACGTGACGATATCGATGCGGTCGCGGTGGTCGGTGCCATCGTTTCCGGCGATACCGACCACGATCAGGTGATCGCTGACGCAGCTGCGCGAGGCCTCACGGAAGTGAGTCTCGATCGGGACACGCCGGTAACCTTCGGCGTGACCGGGCCGGGCATGAGCGCGGACGAGGCAGCGGCACGCG
This sequence comes from Haloarculaceae archaeon, assembly GCA_042219595.1. Classification (GTDB taxonomy): domain Archaea; phylum Halobacteriota; class Halobacteria; order Halobacteriales; family Haloarculaceae; genus CAYLJD01. The sequence goes on from JBDGPQ010000092.1 coordinate 9,660, forward strand.
TGGATTACGGTGCGCAGGCCGCTGAAAGTGCAGTTGACCTGGCTAAGGAACTCGATCTATGACACATTAATACGCCGACCGAATCGGGCGGGTAGCACCGAGCGCGACGCTCGCCATCAGCAACGCCGCGGCAGCTCTCGAGGCTGACGGCGTCGACGTCGTCGACCTCAGCGTTGGCGAACCGGATTTCGATACCCCCGCAATCGTCAAGCAAGCCGCGGCGGATGCTCTCGAGGCGGGCCATACCGGCTACA
>JBDGPQ010000231.1:0-9849 GCA_042219595.1 Haloarculaceae archaeon
CACCTACCGATTTCAGCCAACCAATCCCACCTCGCACAAATGCTGAATATGCGCTATCTATTCAGCAAGCTCTCGCCGATCTATTGGGTAGCTGGCAGAAATGCCGTGCGAGATGCAGTGTGTATCCATCGGAACACACAATGCCTATCATCTGTCATCGGTTGGGGAACTTCGGATGAAATTTGGATTAAGTTTTGAAAATTTTCAACCTTGGCCGTTGCGGTAGGGTTACCATGCGCTTGAGCAGACGGCAACTCCTGCATGCAACGGCCGCAAGTAGCCTTGCCCTTGCAGGGTGCGGAGGTGGTGGTGACGGTGGCGATGGGGGAGGTGGCGGTGGGGACAATGGAGAGGATGAAGCGTCACCGACATCCACCCCTACACCGGCCGGGGAAACCGTCGACAAGACGATCGTCATGAAAAACACGGCATTTCAAACGCTGAAGGCTGAAGTCGAAACCGGAGCCACCGTCGAGTGGGTAAACAAAGACGGGTTCGCGCATACTGTAACGAGCTCCCAATTTCACGACACGGCAAAATCTTGGAGCCTCGACAAAGAGGTATCCGGCGGCGGTAGCATCACGCATACCTTCGATACGAAAGGTGTCTATGAGTACTACTGCACCATCCATGGCAAAGGGACAATGTGCGGTGCGATCCTCGTCGGCGGAGCCTCGCTTGGCAAAAGTCTGCCGTGCAGCGGTGACGGAGGCGGGGGATATGGAGGCGATAGCGGTTACTAGGGACGGTCTGATGATTTCAGCCCTTGAAACCGCCCTTGCTTGAGGGGAATGTCCTCGTCTCTAATTTTGACGATTGGCCGTATTATTGCCGTGGTAAATATCGGACTCTTGGCCGGTCTCGGTTGGATATGGCTGCGGCTATACCGGTCCCATGGGGCTTCGCACACCCTGAAATTCCTAATTATCGCCGGATTCCTCGGTCTTGAAAATATGTTGTGGCTCTGCCTTTTAACCAGCGTACCAGAATTCATCTACTGGTTTACGAATTCGACACTCGAAATCCAGATAGGGGTGGTTGCACTTGGGGGACTGGAACTCGGTGCTTTACTCGTACTTTTCCGACAGACCGTGATATGAGTGGAAGAAAACGACCCTGACAGATATGCGCTGTGTACTCATCAGATCCAAAATTGCTTCCTTTCACCTACGCGAGCAAACATGAGGATCGATGAGATGGCTGCGAAACCGTAATCTGAATCTTAAAGCCAGTCGACCTTCTTTCGCTCCCGCAGTTGGGCTTCTGGTGAATGTGTCCCGCGATAATGATCCAGAAACGTCTCGAGATCTTCCCATCCGCCCCAATCACAGACCACCATGGCGTCGACATCGGCCGAACGTAACGACGTCGCCCAGGTTCGCCGAAGATCGTGGAATCCGAGATAGGTCCACCCACTATCGCCGGTCTCTTGATGCAACTCCTCACGTGCTGACTGCATCCAGCGGCGAAGCGTGCGTTTCGTAACACCGATCGCCGGGACCTCTTCAGTTTCTTCACGGACATCGCCGACCGTCCTGATAGTCGTAGCGAGGTTCGGCGGAATTGGCGTCTCTCGAAACGCATCGGTCTTCGCGGACTCCCACACATAGTATCATTCCGGCGTCCGTGTCCACGACATCCTCTGGGGCGACTCGAATAATCTCTTCCGATCGGAGGCCACAGCGCGCACCCAGGCCAAATGCGATCCGCTGCTCAGTGTTCTCCGATATATTGATCAATCGTCTGACCTCGTGATCCGAGAGCCAAACTTTCATGCCATCCTGATCAATGTACTCTTCGAGATTCACCGTGTCCGGTTTACGGGCTACACGGACTAGAATGGCCGCCTCGGACCGAAACTGAACCCTGATTTAGGGGTAAAAGGGGTCGATTTTGTCCGGGTCTTATGGGATTCTCGGACATGGACATAGCCAAATTTGGCCAAACAAAAACCTATTCGCGCTACTTGGCTTGGCTTCAACCCTGCAAGGATCCTTCTGAAACGCTACCCGCCGCGACGACGCGGTCGAGCATGACCACACTCCAACCCCACAAGGATTCAATTTGTCCCCGGGACACCCGGGACACGTCAAGAATGATTATCAGTTTGACCGAGGAGTGACCGGCCCTGCAAATAGGTAAGAATTCTGATATTGAAAACGGGGCCTGCACGCCGTCCTGCGATTACGCCGTTAGGGCTTCTTCCTCTTCGGCTTCCCGTTCTTCTCTTGACTCGGATTCTTTTTTTGCTTTGATCTTCTTCATCCGGAAGATTTCCTCGCGCTCCTGTTCTTCGAGCTTCTGTTCGATATAATCCTGATTCTCCCGCAGTTCCGGCAATAGCTTGAATTCCAGGGCATTAACGCGGCGCTTCGTCGTTTCGATCTCCTCAAGCATTTTCTTCATCGCCGTCTCGACTTCTGCGGCGAGGATGACCTGCTCGAGGAGTTCCTCATACGCATCCGCAGCCTCATCGATGCGAGCGGAGGTCCCAAGCACGCCGTACCCACGTTCATCGAGATCTTTCCGGACCTTCGAGGACTCGATCTGTGGGACCACCACTCCCATGATGTTCTTCGATTGCGTCGTGAGTTCCGGATGTTCCTTGAGGGCTGCAGCCGCGCCACGGACCGCGACGTCGCCTTCCATCGCTCGGGCGAGGTCGATGGCCCGTTGTGCGTCATCGTACGCCGACTCGAGTTCGGATCGGACGTCCTGTGCCTGATCGAGGATATCCATGAACTCCATGATCAGGCCGTCGCGCTTTTTCTCCAAGGTGTCGTGGCCACGCTCGGAGAGCTCGATGCGCTCCTCGATCTGCATCAAGTTCTTCCGGGTCGGCTTGACGTCCTTGGCCATTAGCGGTGGCTTCCCCGGCCACGCAGTTAACCCTTTTCAGTCCGCTCCCGAGCGGCCATAGTAGTACTTCGAGCCGTAGAAGACGATAGCACCGAACAGCCAGATTACGGCCGTGCCTGCAGCGACACGGCCCTCAAGAACGAATTGTGCTACGCCGACGAGGACCGTGACCACCATCAGCGAGAGGAAACCATTCCGTGCACTCCGTAGCACATCCCGATCAACTGCCATTGCCAGCACTCAACGTCGGGGAGACTTAGGTGGGCGGCCGATAATTCCAGTATCATGTCAAACGATGGCCCGCTCGAGCTGACCGGTATCGATCATTTCGTGCTCGCAGTCTCGGATCTCGACGCGATTTGCGAGTTCTATGCCGATCTTGGCGCGGAAATCGTCACGTTCGGCGACGGCCGAGTGGCGCTGCAGTTTGGAGATCAGAAGATCAATCTCCACGGGCCAGAGACAGACGCTGGACTCGTTGCCGACCTGCCCAGCGTTGGCGGTGGCGATTTCTGCCTGGTGACGCATACGCCGATCGACCGCGTGGTAGACGTGCTGCGCGATCGAGATCTTGAGATTCTCGAAGGGCCGGTCGAGCGGACGGGAGCGCGTGGGCCGATGACATCCGTCTACTTCCGTGATCCGGATGGGAATCTGGTCGAGATCGCAGCCTACGACTGACCAAGAGTGTTAAGGGTTGCTCGCCGGTCCTCCCGGTATGCAGCCACTCGATACAGACGGCCCGGCGTCCACACCGCTGCGCTTCAGCGCACCGGACACACATTTTGGCGATGGGGTCGTCGACCGACTCGGTGGCATTCTACCCCAGCTTGGTATCGAGGCCCCACTGATCGTCTCCGACGAGGGGGTCGAGGACGCCGGCATCCTCGCAGCGACGATCGACAGTATCGATGCCCCCGTAACGATGCACTATGCGACGACCGAGCCCTCGACCGACGACTTCGATGAGCTCCCCACGGCGGACGTCGATGGCGTCGTCGCCATCGGTGGCGGATCGTGTCTCGATACAGCGAAACTTGCAGCCGTGCTTCTCGCCCACGGCGGTCACGCCGGTGAATATGTGGGTGTCGACACAGTCCCCGGGCCCATCGCGCCCCTGGTTGCCGTCCCGACGACAAGCGGGACGGGATCACAAGCCACGCAAACCGCAGTCATTCATCATGACGGTGTCAAGCGGGGCGTCAGCGACGAATCCCTCCGACCGGATGTGGCTGTCGTGGACCCGACGTTGACATTCGGGTTGCCGCCCGAGATTACCGCCCGCTCTGGGTTTGATGCATTCGTCCACGCTCTCGAATCGTTACTCGCGCGGGACTATCGCTGGGTCGAACCTCGACCGATTACCTACCAGGGTGCGAATCCGATCTCCCGCAGCCTCGCGTGGCGGGCGCTGCAGCTGGTCCATGGGTCGCTCGAACGGGCGGTGTTCGACGGGGACGATCGCGAGGCGCGACGGGCGATGAGTCTCGGTTCACATCTTGCGGGGACCGCGTTCTCCGCCTCCGGACTGGGGGCCGTGCATGCGCTGGCGAGTACTGTTGGCGGTCTCACAGATCGCCCCCATGGCGAGTGTCTCGCTGCCTCGCTACGCGCTGGCCTCGAGTTCAATCGGCCAGTCCGTGGCGAGCACTACGCCGCCATAGCCCGGGGATTAGGCGTCGGTGAGACGGCGGACGAGCTGCTCGCGGAGAGCGAGCGGCTCCGAGATGCACTTGGGCTCCCGGATTCATTCGCGGCAGTCGGATTGTCGGCCGACGATGTGGACGCGATGGTTGAGAATACCCTCGTGCAGGAGCGACGTTTGGCGACAAATCCACGGACAGTCACCGAGGACCTCCGGCAGTTCCTCCTCTCGACGGCATTCAACGACGAGTGATCGGCCGGGGATTTACGCCGGTACCGGCCGAGGTCACGCTATGGATGCCGACGACGAGCGGGGAATGGTCCGTGAGACGGTCCGGGACTTCGTCGACGATGAAGTCGTCCCCGCCGCACGAGAGGCCGAGCGGACGGAAACGTTTCCAGAGGATATCTGGGACCGCCTCGCCGATCTGGAGCTCACCGGGATGCGCGTTCCAGAGACCTACGGAGGTCTGGACGTAGATATGCCGACATATGGAGTAGTGAGTGAGGAACTCGGCCGCGGTCATCTGGCGCTTGCGACCGCTCTCGGGGTCCATTGTATGGTGACCGAGTGCATCGCATCGTTTGCTGACGAACCAATCCAGGAGGAGTGGTTACCCGACATGGCCGGCGGACGACCGGTCGGTGCATTTGCGCTGTCGGAACCCCATGCTGGCTCGGATCCCGCGGCGATGACGACGCAGGCGCGGCGCGACGGAGACGAATACGTCATCGATGGCACAAAACAATGGATCACGAATGGGGAGCGGTCGGATGTAATCATCCTGTTTGCCAAGACCGACCGTTCTGATCCGGAGACAGTCACGCAGTTTCTCGTTCCAAAAGACATCGCTGGTCTGTCTGTTGGCCCGCGAGAGGACAAGCTCGGCCTCCGTGCCAGCGATACCACCCCGCTCGAGTTCGACGGGGCACGGATCCCCGCCGCCTATCGCCTCACACCCGTCGGCGACGGCCTCTCAGCAGCGCTCGCGCAACTTACGGCGGGGCGTGTACTCATCGCGTTCCAGGCCGTGGGCCTCATGAAGGCTGCTCTCACCGCTGCTGTCGACTACGCAAACGAACGCGAGCAGTTTGGCCAGCCGATCATTGAACACCAGGCTGTTGCCCACATGCTGGCCGATATGAAGGCGGATGTCCGCGCAGCCGAGCTTCTCGCCAGGGACGCTGCCCGGCGTAATGACGGCGACGCGGACCCGCTCTCTGCAAGTATAGCGAAGTACGTCGCCAGCGAGACGGCGGTGGATGTGGCCAGTGACGCGATTCAAGTCCATGGCGGGTATGGATATACGACTGACTTCGACGTCGAGCGGTATTACCGGGACGCGAAAGTGACGACGATATACGAGGGCACGTCGGAGATTCAACAGAAGATCATTGCCCGTCATCTCCGGGAGTAGCGGGTGCTCGCGGGACGACCCCGCAACGACTTAGTGGACACTCCGTCACCGGGAGCCAATGGACCGCGCACTCGATGGCATCGACGTGATCGATCTCGGTCAGGTATACCACGGGCCCTACTGCGGACTCATGCTATCGTATCTGGGGGCGGACGTTGTCCGGATCGAACCACCGGATGGCGAACCGCTCCGCGGCCGGGTTGAGTCGGGCGAGCCGGGTCCGCTCGTGTTCCTGAACTCGTCGAAGGACGGCATCACCCTCAATCTCAAGCGCGATCGCGGAAAGGAACTCCTCCGCGAGCTCGCCGATGAGGCCGATGTCCTTATCGAGAACTTCGGCGTCGGCACGATGGACGGCCTCGACCTAGGGTACGAAAGTCTCTCGGAGCGCAATCCGGAATTGGTCTATGCCCATGGGAGCGGGTATGGGGAGCACGGCCCCTACCGGGACTTGCCAGCGATGGATTTGACAGTCCAAGCGATGGGTGGCGTGATGGACGTCACTGGCTTCCCGGATGCACCGCCGACGAAAGCCGGCATCGCGGTGTCGGATTTCCTTGGGGGGATCCACCTCACTGCCGGGATACTTGCCGCCCTCTACCAACGTGAATTCACCGGGGAAGGGCAGTTCGTCGAAGTGAGCATGCATGACACCGTCTTTCCGACGCTCGCGTCACCCCTTGGGTCGAAATTCGAGGGTCGTGAAGCGCCGCCACGGACTGGCAATCGCCATAGCGGGCTCGCGCAGTGTCCCTACAACGTCTATGCGGTCGAGAATGGCTATGTCGCCATTTTCTGCATCAGAGACCGACATTGGGATGCTCTCGTGGAGCTGTTCGACCGATCCGAGCTCGCCACGGATCCACGGTACGAGACAAATACCGAACGATCGAAACGAATCGACGAAGTCGATGGGATGGTGTCGGAATGGGTCGGGAACTGCGACCGTGATGATCTCGTCGACCGCCTCCAATCCGCTGGTGTTCCATGCGCCCCGGTGAAGGAACTCGATGAGGTCGCCGCCGATCCTCACCTCCGTGAGCGTGGAATGATCGAGGAACTCGACCACCCGGATTTCGGAACCATCCCCGTTCCGGGTCCGCCGATCCGGCTCTCGGAGTCGAAAGCGCCCGACGTCGAGCCGGCCCCGACCAAAGGCGAGCACAACGAGCAGGTATACTCGGAGCGTTTCGGACTTACGCAAGCAGAGATCGAGGCGCTAGATGCAGACGGTGTCATCTAACCGGCCGCTCTGAGGCGGTCAAGCCAGGTAACGATCGCCGTATGGGGAACCGTCAATGTGGCTATGGCCACGAGCCCGAGGCCAACGATGTCAGGTGCGGTTGTCGGCGGCGCTGGAACCATTATCCAAAGGCCGGCGAGGAGGCCGAGTGCGCCCACCGTCGGCAGAAATGCTCCGACCACGAACCGGGCAGCAGGGCGACGCCAATCTCCCAGCATAAGCGCTGATGCGGTCGGCCGATCGAGCGTCGCGAGCCGTACGAGGTGGCGCCATGAATGCCAGCACGCGAAGTACACGGCGATTGCGAGTACCGGTGGGACGGTCAGGAAGAAAAGCCATAGCGTTGCAGTTTCGGCGCAATCCAGACGCCAGACCGGGTCATTCGGCGAGTGCAGTCGGCTCCGGACCAGTGCCAGCACGGTGACGATAGCCAGGCCGCCACCGAGCGCCAGCCTCAGGTGAGGTGCACTAAACACGGCGAAATTCGCTGAGGCCCCGAATGGTTGAACGAACGACTTGAGTACCTCCCGATAGGTCTCTGGAAAGGCAATCAGCGGTACCACCATCGGGATCCCACCCCGGACGAGACCAGTCAGTGACATATTGGGACGGTCCCGGAGATACGTCGCTCCGTAGTCGATCTTCACGGTGTGGACATCGCCTTGGCCCCAGTGAAACCAGGTCAGGAGCAGGAATCCGATTGCGGCGGGGATGGGCCAGAGAAGCCACGTCAGAAGCGCCGCGCCACCGAGTACCGCATACAGTAGCCCGACGAGCAGCACGTCCCCGACTGCCAGGCGACCCCGGCGTGCAATCGGAAGAGCCGCCCAGTCGAGCGCCCCATGCGGGAGCCCAACCGCTACCCCTCCCAGGATAAGAATGCCGTACTGGAGGTCAGTGGGGATCGCAGGCACGACGATGAGCGCACCGACTATCCCGAGCAGCAGGCCTGGCCCGAGGGTGCGAGTCACCGTCGTGAGCTGAGACCCCGTCGCTATCCCAGCCGTTTCGTGACCCATGGATAGAGCAGGAGTCCTTGAACGACGAGCAGGTTCGTCAGTAAAAAGAAGCACCCCTCTTCGATCGGCAGCCCGACCACGGTGAGGCCGGTCGTGAGGTTAGGTGAAAGCTGCCAGATACCACTGGCGATCGCCAATGCGTCGGCGGTACTCAAGTACAGCGTTGGGACAGTTACTCCGAGTATTAATGGCCGAACTCTGGCCACCAGGTATCGCCAGCCGACAGCCCACTGGAGCGCGAGCACGGGCGAGGCCCACGCAACGATCGCACCGAGATAAAACGTCGGCGTGTAGCGCACCCCAACCAGCCCAGCGATTCCGAGTGCGCCGCCCATCAGAAGGCCGATCGCCGCGTCACGCGGCTGCCATTGTACAGTCGGTGTGTCCCCAGTGGTGATCGCCGAAAGCCAAAGCGCCGTCAGAACTGGCTGGATGGCGATGAACACGTATTCCTCGATCGGGGCGCGCCAGATCACGCCGAGCACCCGGCCGGTCCCATAGTCCCAGACACCGCGAGCGATGAGGTAGTTGTCCCAGGGAATCGTCCACGCGAGCGCGAGGCCAACGATGATGGCCACGGCAATTGGCCGCACCTCGCTGCGATCCGACCGTCGCCCTACCAAGACTCCCAACCCCAGGACTGGCGGGACCGTGAACAGGGCGTGGAAGGCGGCGTATGTGAGGGTCACTCGGGACGGCCGGGGGGCCGAGTTAGTCCGCGGCCTGAGCGGTGCCGGCCGGTGCCGCGGCGTCGTCCAGGACGTCGTGGCTCCGCAGCAGGATGATGCCGAAGCCGACCTTCGCAGTCAGGTCGAGCACCATGAAGCCGGCAGTCTCGATGTAGATGCCAAGAATGCTCAGGCCCTCGGTGCCAATCAGCCACCACACGGGATACACCAGCCAGAGGACGATCAGGAGATTTCTGAGGAGGGTGAACGTTGACCGGGTTGACGTTGAGAGGTCCGATGCCCGCTCGGTCAGTGATCCGAACAGGATGTACAACAGGACGAGTAACAGGCCGGTACTGACGCCCCACCAGACGAGCCGTTCGGCTCCGACCGAGAGAACGGCGCCACCAGTCGTCAGCGTGGCAACCGCGCCGGTCGCGATCATGAGCACGTCGAGCCCGACAAGCGTGCCGATCGTATTGCGATCCGCACCCGCCAGCAACCCGAGGTCGTAGAGCAGTAATGGCGTCGTGAATAACCAATCCGTGTATCGCGCCCAGTAGATCGGGTGACTCTCGCCACCCCATGTTAATTCGATAGCGCCGAAGCCTAGCGCCATCGAGAGGTAATTGACGAACGCGATCGCCGTGATCATGATCGTCGCGATATAGAACTTCTGACGGCGTGAGTCGGTCTCGCCCCAGCCCCTGGCGATGAAGTACAGCATCCCCAGGAACATGCCTGCCGTGCCGATCCAGAGCCAAATTTGCTCCGAGCCCGGTGTGTACACCATGGCTACATGGCATGTAAGGCTAAATGTGGGTAACGACTATACCAAATATTTGGGGCCGACCGTCAGTCCGCCGCCACTTCTTCGGCCTGCTCGTCCGCGAGGTAGTATTGGTCGATATAGTCCTCGTCGACGCGGTTCAGCTCCTCCGGCGGAAGCATCGAGAGCAGCTCCCAGCCGATCGACAGCGTCTCCTCGATGTTTCGGT
>JBDGPQ010000034.1:0-9763 GCA_042219595.1 Haloarculaceae archaeon
GAGCTGGTCGATCCCTCGATTCGTGACCTGCTCGAGCACCTCGATCTCCTGCCCGATCCACGGGTCATCGATCCGCCACAGCCGCGACCGGACCCCGACCCGTTCCCCTTGCATGAGCCGGGTGCCTACGATCGATTGCGTGGGCTGGTCGGCGAGGAGGCCACGGAACGGCTGTTCGCGCTGACTGGCGAGATGACGTTCGGAGACTCGACACGCGAGCTCGAGGAATTACTCGAGCGGCCCGCCCTGTCCGACCTACAGCCGCCGGCCCCCGATTCGCTGTCCGACGTGATGGACAAGCGTGAGCCGCAGCTGCGGTCCCGGGCACTCTCGAGGGAAACGGCAGCCGTCGAGACCGTCGCCATCGAAAGTGACGGCCTCCAGCCCCAGCAGTTCATCGGCCCGTTCCTTCGCTGTCGGGACGTGTCCGTTCCGGAGTGGACCACCCTCCTTGACGTTCCGGACATCACGTTCCGGGTGACGCAGGATACCGACGGCGACGGAACCGAGGAGACGATTTATTCGGAGGGATACTTCGATGTCCAATGGAACGATCTGCCTGACGATGAAGTCATTCTCGAGGCGGATCAGACGGCGGTAACGGTCGGACAGTGCGAACGCGTGCCATCGGTGCCGGAGTGTGACACGCCCGCGCTTCGGTTACTCGGGGCAATGCCGCTCGCACCGGCGTATCACTCGAACAGCTCGCCCCGCGAGGGTTACGCCCTCCGCGTCAACCGGCCGCGGCCGGGTTCCGGTGACGCGGCGACGCCGTATGCGGGCCGGCTGAACATGTACGGCTGTGGGTTCCGGACGGAGGCGGCGGATCGGTACCGGCTCGTCTATCGGTATCGATCGAATCCACGTGCTTCTCCCACCACCGCGCAACCGTTTACCGGCATTGATTGGTACGCAGTACGGGAGAACTGGCCGCCCGTGCGCGAACACATCGTCCCACTCGATGACGAGGGCTGGTACGACATTCCGGACCCGGATGTCCTCGTGGATCGCTACCAGAACTTGCTGCTCCACTGGGACACGCGCCACGATGAGCCGAACGCGAACGGACTCTACGATGTCCGTCTCGAGCTTGGCGATGCCAGCGGAAACGTCGTCGAGACTGGCGACTGGCTCACCCTCCGCGTCGATAACTCCAAACCGACGGTCCGGTTCGACGGGCTCCAGTGGCGCACGACGGATGGGACGGACGGTGGCTCGCTCCCACTCGACTGTCCCGTACTGCGACGACCGCTGGATACGAACGGCCACCCGAAACCGATCGATATCGACGTCGCGTACACGGTCGAACATCCGCATTTGCGGAATCTCGGCCTCTCGGCACACGGCTGCGGAAGTGGCCGACCCACCAAACAGGGCCCGGATGCCGACTTCGCGTTCTGGTACGATGACCCGAGCGACACGTCCTATAGCCGGTCGGACGCGACATTTCGGGTGCCCGGTGGCGCACCGAGCGCCGGGGGACTGGAATCCGGCGCGTATGCCTTCGAGCTATCGGCCTGGAGCCGCGCGTTCAACCCGACACGGGCGTCCGCCGGGATCGATCACGACTGGGAGATCGATCCCAATCACGTCGGTCGCCACGAGCGGGTCCGGCTCGCGATCGTGAACGGCGGGTAGTCCGCTACCCGCCAAGCGCGGTTCGCGTGGCCGGGGCCGGCGTAACGCCCAGCTCCTCGGCCAGCTCAAGCAAAGCCTGCGCATCGGCGTCGGGCAACGGAATGCCGTTCTCGAGCCGCGTGAGGGTGGCCTCGTGTTCGGCCTCGCCTGGCAGCAACGCTGTATCGCCGCTCGCTACGGTCCCGGCGGGGACATCGGGGCTGAATTCGGTTTCGTGAATATGTCTGGAGAGGCTCTCGACGCGCTCCGCGATCGCCTCCCGCGTGGAGAAGGCCAGTGGATCAACGGCAACGAATAAGGCGACGTTGCCGTGGCTCTCTTCGGATTGAGAGACCACGAGGCCGTCACCCGCGATCGAGGCGAACAGTTCTGCGATCATCGCGAGGCCGAAGCCCTTGTATCCGGATTCCCGGCCGCCGAGTGGAAGGAGTGCGCCCTCCCCTTCCCGCGTAAACGCAGCGGCATCGGTCACCGCGCTGCCGTCCGCGCGAATCGTCCACGCCGCTTCGAGGGGTTCGTCGTCCGGGATGCGCTCACGCACTTTTCCGTGGGCCACCTGGCTTGTCGCCATGTCGAGGACGACGGGAAACTCGAGCCCGTCGAAGGTCGGCACGCCAAACGCGAGCGGGCTCGTCGAATATCGTCGTTGAGCACTCCCTGGTGGTGCCACAAGCCGGCCGCCCTGGGTTCCGACGAACGCGCCGAACAACAAGTCAGCCCCGGCAACCCGCTCGGCCCACTCGCCGATCCTCCCGAGGTGACTCGCATCGCGGATCCCGACGGCAGCCACCGTCGAGTCCTCGGCGCGCTCGATAAGCGCGTCCGTCGCGGTCCGGCCGACGGCCTGCCCGTAGCAACTGTGGCCGTCCACTTGGGCCACGGCCGGGGCGTCTTTGACCATCTCCGGCCGCGCTTCCGGTTCGACGGGCAGCGCCGCATCGCCCTCGTTCCGGCTCCAGTCCCAGTACATGGGGAGCCGGCGCACGCCGTGGGATTCGTGGCCGCGAAGATTCGCGAGGACGAGTGACTCGGCCACCCGCGTTGCGATGTCATCGTCCGCGCCCGTCGCCGCGACACAGTCACGAATGAACCGCTCGAGATCGTCGGCGTCGATCGATCGCATACCCGCCGTGGCGTCGGAGAGCGGGATAAAACTAGTAGTGCCAGGGGAACTGCCGGAAGTCCGGGTCGCGATTCTCGTTGAACGCGTCGCGGCCCTCCTGGGCCTCGGCAGTCGTGTACCCGAGCCGTGTCGCCTCGCCGGCGAACACCTGCTGTCCAACGAGGCCATCGTCGATCAGATTGAACGCGTACTTGAGCATACGGATGGCAGTTGGGGACTTGCGAGTGATTTCGTCGGCCCACTCGAGTGCGACGTCCTCGAGCGCCGCATGATCCGTCACCGCGTTGACCATGCCCATCTCTTTGGCCTCGGCAGCGTCATACTCACGCCCTAAAAAGAAGATCTCGCGAGCGCGCTTCTGGCCGACCTGTCGAGCCAGGTATGCGGAGCCAAAGCCAGCGTCGTAACTGGCGACGTCGGCGTCGGTTTGTTTGAAGATCGCTCGTTCGCTGGCGATCGTGAGATCACAGACGACGTGCAAGCTATGCCCACCACCCACAGCCCACCCCGGCGCGACACAGATCACCGGCTTGGGCATGAATCGGATCAGGCGCTGCACCTCGAGGATGTGTAGCCGTCCGATGCCAGCTTGGGCGGCGGTCGAGGACTCGTCCTCCCGGTATTCGTATCCGGACTCCCCGCGGATTCGCTGATCACCGCCGGAGCAGAATGCCCAGCCACCGTCCTCCGGGGACGGGCCATTGCCGGTCAGCAGGACACAGCCGATATCGGGTTGGCGGCGCGCATGATCGAGGGCGGTATAGAGCTCGTCGACGGTCTCCGGGCGGAAGGCATTCCGAACTGCCGGTCGGTCGAACGCCACCCGAACAGCCGGCACGTCCGTGCCACGATGATAGGTGACATCGGCGAAGTCGAAGTCCGCAACGGGCTCCCAGCGCTCCGGGTCGAACAGCTCGGAAACCATGGCCAGGCTGGGACCGTCGAGGTGAAAAACCCCGCCTTCGGCGTCGGCCGACCAATTTTTGTAGATCCGTCGCCACGTGGCGCCGAGGGATGGCCGAGACCTACTACGAGCGGCTGGGGATCGGTCCCGATGCCACCACGGAGGAGGTCGAGCGAGCCTACCGCGAGCGGCTCAAAGAGGTCCATCCCGACGTGAGCGACGACCCACAAGCGGCAACCCGGACACGGGAACTGCTCGAAGCGAAGCGCGTCCTCACCGACGCCGACGAGCGGGCGGTGTACGACCGCGTCGGCCACGCCAGCTACACGGGGACGACACCGAACCGAGCCGGGGCCTCGACTGCACCGTCGGAGCCGACGGACGTCGGGACTCACCAGCCGTCGGAGCCGACGTCAGCCGCGGCCCGTGAGCGCGAGCGACGACGCCGTCGAAATCGCGAAACGCGTGCGGCGTGGAATCCCCGCGGTGGCGCCGCGGACGGCGGCGCCTACGCCAGCGAATGGCGGACGTGGGATACCGACGGCGCGTATCGGATTCACCCCGCTGACGCATCGCGGCTCGGACGGCGCCTCTTCCCAATCGGTCCCTCGGTCGTGACGTTAGTCGTCGCCTTTCTCGTGTATCCGGTCCTGCTCTGGGGGGTGCTCCAACCGGCCTTTCCGCTGCCGTTCAACGTGGTGCTCGCCGGGTGCTTGCTGTTGCTCGTCGGCTACCTGTCGAGCATGCCACCCATCGGAGCGGTCGTGTTTGGCATCTGGACCGTGATCCTGCCGCCACTCGCCGTCTGGTCCGGCGTCGGGCTGGCCTCGCCAGCGATGCTCGCCGTGTTCGCTGGGACGGCGATGCCGCTCGCACTTTCGCTGTCGATCATGGCCGTCCTGCGATCCTAGAGGCGTTCGGCAACGCGCTCCGCCAGCGCCGCTCGGCGCTGATGGCTCGCAGCCGCATCAAAGCCGACGTGAATCACTTGCGTCCCATCCGCATCGAGCGATTCCCTGATCGCCGCCCGCGCCCCGACCCGGTCATCGACGGACACGAACTCGAGCCCGTAGAGATCGGCGGTCGGGCTGAAGTCGAGTCCATGGGGCGTCGCGAAGAGCTCAGTGAATGGCGGATCGAATTCCGCGATGGGCAGCATGTGGAAGATGCCCCCACCGTCATTGTCGACAAGGACGATCGTCGCGTCCACGTCACACCGCCCGATCGCAAGGAGGCCGTTCATGTCGTGGTAGTACGCCAGATCGCCGATCACGGCAATGAGCGGGTCATCGGTTGCGCTCGCGGCTCCGAGAGCGGTCGAGGTAATGCCGTCAATCCCACTCGCGCCGCGATTGCCAAGGACGGTGATATCTCCAGCCCGGGGCTTACCGAACCGGTCGAGATCACGCACCGGCATGCTGTTCGAGACCACGAGCGTTGACGGGTCGGGAGCGAGGTCGGCGACGTCACACAGAAGCCCACCCTCGAAGGGTTCCCCGCCGAGGGCATCGTTCACGACCGCCCAATGCTGCGTCTCGGCGTCAGAGAAGCGGGTTGCGTAATCGGGGTCTCCCCCGTCGGAAACCTGCTCTGCAAGCGTGGTCGCGAACCACCCTGGATCGGCCACAAGATGGTCCGTCGCGGCGAATTCGGCCTCCCGCCACTCGCCTGCGGGGTCGACAAGGAACGTCGTCGGGTCGACATCTCTGAGGTAGTGCCGGAGGGCTTTCGAGGTGGGCGAGGCACCAAACCTGAGCACCACGTCGGGCGCCGGCCACTCCGCAATGGCATCAATATAGGCGTCGTAGCCACCACAGACCGTGTGCTCGTCGACGAGCGGGCCGAAGCGGTGCCCCGACAGGGGATCCGCGAGCAGTGGAAACTCCGTGGCCCCGAGGAGCGCCGACAACCCCTCGCGGTCGGGTGCGCCCGCATCGGCCGGCCCACAGACGATGAGGCCACGCTCGGCCGCATCGACACGCTCGGCCACTGTCGCGACGGTGCCATCATCGAGCGTCGGCCGGCCGCTACTGGTGGACACATAGGGGCCCTCTCGGCCGTCGAGGGCACGCCCCGCCTGCTCGTCGAGGGTCGTCGGGACATCGCCCTCGACGGGGGTGGGCTCGAGCGGTTTCGCGAACGGGATGTTCAGGTGGACGGGTCCCGGGTGGACGCCGGTCGTCGTGGCGACGGCGCGATCGGCGGCAACCCGGAGGGATCTGAGTCGCCGGGCCTCCGGCGCCGGCTCGGGGAGGGTTCGATGCCATCGAACGGCGTCGCCGTAGAGGTCCGCCTG
This sequence comes from Haloarculaceae archaeon, assembly GCA_042219595.1. Classification (GTDB taxonomy): domain Archaea; phylum Halobacteriota; class Halobacteria; order Halobacteriales; family Haloarculaceae; genus CAYLJD01. Next base: position 5,962 of record JBDGPQ010000034.1, read on the forward strand.
GTCGATCGTCTGATTCGCCCCGCTATCCTGGAGCTCCTGCGGACGATCCGCCGTGAGCAGGAGGAGCGGCACCCGCCCGCGGTCGGCTTCGATCACGGCCGGGTGGAGATTGGCGGCGGCCGTCCCGGAGGTCGTGACGACGGCCGTCGGCTCCCCGGTGCGACGGCCTCGACCGAGGGCGAAAAACGCGGCCGATCGCTCGTCGAGATGCGAATACACGTCGACGTCATCGTGCTGGGCGAGGGCGATGGTCAGCGGCGTCGAGCGGCTGCCGGGAGCCACGCACGCGGCCGAGAGCCCCGCGGCCGCACACTCCTCAACGAGTATTTGGCCCCAGAGCGTCGCCCGGTTCGGCGCCGTCATTCCAGTTCGTCGAGGACCGGCCGGTACTTGAGCTGCACCTCGCTCCACTCGCGATCCGGTTCGCTATCGGCGACGATGCCCGCGCCGGCGAAGAGTGTCGCCGACCGATGCCGAGCGACGGCGGATCGAATGGCGACAGCGAATCGCCCGTCGCCCGCGGCGTCGATCCAGCCCACCGGCGCGGCGTACCAGCCTCGATCGAAGGCTTCCGAGGTCCCGATCGTGTCGAGAGCGACATCCTGCGGCATTCCACCGACGGCGGGGGTCGGGTGCAGCGCTTCGACCAGATCGAGCACGTGGTGGTCGCCATCGAGCTCTGCGCGCACATCGGTCTGGAGATGTTGCACGGTCGCCAGCTGCCTGATCCCGCGATTGCCCGTCTCTATGGCCGTCGCGAGCGGTGCAAGTTGGTCACGAATCGCGTCCAGAACCACCTCGTGCTCGTGATTATCTTTGGGGCTGTCTTGCAGGTCGGCTGCCAACCAGGCATCCTCCTGTGAGGTATCGCCGCGGCCGGTCGACCCCGCGAGGACGGTCGTCCGCACCGATCGACCCGACCGTTCGACCAGCTGCTCGGGAGTGGCGCCAAAGAACGTGCCCCCCTGCTCCGGGTCGATGAGAAACCGCGTGCAGTCCGGGTAGGTTCGACCCAGCCGCTCGAGGACGTCAGGAATCGTCGGTGAGCGCGCCAGGTCGACCTCGAGGGCTTGCGCGAGGACCACTTTGCGGAGCTCGCCTCGATCGATGCGGTCGAGCGCACGAGTAACCTGGTCGCGCCAGCCATCCCGGTCCGGCACGGTCCGTCGGGCCTGGACGCCGGGGGGCCCACGGGCCTGGAGGGCGGGCGTCGCGGACAGTCGACTCGCCCACGTATCGAGCCGGTCGACGGCATTCTCACGGGCTGCGGGACCCTGACAGGCGGCTGTCAACCAGGTGTCCGATTCGGTCTCTACGAGTTGGAGGGCCGGAAGCACGAACAGACTCGCCGGAAATCCCGACCAGGGACCCTCGCCGTGGTGGTCGTCGTGAAACGCAAACCCACCGAACAGCCGTGGGCGGGCCGCCTGGGGCAGGTCGTTCGATGCTGACAGCGCAGCAAAGGTGTGTTCAGCCCGACGACGGATCGTCGAGAACCGGTCCGGCCCGTCCGCGGCCAGAGCGACGGCTGCCCCGCCCCCGACGACCGTCATGTCGGCTGTCGACCAGGCAAAGCGCGGCCGGTCGAACGCCTGGAGGGCGACACGCGGTTGGATCGACGGGACCCGCCGGCCGACGACGGCGACCTGCTCGGTCGAGACCGCGCCGGGCTGTGGCTCCATCTGGCGGTGGGTTTGGACTGCCAGCCTTTGAGCCTAACTATCTCGGGGGGTGGGCATGGAGTAAGTTGATTGATAGATTATCGCATATCGAAAAGGAATTTGCCGCGAATGGAAACCTAGCTTGGCAAGACCGGTCGAAACTTCGGTAGTTCAGTAACACTCCCCGTCAAGCTTAAATGCCCCCTCATCGAACCGTCCACCGTTGCGATGCCAAAGGTAGAGATCACGATCCCGGAGCATCTCGAGATGCAGATCGCCCAACTCGTCGATCAGGGCGAGTTCCTCAATCGCGAGGAGGCGATCGAAGACCTTCTCTCGACCGGTCTGAAGGCCTATAAGACCAGCGGCCCGGTCGAGGATGACGAGGAGCCAGGGGGCTTCGAGGACGACGGGATGATGGGTCACGACGACGAATACGTCTTTTGAGGCCGTTCGGGGGCGAATGCTGGCACTCTCTGCCAAGCAACCTTTAACCCGATACCTGGCCAACAGGTGCGCATGCACAAAGATGAGCTCCTGGAACTCCACGCTCAGATGGTGACGATCATGGAGTACTTCCGGGACCTCGAGTCGACCGACCCGGAGCTGTTCGAACCATACGACGAAATCGACGTAACGCCCGACGACGTCCACATGTCGAAAAGCGAGCACAAACACGCGGTCTTCGTCCTCGGTAACGCCCTTGCCAATGCGATGAGTGAGGACGAATTCTCGGATGCCGGGCGGGTCGGAAAACGGATGAAGGAACTCGCCGAGGACGCCGAGTCCAAACTGTAGGCCCACAACAGTTGGGCGGTGGATTCGTCCCCGCTGCTCTTCTACCCCTCATATGCGCCTCCACTGGCACCGGCGTGACTTACGAGTCGACGACGTCCGGGGCCTCGCCGCAGCCGACACCGCCGATCCGGTGGTCGGGCTGTTCGTCGTCGATGAGGACGTCCACGGCTATGCGTCGCCGGCCAGGGTGGCATTCGTCCTCGATGCGCTGCGGTCACTACGGGCAGCCTATCGTGAGCGGGGTGGCCGATTACTCGTCCGGACCGGTGCGCCCGTCGCGATCGTGCCCGAGGTTGCGACGGCCATCGACGCGGATACAGTGACGGCCCATGCGGACTATTCTGGCCTCGCTCGCCGGCGCGACGAGCAGGTCGAGGCCGCGCTGGCCGCCGACAATATCGACTTCGACCGGCCGCATGATGCCGTGCTCGTCCCACCAGGGACACTCACGACGGCCGACGGCGAGCCATATCAGGTCTTCAGCTACTACGGGCGCAAGTGGCTCGACCGCGATCACGATGCACCGGTGCCGACCCCCGAGCCGTCGGCCTTCGTGGACCCCGATGCTGTGGAACCGGGACCGATCCCTACCCGTGCTGGGCTTGGATATGACGAGCCCGAACCAACCGTCCCCGAGGGCTCGCCAGCCGCGGCGACCGAGCGGTTGGAGCAGTTCATCGACGGGCCGATATACGACTACGCCGAGGCTCGCGACTATCCAGCCAAGGACGGCACCTCGGGGCTCTCGGTCCATCTCCGGTTTGGAACGATCGGCGTTCGGACGGTCAACGCCGCAGCCGTCGATGCCGCGGATCACGCCACTGATGAGGCCGCGATCGAGTCCGTCACTGAATACCGGCGACAACTCGCCTGGCGGGATTTCTACACGGAACGGCTCTATCACGAGCCGTATATGGTCACGCGAAATCTGAACGAATTCGAACACGATATCCGCTGGGCGAACGACGCCGGGCACTTCGAGGCGTGGACGGCCGGCGAAACCGGCTATCCGATCGTCGATGCAGGCATGCGGCAGCTCCGCGAGGAGGGCTGGATGCACAACCGCGTCCGCATGATCGTGGCGTCGTTCCTCACGAAACACCTCCGGATCGACTGGCGCTGGGGGTATGGCTGGTTCCGCGAGACGCTCCTCGACCACGATCCGGCAAATGATGCTGGCGGCTGGCAGTGGGCCGCATCCACGGGCACGGATGCCCAGCCGTTCTTCCGGGTATTCAATCCCGCAAGCCAGGCCGAACAATACGATCCGGACGGGGAGTACATCCGTGAGTACGTTCCCGAACTCCGGGACGTGTCGACGGAGGCCATTCATGACTGGCCGA
>JBDGPQ010000030.1:0-9645 GCA_042219595.1 Haloarculaceae archaeon
ACTACCTACTCGGCGAAAAGACGATTCCGAGTGCCGACGAGGCCGAACGAGCTGCAGCCGCCCATCTATTGCTCGCCCAGCGGCCCGTCTTGTCGGTCAATGGGAACGCCGCCGCCCTCGTCCCGGGCGAACTGGTGGAGCTCGCGGAAGCCGTCGATGCCGCCCTCGAAGTGAACCTCTTCCATCGCTCCGAGGACCGGGTTCGCGCGATCGCGAATCACCTCCGGGACCACGGTGCCACAGAGGTGCTCGGATTGGCCGGTGACGCCAGGATTCCCGGCCTTGACCACGACCGGGCGCAGGTCGACGCCGATGGAATCTACGTTGCGGACGTCGTCCTCGTGCCGCTCGAGGATGGCGATCGTGCGGCGGCGTTATCGGAGATGGGAAAGACCGAGATCGTCGTCGATCTCAACCCCCTGTCCCGCTCTGCGCAAGTGGCCGCCGTGCCGATCATCGATAACGTCGTACGCGCGATTCCGGGCATCACAGCCCACGTCAGCGATCTTGTCGACACGGATCAGGCCGATCTTGAGAAGATCATCGAGGACTTCGACCCGGATGCGACCAGAGCAGACGCCGAAAAACAGCTTCGGTCCGGGGGCAGTCTCGAAGACCGGTAGCCCCCGGGCGGCTTTATTATCTCAGGCCGCCGATCATACGGGGTATGCGCTCGCGACGGGTATCCAATGACGATCGTCCGAAGGATTTCCGCTGGTGGACAAGACCAAGCCTTCGAAACCTGGTATCATATTCCGCCTTCGTGCGGACGAACCGGGGGGCTGGAAAATTGCCCACGCGGGCACGAGGAGTTTGTCCTATGGGCGTGACAGAGGAGCACAAACCCAGTCAGACGCGACTGTGCGAGGGGGATGGATGATCCATCGATGACGGTTGAGACCTTGCTCGAATACGGTCTCCGCCGGATGGACGACAAGACGATCGACAACTTCCTTCGTCACCAGGGCGTCGGGGTGTTGGGATTTTCTACCAACGGTCTTCCATACCTTCTGCCGATGGCATTCGGCTATGATGGCGACGACCGACTCTACTTCAGCTTCTTTGTGGACGAGCCGAGCCGGAAGGCCGAGTTGGCCGAGCGCACCGATCGCGCTGCCTTCCTCGTGTATACGGCCGACTCGATGTTCGCGTGGGAGAGTGTCAGGTTGGAGGGCTCGATCCGACGGCTACCCGAGAACTGGGATGCAAACCCAGAGGCGCTGTCGAACGCGTGGCGGCTCGATGTTTTCGAACGAGCAGAGTCGGCGGGAGAACTCCGGCTCTATGAATTTCAGGTCGATGACCGAGAAGGATATACGTACGCGGAGGTTCCCCCCGGCTTCGAGCCAGCCTAACCGGGCAGCAACTCCAGGGTGACGACGGTCCCGTCATCATCTGCCTCAGTGAATGACAAGCCAGCACCCCGCCGGTCCGCGTACCAGCGTAAGTACCAGAGGCCGAGGCCACTTCCATGTGAAAGCGGGCGTTCGCGATCGGCGTCGAGGACAGCGATCTCGGCCTCTGGAATCCCGGGGCCGTCGTCAGCCACGACTACCGAGACCGTCCCTGACGGCGACTCCGGCGGCTCGACGCGTACCGTGACCGTCGGATCGCCATCAGCGTGTTCGATCGCATTCTCGATCAACTCGCCGATGGCGACGCCAAGCCTGTCGTCCGCCCGAACTGATTGTGTATCCGGCGCGTCTACAACGATGCTGGCGTGTGGATACGCCGATCGGTACTGCTCCGTGCAAGATTCGACAACTTGAACGACATCGACCTCCTTCGCGCTTGATTCAGCCGCCTCGACGAGTTCCTCGAGCCGCCGGGCTTTATCACTCACCGCCAGGACTTCCTCCGCGGTTTCGCGAACCTCTTCCAAATGGGTGGCCTCCCCGGTATCTTCGTGGAGGTCGAGGTGTCCGAGTAGAACGGTCAGTCGGTTCCGAAGATTGTGTCTCAGTAGCCGGTTCAGTACAGAGAGTTGCTGCTCGCGCTGTTTTCGCTCGGTTACGTCCCTGATGACACCAACCGTTCCCTGAAACTCACCATCCTCTGTGGGGAGCAACGTGATGTTGAGCTCGCACGGTATCGGGTCTCCAGCGGCGGGGAGCAGATCGACTTCACACCGACGGCTCTCTGCGTCTGGGTCCGTCAGCAGTTCCTCAATGAGCACCGCACAGCGCTCGATATCAGCGTCTGACATAAGCATGGAGACATGGGCACCGATCAATTCGTCCCGAGTATAGCCGGCATCAAACTCGTCGACCGCAGCGGCGTTCACCCAGGTGATCACACCGTCCGGGTCAAGCGTATACACTCCGTCGCGGATGCTCCCGAGAATGACCTCTTGGCGCTCCAGCCGGCGGCGCTGCTCGGCGCGGGCACTGACATCCCGGACGACACAGACGAGTCCCTCAGAACCGGTCCGACTCAACGAGAGTTCCTGCTCAAAGCGCTCGCCGTCCCTCGTTCGACCGATTGCTCTGCCCCGCCACTCACCCTCTTCTCTGACGATCGGTAGGATCTCCGTTTCGAAACGTTCGATCTGATCGTCATCGTAGAGCTGCTGCCAAGTCTGGCCGACGAGCTCGTCTGGATCATCGTATCCGTAGAGTGTTGCATGGGCCTCGTTCACGTACACGTATTCGTCGCCCTCAAGGACAGCCATGCCGTCCATTGCGGACTCGAGCACCTCGGCCCCAGGCAGGTCCGCCGCGTCCTGCATTCAGTCGGCAGTGGCGGCCCCAGCCCTTAATGCATGTGGATTTATCGACAATTGAGTGAGACCGACTGCGATTAACGGTTGCGTGCAACAACGTCGAAGCCGCACGCGTGACAGTTGAGCCGATCCTCTTCGTATCGCTGGCCACAAAATTCACAGATGTATTCAGGTTTCGTATCGATGCGAGTGAGAAGGCTCGACAGAATATTCATCATATGCTCGCTGTAGCCTTGCTTGAATTCCATGTTCTGACCGGCGTTCTCAAACAAACAATTTCTGTAGAACTGGTATATGATCCGGTTCTCCGTTTCAGAGCTGATATTCCGCCCATCCGTTGTATTGCTTACTGATACGAACGCACAAATAAATTTTGCCAACCCCACACAATTCAGAGTAATTTTTAATTGAGTGTCCTCTTATACCACATACTTTAACAAGAGACTCTAATTATCATCGTGAACTGCTGATAGTTATAACAATAAATTCGTACACGTTTCCAGTTGGCGCTGGACTGTGCGGCAATCCGTCCTGCTGGAGCATACCGGATCAACTTTTATGATCGATGCCGCAATGACGGCGGGCCATGGGGGGACCGAGGCTTGAGCTCTCCGAAGAGCCACGCAGGGGGGAGGACGAGGGCGGGCTCGTTCCGGCGCCGCTACCACCGGACGATCCAGAAGCCTGGTATGCACCGGACATCCAAGCGCAGTACGAGGTTCATCCGGGGGTGGTGGTTACCATCACCCGAACCGGCCCGGAGTTTGCATATGACGTCCGTGACCCGATCCTCACCGCAGCGGATTCGGAGCGGCTCGATCGAGTCGAATCGCACTTTGCGCGGGCACATCTGCAGCGGCCGAGGACGCACGAAGGGGCTCTCGAGACGATGGATCGAGGCTTCAGTGACAAACACAAGCGTGCCATCGATCGACTCGTCGACTGCTCGAATTCGAGTCGCCGTCGCCTAAATTATCATGCGCTCGCTGGGTTGGCTTGCTTTGGAAATCTCACGCCGTACGCACTCGATAACCGCATAGAGGTCGCCGACGCCGAAGGTGATGGGATCGTCGTGCACACGGACCGGTACGCGCCAGCGGAGACAAATCTCCCGCCGGAGCCAGAATTCCTCGACAGATTCGCCAGCGAGCGCATCGAACGTCACGTGGTCTCATTTCATGAATTCGAGATTCCGGTCGTGCTGTACCGCGAGAAGGTCCTCGGTAGCGATCCATTCGAGACAAAGTACGCGGTTCTCGAACCGGATCTCCTTCCCGGCGACGAGACGTTGATTCGTGAGTGCAAGGACCGCCTCTGGGAGACAGGCGTCGAGGGAACCATCGAGGACGAAACCAGCTTCGTCCGTGACCGCGCTGAGCGATTTCTCCGTCGACAGCTCTCGAGTCGGGACCCGAGCGCGTGGGTCGACGCAGTAGGACACCGATTGCGGACAGTGCTCTCGGAATACGGCATCGGCGTACCACCAGTCGATCGCCGGTATGCTGCGGATCGGCTCGCGGATCTCGTTTACTACGTCCTCCGAGATTATGTGGGGTATGGTACTCTCACAGTGCCGATCCGAGATCCCATGCTGGAGGATATCGAGGCGAACCGCGTCGGCGAGCGGATCAAAGTGATTCCTCGAGGCGCCACAGGTCACCAGGAACGAGTCCCGACGAATCTCGAATTCGAAACGGAACGAGCTTTCGAAAACGTCGTCACCCAGCTTGCAGCCGCGGACGGTACGGAACTGAACGCAACCAACCCGAGCGCGAAAGTGAACCTCCGACCAGAAGGTGTTGATGAGACGATTCGGTGTGCCGTTGCGTTGCCGGTTATTAGTGAAGACGGGCCGCATATATCGATTCGTAAGCAGGCACCGGACGTCCTCACCCCGGTAGATCTCGTGGAGCGGGAGAGCATTTCCCCCGAGCTCATCGCACTGCTTTGGCTGTGTTACGAGCACCACGCAGTGGTACTGTTCTCCGGCCCGACAGGCGTCGGAAAAACGACGCTCATGAACGCCCATATGCCATTTGTGCCGTTTTCGGACCGGCCCATCTCGATCGACGAGGGGTCGAGAGAGGTCCGGCTGCCACACGAAACTGGTATCTCACTGACCACCCGGGAACACGAAAGCGAGTTCAAACGCGTTACAATGGCCGAATTGATGACCGAGTGTAATTATCTCAATCCTGATGTCGAGGTCATCGCCGAGGTGAATACCGCCGAGAGCTTCGAGACCTTCGCTGAGAGCTTGAACACCGGCCATGGCCTCGTCGGCACCACGCACGCGGGTGACGTCGAGACACTGGTAAATCGCGTCATCGAGCGTGGGCTAGCGCCCTATCTACTCCGTGAAATTGATCTTATCGTTTTCCCTCGACACGTTGACGGTGACCGTTACGTCGGTGAAGTAGTCGAGTTATTGAGTGATGCGGAGTACAGCGAGCTTGACCGACACGATCGGTGCGGGGTGATCGAGAAAGGGGGTGCAGAGGTCTACTGGAACACAGTGGCATGGCGGACACATGATGGCGAGTTTGGCTTCGGTTTCGAGGACCCGGTGTTGGGCGATGAACGGCAGCGATCGACTGTACAGATATTCGACCGGATCGCGGCAGCGACTGACCGTCCTCTCGAGGATGTCCACGACGAGTATCGCACAAAGTACCGCTATGTTCAATACCTGATCCGCGAGGGTGTCACGGATTTCGAGGAGTTATTCGATCTGCTGGCGGATCTCCAGACCAACGAGGCAGCGACGGTCGAGCGGCTTAACCGCGTATCGACCGAGCAAGGCCACACCCAGGCGGAGGCGAGCTCGGGAAGGGTCAGCCGGACCGGCACCGATGACTGAGGCAGCCGAAGGTGGTGATCGGTGGCGGTCGGTAGACCATGGCCTATACGTGTTGTTTTCCCGCCATGCCGACCGGTCGCGCCACGAACGAGATCGGCAGCGATACCGAGCGGCGGGGCTCTCGACTGGTTTCGACATTCACATGGCACGTGTATATGGTATAGCCTGGGCCGCCGGATTACTCGGGGCGCTCGGTGTCGTCTGGGTCGGACTTCTCGTTCCTACTGGCCTAGTCGACACAATCACCACATTCGTGGAGCGGGGGTTGCCCATACTCAACCGCCTTCCATCGCTTCCGGTTGGCCGCCTGGAAGCAAGCATTATCGGGGGCATCGCCGCCGGTGCACTCATCAGATTCCTCGTGATCTATGCAGCGAGCGTCCACCTCCGATGGCGCACCCGAGTCCGCCGAGAAGACATCGAGCGGACGCTCCCAGGGGCGGTACGGTACCTACGCGTGCTTGCCTCGGGATCGAACGATCAGCGGGATATGCTCTCGCGGGTCGCAGAACAAGAAGTGTACGGCGCGACCGCCGCCTCAATACGTCGCGCGCTCAATCGCGCCGCCCTGACTGGAAGCCTCGACGAGGGTCTGTCGATGGTCGCGCGAGAAACCCCGTCTCGTGAGTTGCTCGCCCCGTTCCTCCTCAAATTCCAGGAACATGCCGCGCAGGGGAGCGATGCCCTGGAGCGGTACCTCCGTATGGAGGGGCGCCTACTGTCTCAGCGGGAGCAGCGACGTCATGAGCGCGCGAGTGGCTATCTCGAACTCGTCGCGGAGCTTTTCGTCGTGTTGTTGGTGGTTCCGGCCCTCGCAGTCCTGATCGTCACACTTGCGAGTACGCTCGCACCGGGCCTCTCGGACACCGTTGCCACGCCCCTCGGATCAACGACTGTCCGAGGAATCATCGTATACGGGTGTGCCGCTTTCGTACTCGCGGTGGGTGGTTTGGCAACCGCGACCGTCGGAGCAATACGACCCACGGATCAGGCGACACCGCAATATACGCGCCCAGACGGTTTGGTTTCGACTCTCCGATCGGCGAGCCGGAATCCAGCCAGCGCTTTTGCCGTGGCTGTCCCCTGCGGGGTGATCGCCTTTGTCGGGCTACTCTGGTTGAATTACCATGCTCTAAACGCGCTCCTCCTGGCCTACGCAGCCGTCGGGATTCCAGTCGGGCTGGTCGCCGTCCATCGGTCGCGAATCGACGACGCAAAAGACCGCGAGATCCGAGACTTCGTCCACGCCGTCTCAGGACACGTCGGACTTGGCCGGCCGCTACCGACCGCCGTCCGCCGGGTTGCAGAAGAGGTCGAGTTAGGAGCGCTGCAACCGGATGTTGATGCCCTTGCTTATAACCTCAATTTGACGACAGCGCCCGACGACACCGCAGACGTTCGGGCAGCCGCGCTGGACCGGTTCGTGAAGCGGGTTGGCACGCCCCTGGCCTCCCAGACGATCGGTCTTGTCGTCGGCGCACTCGAAGCCGGAAGTGACACCGAGGAGGTATTCGAAACCCTCGAGACTGAGATCGGCCGATTATACCATGAGCGCAAGGCCCTGCGATCGCGACTAATGGTCTATGTCGCCGTCGGTTGGACGACGGCATTGCTGGTGATTGGGATCGTCGTGGCGGTGAATGCGTCCGTGCTCGAGGGATTCTCACAGCTCTCAGCTGTCTCCGGTGCGGAGCTAAGCCTGGCTATCGACCCGGATGCCGTTAATCCAGCGCGCGATCGCTTCCGGTTTTACGTGGTAACTCAGGCCACCGTCGTCGCCTGTGGCTGGTTCGCAGGCATGGCGAGCCGGAGTATCTATGAATCGCTTTTGCACTCCGGCCTGCTGGTGACGATTACCTACGTGGTGTTCGTGGGGTTGGGGGTTGCATGAGTCGCGCCCAGTCGCATATTATCGGAATCGCGATCATGCTTGCCGTGACGGTCATCGCGATCGGAGCGATTCTAGGAGCTGTTGGCGCCGTCTTCCAGGCGCAAGCCAGTAGTGTTGACGTGACGCGGGTGGCTGATGGATTCGATCGGGCACTTCAGCCGACGCGAACGACGGGATTCCGGACAGCCACAGTGTCATTTAGCGATGGTGGGCTGCGGACCTCTACACGACAAATTCGGGTATCACGAAATGGCTCGGTGACGAGGACTATTGATGCGGACGCACTCGTATTCACCGCCGAGGACCGTAGAGTGGCATCTGTCGGTGGTGCCATCATTCGCGGAACGCCGGGGAACGCATGGCTTCTCAGGTCGCCACCGATTGTCGCCAGTAACGACACAGTCGCAATCGGCGTAGTGGCGTTGAATGCCTCGGATACGGCGGTGAGCGGTGCCGGTACCACATACCTCCGAACGAACGTTAGCCATTCCCGGTCAAATCTTGGCCGTGGTACGTTTAGCATCCACCTCGAGACAGCAACGCCCGGGCCACTCGTAAACTATTTCGCGGATCTGAATACATCCATTCGCCGGGTGGACCATGACGGGGACGGGATCACGAGTGTCGTGGCTACCTTCACCGGCACCCGAACCGGCTATCTAGTAACCCACGATCTTCGTTTGGAGGTTGACGATGGATAGCCGTGCCCTCACGCCTGTACTCGAAAAAATGGTGGCTATCGGTCTTGTTGTACTGTTCGTCTCGGGATTTGCGGGAGCCCTGCTTGGCGGAGCTGTGCCGAGCTATCGATCAAGCGTAGCCAGCGAAGTTGCTGATCGCGCGCTCGCCGCTGCGGCCGACGGTATCGAAACCGCGGTACCTGCCACGAACGCCACGACGACAATCCATGTCCGACTGATGCTCCCGGAAACCCTGGCTGACACAACATACCGCATCGTACTCCAGAACCGAACAGTTCGGTTGCAGCATCCGAATCGAAAGGTCAGCACGACGACCCGACTATCCGTGCCGGATCGCGTGACTATCAGCAATGCGTCCGTTCCAGCAGGAGAGGTCGTCGTTAGCGTCCGGGGAGACGCCGAAAACCGGACGTTAACGCTGGAGGGCGCGTGATGCGAGCACAAACCTCCTTGCCGGCCGTCGGCCTCGCACTCGTGGTTTTACTCGCGGCAACGACAGCCGTGGTTGCGGTCGCTGATGAGCAATTGCGGTCCCAGATGGCGCCCTCCCTCGAACGGGCGGATGCAGCGGCGGTCGCAGATGCCCTGATTCAAGAGTCATCACCACTGACGCGACGCGAAAACGTACTCAATGAGAAGAACCTCGATGCCCTCGATGCTGAGGCGCTCGTCGCACAGTTTGGCTTAGATCCAACCAACGGAGCTCGGATCACGCTCGAAGACCGTGTTTTGGCGGAACGGGGCCGGGCTGCAGGTGGATCCACGATCAATCGGATCGTGCTCATCGAACGCCGAACCCAACGCACGCTTGAGCCACCGTTTAGAGCCGGACCGGTGGTGACGCTCCCACGGCGCTCGCCGAACGTGACCCTGCGGATTACGCCAGGAGGTAACCGGACTGTCAATCGAGTCAGGGCGAATAATCGGATCATCCTCGCGAATTCAACCGGCCTCTCGGGCCACTATACCGCTGCAGTGTCCAGACATCGGACCATTACCCTGCGGTTCGAAGGCGGGAATTCGCTCAAACGCGGTGATGTGGGAGTGACCTACTACCCGGCGCGCACACGGAAAGCCCGGCTTACGGTTACCGTCAAACGGCGGGGTGCGGTGGATGGATAGAGCGCAGGCACCCCTGTCAATTATCGAGGCTGGCATCGGCCTGCTCATCTTGGTGGCGCTTGGTGCGAGTTTCGTCGTCGCAGCTCCTGCGGCCCCACCAGAGCATCCGCAGCTCGATGCCTACGCGGAGGACGCGCTCGTGATTTTGGATCAGGAGCCGCCGCGCCATGCGGGTGAGACACGACTGCGCGAAGTCATTCGTTCGGCTACCTCCTTCGATCGGGAAAAGGACGCACTTCGCCGGCGAACGATTCGGATCCTGCCGGAAAACCTCATGTTTCGGATGGAGACGCCCTACGGTCTGATCGGGCACCGACTCCCAGACGGGGTTCCGATGGGGACAGCTTCA
>JBDGPQ010000165.1:0-9455 GCA_042219595.1 Haloarculaceae archaeon
AGGTTGAAGCAGGCGCAACGCTTCGGCCTTCAGGGCGGGGAGGATGTCAATCGAACCGTTTCTCTATGCTCGCGGCATGGGCTTCGAGCCCCTCCGCCTCAGCGAGTGTGGTGATCGTCTCTCGAAGTGCCGCGAGGCCGTCGTGCGAGAGGCGCTGAGTGGTGGTCGCGCGGAGGAATGTTTCCGTCGAAAGCCCACCAACCACACGAGCCGCTCCGCCGGTCGGGAGAACGTGGTTCGGCCCAGCGGCATAATCACCGGCCGCTACCGGACTCGCCGGCCCAAGGAAAACACTGCCTGCACTATCGATTCGAGAGAGTATTGCCTCATCGTCCGTCGCCTGAATCGAGAGATGTTCTGGGGCATATTCCTCCGCAAACAGCACGGCCTCACTCATCGATCTGGCGTGGAACAGGCCGCTGGCGTCGTGTTCGAGTGCGCTCTGGATTACTTCGGAGCGTTCACGTGCTGGTACTTGCTCTTGAATTTCATCGGCGACGGTGTTGGCCGTTTCCCGATCCGTTGTCACCAGGGCGACGGCCGCCCGGGTGTCATGTTCGGCCTGTGCGACGAGATCAGCGGCGACGAGGCTGGCGTCGGCATCGCCGTCAGCTAGAATGAGTATCTCACTGGGTCCTGCGAGAAAGTCAATCCGGACATCACCGCGGACTGAAGCTTTTGCGGCCGTGACCCAGCGGTTTCCCGGGCCAACGACGACATCAGTGGCCGACACCGTATCCGTGCCATACGCTAATGCCCCGATCGCCTGGGCGCCACCAACCTGATAGACTGCGTCGGCGCCAGCCTCGTGGATCGCTGCGAGCGTAACCGGATCGAGGTTTTCTGCCGGTGGCGTGGCGACGGCAATATGGTCGACACCAGCGACTTTGGCCGGAACGATGCCCATGATTGCGCTCGATGGATATGACGCCGTTCCGCCGGGGACGTATACGCCAGCCGACCCGACCGGCCGATATCGCTGGCCCAGTGTCCGTCCATCGAACTCCTCGCGCCAATCGGTCGGCTTGGCCCGCTCGTGAAAGTCCCGAACGTTGTCGATCGCTGTTCCGATCGCCTCACGGACTGGGGCATCGATCTCCCCAGCCGCTCGCTCCGCCCGGTCCGTTACATCGATCGCACCGACTTCGACATCATCAAATTCCCGTGCGAATTCACGGAGCGCGACGTCGCCAGCCTCGCGCACACGATCGAGAATCTCGTCGACGTCCTCTCGGATCGCATCCACGCCGGCGTCTCGATCGAATAGCCCGCGGCGTTCGGCCGGCCCGAGTTCGCCGATCTCCCGAATATCCATGAGTCAGATACCGATGGCCGGCACAAACGGCTTACGTTGAAGCCTGTACAAAGCCTCGCCCTTCATGGCGGGGAGGATGTCACCCCTCACGCGGCTAGCTGCGTCGCGACGTGAACTGCGGTGAGGAATACGATCACAGCGATCACTCCGACGCCACCGGCGGCGAGCGGGATCGAGAGGCTTGGATCCGTCGCATACTCTGCAACGAAGCCCCCGACCACCGCGGCCCCCGACCCCAGAAAGACCGCATAGACTGCGAGCCACGGGCCGAGCGAGCGGACCGCCGTCGTGAGACTATCCAACGGTGTACGGGTGGCCGGCGACCCCCCTGTGGGACTGGATTGATACGCCGCAGAGGCCTGTTGCCACGCGCCGCCACGGGCCCGAGATTGAGCCCCGTCGGGTTCCGGCGCTATCCAAGGCCACCGGCCCCGCTCAGCTGGATCTTCGACTCGGCTTGACACGCCGGCCAACGTCGTCTCATCGGCTCCGCTCGTCGATCGAGTTTCCCACACGTCACTCGAAATATGGGCATCGACGTAGGTTTCGTGGCCGAGACGGTCATACCGGCGGCGTTCGACGTCGTCCACGAGCACATTCCGGGCCGTGGTAAGTCGCTCGAATCGCTGGCGCGAGTCCGGATCATCGCTGACGTCCGGGTGTGAATCCTTGACACGCTCCCGGTACGCGCGACGGATCCGATCCGCGTCTGCGTCGCGATCCACCCCCAGGGCGCTATAAAACGTCCTCCCCCCCATCGAGTCCGACTAAGACTGGCCTGACCAATAAATTACCCCGCATGTCGCAACTCGATAGCCAGACGTCACGGTTTTGCCCCGCGACCTCGACGACACAGTTATGGACGCCGATGAGGTTGCAGCGCTGATCCGCGATGGGATTCCGGAGGCAAGTGTGGAGGTGACGACCCCGAGGAATCCTGATGACGACGCCCACTTCGCCGCGACTGTGGTGTCACCGGCTTTCGAGGGGCGCTCGCTTGTCGACCGCCATCAGCTCGTCCACGACGCCCTCGGTGACTATCTCACCCGGGAGATCCATGCAATCGAACTTGAGACCTATACGCCAGACGAGACGGACTAGGTCAGGGCGGAACGGCTTTCTGTCGGCGGATGTTTATCGACTTTATGACGTTCACGCCTGGCGCTGAACTTGATCCCGAAGCCGTTGAGGAACGCGTCGAGTCCGCTATCGATGAACACGACGTCGTCCTGTTCATGAAGGGCTCCCCGATGATGCCACAATGTGGGTATTCCCGCAAGGCGCTCGCTTTACTCCAGCGACACCGTGAAGATATCGAAACCGTGGACGTGTTGGAGAATCTGGAGGCATACCGGGCCGCACTCGAACCATATAGCGGCCGTGAAACCATTCCGCAAACGTTCGTCAACGGCGAATTCGTCGGCGGAAGCGACATTCTCGAACAACTCGAGGAGCGTGGCGAGCTAGCCGAGACGCTCAGTATCGCCTAAAGCTTAGGCGGGCAGCAACGGACCGAGGTCGAAGAATACCCATAGCCGGCCAATGATCACGGCGCCGACGAATGCAAAGATTGCGCCGGCGCCGAAGTAGGGTGGCTCTTGACGGACATCGTGAAAGCCGATCCGATGCATGGCATTCGTCGCGCCATTTTTGGCCTTTCCATCGCTGATCGTGAATCGGACGATTGAGATCAGGAGCGTCGCAACGGCGCCACCGGTTCCGACCAAGAGTGAAAAATACACGAGGAGCCCAACGTAAATTCCGAGTTCGAGCGAGTGCACCTCCGTAAAGGTGAGATGTCGGAATACCGGGAGATCGGGACGGATCGGGTGTTTGTCGTCTTCCGGCAGCCAGGTAAGGGGCATGTTGCCGCCCAACACGCCGCGTCGTCTTGAAGCCACCCGCTCCGACCGGACCGGGCAGCATATATAACGGGTGTCCGTCAGCGGCGCCTAAGCACGTGACCGCACTGACGCGGCTGTTCGGCGAGGACGCGGTGGTCGTTCACGACCGCAACTTCCAGTTGGTCTTGCTGGCAGCGATTCTCGTCCCCCTCGGCAACGGCCTGATGTCGCCGATCCTCGACACCCTCATTGGCCCCTTCGACGCCTCCCCGGCAACGATCGGCCTCGTCATTTCCGTTTTTCTCGTGCCATCGTCGGGGTGATTGCCGATCGGCTCGGTCGCAAACCGATCATGGTTGGCTCACTCGTCCTGTTTGGGGTGGCTGGTGCCGCCATCGCGCTTACGACGGACTTTCGTGTCGTCCTCGGATTGCGCCTGCTCCAGGGGATCGGGTGGGGGAGTCTGACGCCACTCATCATCACGGCAATCGGCGACTTTTATAGCGGGACCACCGAGGCTGCGGCGCAGGGGTTACGGTTGAGCGGGAGCTCGCTTACCGCCAGCGCATTTTCCCTGCTCGCCGGGGCGCTCGTCGTTTTGGCGTGGCAATTCCCGTTCGCGATCTACCTGCTCGCGTTGCCGATCGCGGCGATCGTATGGATCTGGCTCGATGAACCGACCGACAGTAACACGGACGATGGTGGGTCGTTGTGGGCCTACCGGGACACGCTCACCGAGCTCCTCTCCCACCGTCGGGTTCTCCTGATCGTCATCGCCCGGACGCTGCAGATTTCTGTCTGGACCGGCTTTACCGCGTACAACTCGATCGTCGTGATTCGCATTCTCGGTGGGACACCGGTCCAGGCTGGACTGCTGTTCGCCGTCGGCACGCTGTCGATGGCAGTCGGCGCGAGTCAAGTCGGGCGTGTCGCGGGCATTCTTGGGAATCGCTATCGGGTGCTCTACCTCGCGAATGCAGCGCTTGGCCTCGGCTTCGCAACATTTGCGCTCGCACCGATCCTTCCGCTTTCGGGGGTCGGTGTCGCCGCCCTCGGTGCGACGCATGGCATCGCCGTGTCGACGTACCGAAGTCTGATTACGGGCTTCGCACCCGAATCCGTCCGGGCGGGTTTGGTCAGCCTCGGTGAGGCGGGCGCTCGCGTCACAGCGATGGCGACGCCGATAGCGATCGGCGGTGTGATCGCGCTGTTCGCTGCGGCAACAGGCTTCACGGCCGCGGTGCAACTCGGCACTGTATTGGTCGGCGGCGTAGCAGGCGGCGGGGGGATCCTCCTCGTCTTTCTCGCACGGCGCATGCCGGCCGTTTGAGCATCCAGACTTGTTGCCGATACAACTAATTGGTGGCGGGTCGAGAGTTCGCAGTGGAGTGTGGTTCCATGCCACGATACGTTCAGCTAATCGAATACACGGCAGAAGGCATCGACCGGTTCGAGGAAATCCCAGATCTGACCGATCAAGCTCGGGAGCTTGCCGACTCTCTCGGAGGCGAACTCGTGGATTTCTACCTGACCCTTGGCCAGTACGACGCCGTGGCGGTCGTTGACGCGCCAGATGATGAGACCATGGTGGCGGGGACTGTAACGATGGCCAAGACAGGAACGATCAAAACAGAGACACTTCGGGCCTTCGAGCAGGACGAAATCGAATCGATCGTCGACGCGGTTGAGGCCTAGCCCGACTGAACCACAACGGGCAAGGCGTCCGGGCGCCCAGCCCGCGCTATCCGTGACGGCTCACCGCGAGTACACCGGCGACTACCCCGATCGCACTCTCTACATTCCCGGTCCGACGGAAGTCCGCGAGGACGTCATCCAGGAGATGGCGCAGCCGGTCTTCGGGCACCGGATGGACCGAATGACGGACCTCTACACGACGATCGTCGAGGATACGAAGGAATTTCTCGGTACCGACAACGATGTCATCGTGCTTACTGCCTCGGGGACCGAGTTCTGGGAGGCCTCGACGCTGAATCTCGTCGACGAACGCCTCCTCGTGGCCACCTGTGGGAGTTTCAGCGAGCGACATGCGAACGTCGCCGAGCGGCTTGGCAAAGACGTCGACAGACTCGAGTATGATTGGGGACAGGCTGTGAAACCAGCGGACATCCGAGCGGCGATCGAGGAGAGTGATGCCGCCTACGATGTGGTCGCCTGTGTGATGAATGAAAGCTCGACCGGGGTTCGCAATCCGATCGAGGAGATCGGGGATGTTATCGCAGAGTACCCCGAGACGTACTTTGTCGTGGACGCGGTCTCGGCGCTTGGTGGCGACTATGTCGATATCGATGAGCACGGTATCGACGTGATCTTCACATCAACGCAGAAGGCCTTCGCGATGCCGCCGGGGCTTGCGGTCTGTGTGGTGAGCGAGGACGCCTACCAGCGGGAACTCGGAAAGGACTCCGCCTCCTGGTATGGCGGTTTTCAACGCTGTCTGGACTATTATGATCGCAAGGGCCAGACACATTCGACCCCTGCGATCCCCATCATGCTCGCCTATCGCAAGCAGATGAAACACATGCTGGAGGAGGGCCACGAGGCTCGCAGCGAACGGCACCGCGCGATGGCCGAATACACACGCGAGTGGGCTCGCGACCACTTCGCCGTCTTCCCGGAAACCGGGTACGAATCACAGACCGTTGCGTGCATCGAGAATACCCGCGGGATTGACGTCGCTGATACGATCGATACCGTCGCAGAGGAGTACGGATTGGTTTTCTCTAACGGGTACGGCTCCCAGCTCGGCGAGCGCACGTTCCGCATCGGCCACATGGGCGAGCACGACGAGGCCTCGATTCGGGAACTGACTGATGCGATCGAGGACGTCGCTGGGCTCTAGGGTATCGAGCTGATCTCAATCGGCGTCGAGGGGTCCCTTACCGGCCGACTGCTCCGGTACTGGACCGTCATACCCTGTGGGCACGTACGCACACAGTGGATCGCTCGCGAGCGGATCACCCGTATACGCAAACGCACGTGACCGACTGCCGCCACACACGCCCCGGTACTCGCAGGCGCCACATTTGCCCGTCAGTGCGTTCGGGTCGCGGAGACGTTGGAATAGATCCGAGTCCCGATAGATATCAACGAGGCTTGCATTCCGCACTGAGCCGGCCGATCTGGGGAGAAAGCCGGACGGGAATACCTCGCCGCGATGACTCACGAATAGGAACCCATCACCGGCCGTGATGCCGAATCCCCGTCCCCGGACGTCTTCAGTGGCGGTGGCGTTACCGTCGGTCTGTTGCTGTATGGACACTCGCCGGAAATGCGGCGCCTCGGTGGTTTTGATTCCGAACGGTACCTTCTCACGGATCTCAGCCAGCCACTCCATGACCGCCTCGGCGCGGTCCGGCGTAATCGGGTCGAGAACGGCGCCGCGGCCCACCGGCACGAGGAAGAATACCGACCACAGTACTGCGTCGAGATCAGCCACGAGATCCCGGATGGCCGGTAGCGATCCGACCGTCTCGGCGCAGACCGTGGTATTGATCTGTAGCGGGAGACCAGCCGCGCGGGCACGGCGTGCTGCGTCGATGGTCCGTTCAAAGCTGCCCGCCTCGCCTCGAAATCCGTCGTGGGCCGCCGCGGACGGACCATCGAGACTCAGTGCCAACCGTCTGAGCCCGGCCGCTGCAAGCTCTTCGATGGCGGAGTCAGTCAGCGACGCAGTGCCGCTTGGGGTCAGCGTCATCCGTAGGCCACGGGTGGTGCCGTATCGAACTAGCTCGACAATGTCGTCCCGTTTTAGCGGATCGCCACCCGAGAGCACGACTAACTGGCCGTCGTCGAACTGACGTGCTTCATCGAGCAGCGCTTTTCCCTCCGCGGTCGACAATTCGCCTGGATCTCGTTCCGGTCGTGCATCCGCACGGCAGTGCTTGCACTCGAGATCACATGCTTGTGTAACCTCCCAGATCAGTACGAACGGCCGCTGATCGGTATCGATGTCTCTGGGTTTCATCTCCGATCACGTGAGTGCCAGCCCCCGGCATGAGTTAGCGCTCGGTCGCCGTCATGGACATTGAGCGACGGAGGGCAGTTCGACATACTGGAATAGGTACGAATGGCACTGATAAAGTCCCCAGTCCGAACCTGTTCGTCTCCCTCACAATTCCGAAATGCGGTGATATCTCTAATGGTGGCGGAATTCATCTCGAAACCTATCACATACGGATATCGAGTGAGTTGAATTGAAGACTGGTACCCCAAATGGCCTCGTCAATCAGTCTTCGAGTTCGATGACCTCGATCTCATAATCGGCGAGGCCGTCATCACCTCGGCTGATATACGTGCCTCGAGGATCGATTCCACGTTGTTGTGCAACCTGGATGATCTCAGAGATGGCGGCTTCGAATTCCTCGGGCGACTCCATGCTATTGATTACGCACTCACAATTCCAAATAGCCATTCTCGATATCGAGATTGCTTATGTGTCACATATCCCACGTCCAGCGAGATTCACTGATGCGGGCTCCCGTCTGGGCCGAACAGCAGTCTGTGATTGGCGATCTTCACGCCAGCTCGGAGCTGTCGTGACAGTACGGCGTCGCTCAGACCGATCAAATCGGCCAGCTCTGATTGGCTCATCCTCCGAGGTACGTCCCAGTACCCGTTCTCAAATGCCGTAGCGAGAACGTCATGCTGTGCGGACGTGAGCGGTCCCTTTTTTGGGGGCATCAGCGGATTGTACAGATCGAGAAGTTGGATATCGATATCTCGCTCCACACACATGCGGCGGAACCGGTCAAAGTCCATCCGTGACCGGAACTGGAGCAAAAAGTCCCACGCATCGGCCCTTCCATTGGCAGACAATACGTCAGCATTGGTATCCAGAAGCGCTCGAACGAGTGTATCGATATCTGGACTCCAGGTGACCGAATATAAGATGCGATCCGGTGTCCGAGTCAGTCGATCCAACTCCTGGACGAGGGGATCACCTTTCAAGGTCGCCTCGACGGCCTGCTCGGCGTCGCTATCGACCCAAAAAAGCGGGATGATGGCCTCGTGCGTTGGAACGAGTCGTTCGAGTTCGACGTCGATATCGGGGTACTCCTGGAGGATCCGACCAAGTGGCAAGTGACCAGCGGGCACGCGCACCTCAGCAATGATGGTAACCATCATCCCCCTTCCCGTGTAGGACACATGGTGACAGTGTCCACTCAGTCCTCGGTCGATTGCTGGTGGCCGGTCCCGTAGAGCAAATCGGCGACCGCGATCTTCGTTCCTCTGCGCAGTCGCTGTGACAAGGAATTATCGCTGATGCCCACCAGATCAGCCAACTCTTGTTGTGTCGTGCCGCGCGGAATATCCCAGTATCCCTCTTCGTATGCCACGGTGAGTGCATCCCGCTGTTCGGGGGTGAGCGGCCCGGATTCGGGCGGCATCTGTGGGTTGTAGACTCGGAGTAATTCGAGATCGATGTTTTTCGCTTGGCAGGTCCGCCGGAACTGACTGAGTTGGTCACGATCCTCGAACTGAAGGCGAAACTCCCAGAAGTTCGATGTCCCTTCCGCACTCAACACATCGATACCGAGATCGACGAGCGCTCGAACGAGCGCGTTGATGTCGGAACTCCAGGTGACAGAGTAGAGGATGCGGTCCGGAGTCCTTGTCAGCTGGACGATTTCCTCGACCAATGGATCGGTTTCGAGGGTGTCTTCGACCGCATGTTCGTTGCCGCTTTGGATCCAGAATAGGGGGATAATCTGCTCGCGGGTAGGGACGATCCGCTCGAGTTCGATCTCGACATCGGGATAGTTCTGGAGAATACGTCCGAGCGGGAAATCCCCAGCAGGTACCCGAACGTCGGTGAGTGTCGAGGCCATGATGTTTCAGTCGGTTGCCACGCCCCGATACCAGATCGGGAAAGTACCAGACGTAGCTCTCGTTACCAGGGTAGAATCTCGATTATGTTGAACCCGATACCTGATGTACCAATGAACCCATAACCAGGTCCCCAGACGGTGGGTATTCCGGAATATTCTCAGACTCGGTGTGTCGGGACGCCCGGCTGTGGTGGCTCGCTCAACGTCCGTCCAAGGCTGTCGGAAGATCGAACGTCACGTTATGTGTATTCTACCTAATATTTCTGATAGCGTATTCGAAATGTCGCCCGGGACACTACCGGGCGAGTTTCTACTAGCAAACTCCGCGAAAGTGAAAACCGAGTGGAAATCCAGTCCAGATGTTCAAGTACGGTGGCAGCGTACCGTGTGGTATGAGCCAGGTGACGAGACGTATCGTGCGGGAACTCCACGACGAGCCACATCTCG
>JBDGPQ010000170.1:0-9369 GCA_042219595.1 Haloarculaceae archaeon
CGCCGGCAAACAAGCGGCGGGCGATTCGGATTGTCTCCAGCACACGTTCAAGCGGTCGATCACGGTCCACGCCGAGGTTTTCGAGCGTCGAGCGATCGCCGGCGCCAAGTCCGAATTCCGCGCGGCCATTGCTATATTCATCGAGTGTTGCAACTTGTGAGGCGAGCGTGACGGGATGAGTCTCGTACGGGTTCGCAACACCCGGTCCCAGCAGAAGATCCTCAGTCGCGGCGGCGAGCGCCGTCAGCGCAGCGATCGCATCGCGATTGTTGTAGTGATGGCTCACAAATACCCGGGAAAACCCCTCCAGTTCGGCCATGTGACCGAAGTCTGCGATGTTCTCAACCGGGTGGTCCGGAGTGAGTTCAATGCCAACCATTACCGACAGCTCCAGCGGATGCTCTCAGGCCACACACTCACGATTCGAGCGAAACCGCCATGAACCATGCGTTGCACGCCGGCTATGCCAGGGTTCGACATCAGGTTTCGGGCTCGAACCGCCATTCACGGAGGGCCTGCCGGACGAGATCATCGTCTGGTTCTCGGAAGAGACGGTCATCGCCGGCGTGATCACCGAAGTCGAAGCCGCGGATCACTGCCACCGGCGTGCCGCCGCTGCCCTCGCCGGTGACGAGGTTCGCCGCGCCCGCGAGTTCGTCGACGATCGCTTGAACAGTGACGTCGAGCTCGCGGCCGTCTCGGTCGGTTTCTCCTCGCCAGTCCCGGGCGGCGGGCAATCCCGCCCAGCCGATGGCCACACCCCGCTGCCCGGTGCGGAACGGCCGCCCAGACGTATCGGTGACGATCACCGGACATCCCAACGCAGCGGACAGTTTGTCGGCGCTGCGATCGGGGTTTGTCGGCAAGAGCAGCAGGTCAGCATCGGGAACGTTCGACCGATCAATGCCAGCGTTGACGGTGATGTGGCCGAAATGCGTGACCGCGAGTAGGATTGGCGCCTCAAGCAATAACTCCTCGCTCTCGTCGAGGACGGCCTGGGCAAACCGGGGATCTTTGTCTTCCTCCGCGATTGCTGCGACTCGCTCGGCGATGGCTGTCGCCCGCGGCCCCGGCGTGTAGTCGGTCAGATCTGCTGTCCGCCCCTCGGCTTTCGACACGATTGTACTCGCGACACAAACAATGTCATCCGGACGGAGATCGACTCGTTCTGCGATCAGCGCTGCCAAGTCATCGCCCTCCCGGATCTCCGGGATTCCCTTGACCGCCTCGATCTCCATACCGCGGTCTCGGCGGCGGCCCGCAAAAGCGGACCGGATGCTCTTTGCCAACTGCCGGCGGCGCTACCCGTTGACGGACGATACCGCTGTTATTGCTCGTGAACGCTGACCGTTAGGTCGCCCTCAGCCACCGTCGCCGTGATCATCGACGCCCCTTCGGCCGGGAGTGCCCCCGTGACCGATCCCGGATTCAGCAACCGAATGCCATCGTGCACAGTGTCGACGATCCGGTGGATATGCCCACCAACACCTACGGCGTTCGCGTCCGCTCGTGATTGGGTCATTTCTGCGACGCGGTCGTGCCATCCGTCCGGGTCGCCAGTGCCGTGAGTGAGCACGAAGGTCACACCCCCAAGCTCCACGGTTTCCGTCTCGGGCAAGCCCAGTCGCGGATCCATATTACCGTGGACGGCGGTCAGCTCCGCCGCGAGCTCTTGCATCTCCGCAAGCGCCGCTTCCGAGTCGAAGTCGCCGGTGTGGAGGACGTGGTCGGCGGCTGCAATCCGATCTGCGAAGGTATCCGGGATGGCGGACTCACGTGAAGGAATATGCGAGTCGCCGACGATCGCGAGCTCCATGGCTAGCCTCTCGACCCGGGCGTCAAAGAAGCTCCCGTACGTTGATGCCGCCGCCACCGATACGCCTGATCATGGAGTCGACGCCGGTCGTCACCGTTTTCCTACGGAACAGTGCCGAAGTGCTGCTGCTCCGTCGGAGTTCGGCCGTCGGCTCCTACACCGGCCGATGGGGAGCGGTAGCGGGTCACGCTGAGGGTGATCCCGACAGCGCCGCCCGAGTCGAAATTGCCGAAGAAACCGGGATCGACCCGGCCACCGAGACCGAGTTGCGTCGCCGGGGTGACCCGTTCGAGGTCGCCGATGACGATCTCGATACCACGTGGGTGGTCCACCCGTATCTCTTCGAGTGTGCCACACGGAGCGTTCAACTGAACGAGGAATCGAGCACCGCGGAGTGGGTGCCACCACCCGCTATTCTTCGGCGGGACACAGTGCCGGAGTTGTGGACCTCGTACGACCGCGTTCGCCCGACACTCGATGCCATTGCTGCCGACAAGGAGCATGGCGCTGCGGACCTGTCCATCCGTGCGCTCGAGGTGCTGCGCGACGAGGCCGCGATCGCCGTCGAGCGGTCCGGATCGGACTGGCCCGCTCTGATCGAGACTGCACACAGCCTCGTGACAGCCCGGCCGGCACTGTCCGTGCTTGCCACGCGCGTGGA
This sequence comes from Haloarculaceae archaeon, assembly GCA_042219595.1. Lineage (GTDB taxonomy): Archaea > Halobacteriota > Halobacteria > Halobacteriales > Haloarculaceae > CAYLJD01. Next base: position 2,478 of record JBDGPQ010000170.1, read on the forward strand.
TCAGACGATGGCGGCGGCGATCGATGCGGCGACACCAGCAGCCCTCGAATCAGCGGCGACGACGACTATTACCGAGGCACTCGAGGCCGACAGTGCTGCCGCCGGGGTGGCCGCAGACCACCTCAGCGATGCCCGCGTCGCGACACTCTCCCGATCTGGAACGGTCATCCAGGCCCTCGAACAAGCCGATCCAGCGGCAGTACTCGTGGCCGAATCTCGTCCTGGGGGTGAAGGAGCGGCAGTTGCGAGCAGACTCGTCGACCAGCTCGATGCCCCGGTCACGCTCACGACTGATGCGGCTTTTGCATCGCGAGTCCACCGCTGGAATGCCGACGTGATCCTCGTTGGGGTCGACGCCATCTTCAGGGACGGCAGCGTCCGAAACAAAGTCGGAACCCGGGCTGCAGCTCTGGCAGCGGCTCACGAAGACATTCCCTTCTTCGTGGTGGGGGCGGCTGCGAAAATCACACCGGACGCGCAGCTCCCCGAGGAGCAAAGACCAGCTAGCGAACTCACGGATGACGCGACGGTCCATGCGGATAATCCAACTTTCGAGCGCACCCCACCGGATCTCGTCACGGCTGTCATTACCGAGGATGGAGTACTCGACGCTGAGGCCATTGCGGCTCGGGCAGACGCACATGCAGAGTGGCGGCGCTGGCGGCCCTGAGGCTAGCCTTTTTGCCGACGGCTCCGAAGAATGGCCCGGTGGCGATGACGAGGCGTTACCCCCGCCGAGCCCCGTGTGACGAGACGATCACGACCGAGCCACCACCTCATTTCACCCCGTGATCCGATCGGATGGCATCGAGACAGCTCCTATCAAAACTCCGGAACTGTCTAGAACGGTGCCTCAGGCTCGACGTTATCGCCACTGGAGTCCATCGGCCCATCCCATGCCTCCAACCCGCCCGCGAGGCTCGAGACCGTGCCGTCGAAGTCCTGGTACGCCTCGACGATGCGGGCGGCTTTGACACTCGCCATGCCGTGTGGACAGATCGTGACGACTTCGTCAGCGCTCGCGATCTCGTCGATCGACCCGGGGATTTCCGCAAGTGGGACGTTTACGCTCCCAGGGAGATGGCTCTCATCGAATGCCGACCGGGGTCGAATATCGACCAGCAGCGGCGCATCCTCCCCCTCGAGCCGCTCCTGGAGCGTGTCCGGGTCGATCTCACCGACCATGTCCTTGCTCCGCGCCCCGATGGCTTACGCCTAACGCTCGAGGAGTCCGTGGTGGTGCGCTAAGAGAACGCCTTCCAACGTCGCATCGTGGCTGGGTTGCTCGCTCACGCGGTGAATGAGATCCTCGATCGGCACCGAGGTGACCTGCAGGAATTCATTGCTATCGCGGTCGATCTCGACCGGTTCGAGTCCATCGGCAAACACGATCGCGCGGCGGTGCCGGAGGAGTCCGGTCGTCGCCCAATAGTCTCCTAGGAGCGCCGTACTACCCGGGTCAAACCCGGTCTCTTCTCGGAGTTCCCGCTGACCGGCAGCGGTGTAGGACTCGCCCCGTTCGACGATCCCCGCCGGGAGCTCCAGGTGGGTTTCACGGACTGCGGGTCGATATTGTTCGACCATGACGACGTCGTCGGCACTCCGCGCCACCACGACTACTGCCGGCGGGAGTTCAGCCCAGTAATAGCGCTTCTCCGACCCATCCGGCTGTTTCACGAGATCGTAGCCACCAATGTACCAAGAGTTCTCATACTCGACCACCGAATCGAGTATCTCCCAGTCTGGCGCATCTGGCACGGGGTAGTCGGGTCCCGACGCCGGCCGGCCACCCTCACTCATGGTCCGATCTCGCGGTCGATCGCCAGGACTGGCTCGTCGTAGGACTCGCGTCCACGCGTACCGATGCTGCTCCGCTGACGCATCAGATGACCTCGCGATAGCATTTTGCGAACGTCTGCCGGCGCAGCGCGTCGACAGCTGCCGCCGGTTCGTTTTCGAAGGTTGCCGCGATCACCCGGTCGAGGGCCGCCGCGTCGTGCCACGCTACCCCGGAGACATGCTCGCTACCGAGCACTTCCACCCCTCGATCGTGCTCTTCAGTATAGTCATCGAATTCGGCGCGTGTGCCAACCTTCACCTCCAGTAATGAGGCGAACAGTGCCTCAGTGGCGGTTTGAAGGACTGCATCGTCGGGCTCCGCCGCGTCATCGGCGACCGACAACGACCGAATGATTTCCCGAACGACGACCCCCGCGGCATGCTCGGCCGCGGCATATTCCTCACGAGCCGCAGCCTCGGTTGCCGGTGCCAATAGCCCCTCAGTGTGCATGGCTGGCCTGGGCCGCGCATCGACTACTCGGTTTCGGAGTCCTCACGTCGGCGTTCGGTCAACTCCCGGGCTTCTTCGATGACGGCCTCAACGTCGGCATCACTGGCCTCACCAGCAAGGTGTTCAACCGCAGTTGGATCAAGCCCACCTTTGGTGTGTTCACCGCTACCCGTCGTATCCTCGAAGACCTGGGGATACTCGACTTGCTCGGCGTGAGTGGCTACTCGGGCGGCCAGTCTCTCCGTCCCTAGCTCCTCCCACTCCGGCACCCGTTCATCGAGCCAGTCCTTGTGGTCGCCGCCGCGCGCAATCGCCGTAATGGCGAGGTGGTCCGCAAGGTGCTCCTCATCCGCCTGCGGCGCGTCACAGACCGGACAGGCGTAGCCCATGATCGTGGCAAACCGCGGATAGGCAAAGTGCTGACGCTACCGCTCTGCCAGTAATACGAATGCGTCCTCGCCGTCGCTATAGTAGCGTGGGATGGTTCGGCGGTGGACGAATCCGAGGTCACGATACAGCGAAATAGCTGCCTCGTTCGATGCGCGGACTTCGAGTTTGACTGAACTCGCCCCTTCCGCGTCGAGGACACCCAATGCCCGTCGCACAAGTCGCCGGCCGAGTCCGCGACGCTGGAAGTCCGGGTGGACGGCGACGTCCTTGATATGGCCGAGCGGTCGTCCATGATTCGGAACCGTATCGGCGACCACGTACCCGAGGATTCCCTCCCCGACAGCGACCATGAACCCAGCCGAGCCGAGATACCGTTCGAAGGCGTCAAACGGCCACGGCTGTGGAAACACCGCCTGCTCGATGCGATAAATCGCGAGCAAATCCGCCCGCTCGGCTTGCCGGATCGTCGGCCCGGTCGCAACGCGGGACGGGCTCGTCGTCACGTTCAGCGTCCTACGTCGGTCCGGCTAAAAGGCTCTTGGGCCCGTTCCTTTCAAGACGATATGAACGAAAGGAAAGGTTGATACCTCCCAATCGCAAACGCTAGCCTGCACCCGGTTTCGGGTGCCACCCACAAACCCCCCACCCCACCACTCTTTCCGTCCCCCTCTTTCCCTCCCCCGATTTTCGAATCCATCCAGTCATCAGTGACTACGCAATGGACCAGGGGAAGCATTCAGTGCGGGCCTTATGGATAAACCAGGATCGTCGTTCGATCCCCTTCGAGGACGACCACCTCTTCGCCAGAGGCCGCGCGGTGCTCTTCGCGGATCTCGACGGCCTCGCCAGGAAGGACGACGACTTCTCCACCGGCATCCACCTCGATCTCTCCCTCGAGCTCCTTTTGTTCGGCCACTGTCGCTGGATCCATAGATTCGAGTGCGGCGATGATGGCGCCAGCCCGGTCTCGGAATTCCGGCCCGATCGTCGCGTGGTCGGGCTCGACCGCGACAGGCACGAGTTCGACCGATGGCACGCCCTCGCGGATGTGGACGGGTGCATTCACCGCCTCGGATAAGTCGTATGTATCGACCGGCGCTTCCGGCGCGTCGTCCGGATACACCTCGACTTTCTCGAGCTCCGCGTTCAGCGCCATTCCCTGGTCGGACTTCCACCCGCGAATCTCCGCGGCCACTTCCGCAATGATGGCGCCGGTCGTTTCGTGGGCTTCGTCAATGAAGTCTGGTTCCGGCCAATCTGCACCGTGAACGCTCCCATCTGCACCCGGAAGGGCGTCCCAGGCCTCTTCAGCCAGGAATGGCGCAAACGGGGAGAGCATTCGGAGAGACGCCGACAGCGTCGTAAATAACGCCTGCCGCGCGGCGTCGCGCTCGCCAGGCCGTCCCTCGTACAGTCGGCCTTTGATCAGTTCGAGATAGTCATCTGCCAGGTCATGCCAGACGAACTCCCGTAGCTCCCGCAGTGCGTTATCGTAGCGGTACTCGCTCATGTCATCACGGACCGACTCTGCCACGCGGGTACATCGGCTGAGTATCCATCGGTCGACATCCCGGTAGGCCGGGTCTGCGAGCGGCTCGCGTTCGGCATCGAGATGATTCGCGGCGAATCGGGTGATGTTCCACACCTTCGTCTGGAAACGTGCCGCCGATGTCGCCTCTTTAGGCTGGTACTGCACGTCGCTCCCGGGCTGGCCGCCGAGGGCGAGCGCCTGTCGAAGTGCATCCGCCCCGTACTCGGAAATGACGTCTTCGGGATCGACGACATTCCCGCGTGACTTTGACATCTTGTTGCCGTCGGGGCCGAACATCATCCCATTAATGAGAATATCATCCCACGGCTTCTCGTCAGTCAGCGCCGCGGTTCGCAGGAGTGTATAAAATGCCCACGTCCGGATAATGTCGTGACCCTGGGGACGGAGTGCAGTTGGCTCGAAATCTTCTACGTCGATGTTATCTGGCCACCCACGGACATACAGCGGCGTAATCGAGGAATCCATCCAGGTATCCATGACATCAGTCTCCCCGTGCCAATGGTTGCCGCCACACTCCGGGCAGTCGGTGATGTCCGGTTCGTCCTCCGTCGGATCTACAGGCACTTCGTCGGCACTCGCGACGTGCCAGTACCCACAGTCATCACACTCCCATGCGGGGATTGGTGTTGCGAACACCCGCTGGCGGGAGATGACCCAGTCCCAGTCCATCCCCTCGGTCCAGTCCTCCAGCCTGGCGTACATGTGCTCGGGGATCCACTCGACCTCCTGGGCTGCCTCAAGGATTTCATCCTGGCGGACTTCGACGAACCATTGCTCCTTCGAGAGGATCTCGATCGGGGTGTCACACCGCCAGCACTGGCCGATGTTCTGCTCGGTTGACTCCGTCTCAACGAGGTGACCCGCGGCCTCAAGGTCATCAGCGATTGCAGCCTTCGCCTCCTGGATTTCGAGGCCCTCATACTCTCCCGCGAGCTCGCCGAGGTGGCCGTCTTCGGTGAACACGGGCCGCATGTCGAGATCGTATTCGGCCCACCACGTGACGTCCTGCTTGTCACCAAACGTACAGATCATCACGGCACCCGTCCCGAAGTCAGAATCGACGGCGTCGTCCGCGATCAGCTCGACTTCCTGGCCAAACAACGGCACTTCGAATGTATCACCGATCCGGCCCTCGTACCGATCGTCTGCCGGATCGACGGCCATCGAGACGCAGGCTGCAAGGAGTTCCGGCCTGGTCGTCGCAATCTCGATATCATCGTTTCCGACGCCGGGAAAGGTGATCGTATAGAGTGTTCCCGCAACGCCTTCGGCGGTTTCCACTTCGGCATCCGCGATGGCCGTTTCGCACCGGGGACACCAGTTGACGGGGTGCTCGTCACGGTAGACGTAATCGGCATCGGCCATCTCGACAAATGACCGTTGGGTGGCCCCCCAGTAATCGGGGTCCATCGTCCGGTATTCAGCCGTCCAATCGATCCCGAACCCGAGTTCCGTCATCGTCTCGCGCATCTGCGCGATTTGCTCCTCGGTATGCTCGACACAGAGCCGCCGGAATTCTTCGCGAGAGACGTCCGTCCGGTGGATGTCTTGCTCTTCTTCGACCTTGACTTCCGTCGGCAGGCCGTGACAGTCCCACCCCTGAGGGAACAGCACATCGTCGCCGATCAGGCGGTGAAACCGCGCAGCAAAGTCGATATACGTCCACTGAAGTGCGTGACCAAGGTGGAGGTTCCCTGTCGGATAGGGTGGCGGTGTGTCGACCAGGTAGTCATTGGCGCCGGTATCTTCGTATTCGTAGACCGGCGAATCGCGCCATGCCTCTCGCCACTTCGGCTCGACGCTTGCAGGGTCGTAGGTGTCGGGGAGGTCGCTCATGATGAGTGAACTTGGGTGTGCGCTCCGCAGAGAAACCGACGGGTCGGCGGCTCAACGGAGCCTACCGTACTACCGACGGACGCACGTCCATACCGAACGGGTGGCCGGTGGCCAGTAAAAGGCTTTCTCCCTCCCGACGCCCTGGCGACAAACATTAGTCCCGGCCGTCGCAACACCCGGGCAGCCAGATGTCACGCAGCCCGTCCTTGCCGGACCGGCCCCGGCTGGACCTCGATCCCGACATGTCCGCCGATGAACGCCTCGCCGCCCTCGAGGAGCACTTTCAGGCCGTCCTCGAGGTGAACGAGCAACTCGACTCCCAACTCGAAACCGCCCGAGAACGGCAACGGGAACTGACCGACGAGGTCGACCGGCTCGAACGGGAGAACGAGACGCTGAAGACGTCGTCACTCTACGTCGCGACGGCGGAGGAACTCACTGACGAGGGTGTCGTGGTCAAGCAGCACGGTAACAATCAGGAGGTCCTCACTGAGGTTTCGCCGAGCCTCCGAGAGGATCTTGAAGCGGGTGACCGTGTCGCTATCAACGATTCATTCTCCGTGCAATCGATTCTCGATGCGGAGACGGATGCCCGTGCACAGGCGATGGAAGTGACCGATGATCCCGACATTACATATGCGGATATCGGCGGTCTGGAGGACCAGATGCGCGAGGTCCGCGAAGCGGTCGAGCAACCGCTGCTCGACGCTGAACAATTCCGCGAAGTGGGCGTCGAACCGCCGTCAGGGGTGCTGCTTCATGGACCACCTGGGACGGGCAAGACGATGCTCGCGAAGGCCGTCGCCAACGAGACCGACGCCACC
>JBDGPQ010000203.1:0-9151 GCA_042219595.1 Haloarculaceae archaeon
AGGCTCACGACCCCGACCTCGGCGAGCAGGAGTGCCACAATTGGATTGCCCTCCGTAAGTCCCGCCTCGAGGCCGGCCACGGTAAGCCAGACGTCCAAGACGGCGAGACCGATGGCAAGCATCCACAGCCGCCGCTCAATGCGGCCAAGGGACGACGATACAGCGTCGAGGCCGTCCACGGCCGCGGCGCGAAGCGGTGCCACTGCTGGTGCTCGCCGCGACATGCGTGCTGGCGACACTGGAGCCCCACCCACCTGGGCTGTCGTGTCGGACCCGAATCCGGACGGCCACGCAAAAAATGTACCGACACATGAGCACAGTACGTCCTCCATATTGTGATCGGCAAGATGACCAATACGGGAGACTGAGCGACCCCAATCCGTTTAATCGGTCGTTTAACCCAACCGACATATTGTCACGCTTCAGCCGATCGTGTCTCGGAGAATCCGAACGATGAGCGCACACCCCAACGCACATCATCGAGCCCCGCGCTGTCACTGACCGAGTAACACATGCTCGACGACATCCAGGTACTGGATCTGTCGCATTTACTGCCTGGCCAATACGCAACCGCATTATTGTCGCAGCTTGGCGCCGAGGTCGTCTCCGTTGAACCACCTGAGGGCGACTATCTCCGCCAGTATCCCGCTTCATTCGCTGCCTTCAACCACTCCAAGCGGAGTCTAACACTGGATTTGAAAGACGAGGCTGGTCTAGAGGCGTTCCTTTCACTGGCGGAGACAGCCGATGTGATCGTCGAGGAATTCCGACCTGGTGTTGCCGAGCGGTTGGGCGTGAACTACGAGGCAGTATCCACCCGCAATCCGTCGATCGTGTACTGTAGTGTCAGCGGACATGGCCAAGAATCACCACGAGCAGACCATGTTGGACACGATTTGAACTATATTGGCCTCGCAGGTGTGCTCGATCTGTCCCCCCAGCAGGATGGTCTCCCACAGCTCCCGCCTGTCCTTGTCGCGGACGTGACAACGGGGATCTTCGCTGCGTTGTGTGTTGCTGCCGCCGTGCATGACAGTGATGGCGAGTATATCGACCTCTCTATGACTGATGCAGCGCTGAATGCAATGGCCGTCCACTTGGCTGAATATACCGGCCGGGGCGGACAATTGCAACGTGGCAACAGCGCGATGCTTGGCGCATACCCAGCGAATGCTGTCTATACGTGTGCTGACGGTCGGCTCCTCACCGTCGCCGCGATCGAACCGAAGTTCTGGAACGCACTCTGTGAGGCACTCTCACTAGAACAGTTCGAGGACGACCAATGGCCGCAGGACGATGACGTTCGCGAACGGATGTTTGAAGCCTTCCGGACACGGTTCCAACAACGCCCGCGTGAGGAATGGCTCGAGCTTTTCGATCAGTCAACCGTTCCTGTCGAGCCGGTCCAGTCGCTGTCGGAGGTGTTTGAGGATGAGGCATTCGCATCTCGAGGGGCACTACAATCCGTGGATCTCGGTGGAACTGAATTTCCTGTTACGACGGTCCCAGCCCGATTCCGGACCCACGACGTGGCACTAACTGATCCGCCGCAACTTGGTGAGCACTCGAAAACCATCCTGGAGGCAGCCGGGCTCTCAACCGCCGAGATCGACGCCCTACTGAACTCGACGACGCGGTAACTCCCCGACGTATCGGTCGTCCTAGAGTCCCTCGCGATCCCGAAGCCTCGCTCGCTGTATCTTGCCATCCGGCGTCCGGGGCACCTCGTCAACGAACTCGATCTCCCGGGGGTATTCGTGCTTGCTCAATTCCTCCCTGACGTAGCGGCGAATATCCTCCGCCAGATCGTCATCCCCCGAGGGAGTGACCTCGAGATAGGCTTTCACCACCTCACCCCGGTCCTCGTCAGGTATGCCGATCACACCGGCCTCGCGCACGGCGGGGTGGGTCCGAAGCGTATCTTCGACCTCCTGCGGCCCGATCGTATAGCCGGCCGAAATGATCGTGTCGTCCATCCGGCCGGCACTCCAAAAGTAACCCTCCTCATCATAATACCCGGCGTCACTCGTGGTGATCCATTCGTCGGACCGCCTGACGGCAATGTAGCCGATTTCGTCTGCGGGCAGCTCGGTACCGTCTTCGTCGACGACAGTCACCTCGATTCCCAGGAGAGGCTTGCCCATGCTGCCGTGCTTGAAATCATAATCAGGAAAGCCGTAATCGATGGTGATGATACTTCTGACCTCGGTGACGCCGTAAAGCGCTCTCGGAAAGGCTCCGAATGTAGATTCGACCTCGCGGGAGAGATCCGGATCGATCGGCTCTCCGAGGTAGTTTGCTTTCTCGACGGTGACAGGTGCCTCCATCGCTTCGATCATTTTTCGGTATGCGGTGGGGACGATCCCGAGCAATGCGTTCACGTTGAACTCCTCGATGGCGTCGAGCGCGAGGCGTGGATCAAACGCTCCCGAGTAGTACCCGTTCGGGATCCCGAGCACGAGCGGGGCGAACGTTCCGATCCAGATCCCGGTCCCCCAGCCTGTAGAGGAGGTCGTGAAGCAGGAATCGCCGATCTCAAAATCCATGATAAAGTCCATGACCGGCGCGAAATTGGCTACGCTGGCGTGGTCGTAGGGTACGGCTTCCGGACGCCCGGTAGTGCCGCTCGTATACTGGACCCAGGCCTCGGAGTCGCCGCTGGTGTCCGCCTCGTAACTGCTCTCGTAACCCGCGAGTGAATCATCAAGCTCCTCCTTGGTGAGACAGAATGCAGTGAGATCTGTATCGATCGTCTCGAGTACCTCGGTCGAGGTAACCAGCGCGGTTGCCCCTGAGTCGCGCAGTCGATATTCCAGGGCATCGGGGCCGAACAGCTCCGAGCATGGAATCGCCCCGGCACCGTGTTTCATCGTCCCGAAGAAGGAGGTGAGAAACGCCTTCGAGGGGTCGAGCATGATCGCGATCCGGTCCGAACTGGTGACGCCGCGGTCCGCCAGGAGGTTCGCAAACTGCCCGGCCGCGGTGGAAAGCTCCTCGAAGCTATGCTCAGCCGACGAGCCGTCACTGTATTTGATCCGCGTCGCCGTGCCATCGTGGCGGTCGAGGCACTCGTGGCACGCATTGATCGCATCCGGCGTTCCGTCGACCAGCTCCCACGCTTCCGCCCACGTGAACTCCCGTTTGGCCTCAGCGTAGGACTCGTAGCCTAATTGCATGCCTCGATCATTGATACGAACGCTGCTTTCCCTTCACGAGCGCCGTCGCGGCCCGGTTATACGGTGTGTCGACACCTACGTCGTCGCCATATCTGACGATGGCGCCGGTGATGTGGTCGATCTCAGTGGGGCGTTCCTTGAGAACATCCTCGAGCATTGACGACATCGTTTCAGCGTTGACCTCGCAGACTTCGTATACAGTCTCGATCGGATCGTCGGAGATGATGTCGACACCGCGGGCCTCTGCAACGGCAACGGCCTCGGATACCAGTTGTTCCATGAACCACGCAGTTTCCTCGTGACTCCCAAGTGGGCCGTCAAGCAATTCCGTGAGCGCGGCCGTTGGCTTGATGCCGACGCTTACAAACTGCTTGTCCCAGATGTGTGGGACTGGATCATCCACGACGATCGTTTCCACTCCCGCGTCTTCCAGAGTGTTGGCAAAAGTTGCAGCCGCAGCACTGTCGACGCCGCCAACCTTGGTCTCACCCTGACCGGTATGAAGCACATGGCCCGGACCCTCCATGCTCGCTCCCATCGTGGTCGTCCCACCGAGCACCTGTTCGGGCGTTAAATACTCCCGTAGCGTCTCGTAGTTCGTGAGGCCATTTTGAAGCGTTATGACGGTCGTCTCGTCGGTCACGATCGGCTCTGCGTCTTCGATGGCCTGGCGCGTGTCCATCGCCTTCACGAAGACGAGTAGTGAATCCACGGATTCCACGTCGGAAGGATCCGTCACCGCAGGCGGATGGACAACGAAATCATCAGCGTCGGTCCGCTCGATTCGGAGCCCATGTTCGTTGATTGCCTCCACATGGTCGGTCCAGGTGTCGATCAATACGACGTCGGTCCCGGCTTTGTGGAGATAGCCGCCGAACAACGCCCCCATGGCCCCGGCGCCGATCACCCCGATTCTATCGGTAACCATACTCGTCTCACCGGGAGTACCATCATCAAACCAGGTGTCCCTGGGACCGAGAAGCGAAGCGACGGTGGATTCACCACCGATCGATTCCGCTCATATGGAAACCGGGCGACGGATCAACGCGGTCACAGCATCGTTCCGTGCTTCTTCGAAAGACGCTCCTTTTCCACATCTTCGTAAACCTGGAATCGCTCCGCAAGCGTCGACCGAAGGTCGCGTGGTGGGACGATGTCATCGATCACAACCTCACTGGCCATCCGGCGAACATCGATATCCTCCCGGTATTCTTCCCTGAGTTCACGCTCGCGCTCGGCCCGTTCCTCCGGATCGTCGATCTCAGCCAGCCGATTCGCATAGACTGCATTGATGGCCGCCTCGGGCCCCATGATCGCGATTTCGCCACTTGGGAGGGCGAGCGTTGCTTCGGGATCGTAGGCGGGGCCAGACATCGCGTAAATACCGGCACCATACGCTTTCCGCACCACAACACACTGTTTCGGAACCGTCGCCTCCGCTGCAGCGTAAATCATCCGCTTCCCCGCCTCTAAGATGCCATCCTTTTCGACCTGTGAGCCGGCCATGAATCCCGGCGTATCACAGAGGTAGAGAAGTGGGATATTGTACGCGTCGCAGGTCCAGACGAATTCAGCGGCCTTGCGAGCCGAATCCGGGAAGATTGCCCCTGCCCGCTGGGCCGGCTGGTTTGCGACGATACCAACCGAGCGGCCGTCGATTCTGGCGAATCCGGTGAGTACCTCTGAGCCAAAGTCCGGGCGGAGTTCGAACCACGAATCTGCATCGACGATCCGATCGATGACGTCACCCATATCGTACGCCTTTGTCGGAGAGTCCGGGATGACGGCATCGAGGCCACCAGGAGGCTCAGCCGGGCCCACACCGGCGCGCTGTGGTGGACGCTCCTCACAATTATTTGGGAGATACCCGATCAGCGTTGCGGCCAGTTCCCGAGCATGTTCCTCGTCCCGAGCAACCAAATCTGCGCTGCCGGATTCCCGGGCATGAATCGCGGGGCCGCCCAGCGTCTCGAGGTCGATATCCTCGCCGGTGACCATCTCGACCATACGCGGGCTCGCGATGGCCATCGCGCTCATGCCCTCGACCATTATCGTGAAGTCGGCAAATACCGGCGTGTACGCGGCGCCGGCGATACAGGGGCCGTAGAGCACACAAATCTGCGGAACTTTGCCTGAGAGCCGGGCGTGATTGTAGTAGTACTTCCCGATTCCCTCGCGATTGGCGAAAAAGCCAGTCTGTTGATCGATCCGTCCCCCGGAGGAATCCATCAAGTACAGGATCGGCTGACCGGTCTTCATCGCCCGCTGTTGCATCCGTAGGAATTTCTCGACACCCTTGGCAGCCATGCTCCCCGCTTTGACGGAGAAGTCGTTCGCCATCGCGTGCACCCGCCGGCCCTCGAATGTCGCGGCACCCGTCAAGAGTCCATCCGCCGGAAGCCGCTCGTCGGCATCGAATTCGGCAAATCGCCCGTCCTCGAAGTCAAAGCCCCCCGGGCCGAACCAGAGCTCGAGCCGATCCCGTACGAACAGTTTACCCTGCTCTTCGAGCCGTTCGCGATACTTTTCGGGACCCCCTTGCTCGATATCGGCGATATCAGCAAGGAGTTCTCGCTCGCGTTCCGTCGGTGGTGGCCCGCCATTGTCACCGTTCGGATCGGCAGTGCCGGCGGGCTCGTTAGCATCACCAACGAAAACCGCGACTGGAAGGCCCACGTGCTCCGCGACCGCAGATGCGATCGCCTGAGCCTGGTCATCCGTTGCATCCGCGGCGATCCGCAGCGTCGTGTCCGGAGTAGCTGAATCCATACAGGGGTTGGACGAGATAGGAGGGCGCCCCCGGTAGGTTTTTCCCACGGCACATCCAGCCACCGGACGCCTTACTGCCGTACGTCACAGTGCAGCTTCGAGTCGCTCGATCAAGTCGGCATTTCCCACAAACGTCGGGCTCCGTTCGTGGAGTGCATCGGGTGTCTTTGCGAGTAACGAACCATGACCGTCAGACGACGCGCCTCCGGCCGCTTGCATCACGTAGGCGATCGGGTGGCCCTCGAACTGGAGCCGTAATTTGCCTGCTGGCGCATCGCTGAGCATCGGATATCCGAAGATGCCGCCATATGTCAAGACTTGATTGACGTCCGCGACCATTGCGCCACCATATCGCAGCTTTAACCGATCGGCCTCGATGTGGTCCACGTAGTCACGGAAGTCATCGGTCCAGTCGGGAACCCGGCCGCCAAACCCGTAGACCGTTGGGTCAGCAGGGACAGTCACATCCTCATCGAGCACGGACCGCTCGCCATTCTGGAGAAGAGACTCGGTGACCGTCCCGTCGATCGCCGTGACCATCGTCATGATCGGGCCAAACAGAACGTAACCTGCTGCGACAAGTGCCTCACCGGAGGCGGGCAAGGGAGCATCGTATATCCCGACGATCGTCCCCATTGCGTTATTGGATTTCAGATTCGAGGATCCATCGAGGGGGTCACAGGCAACGTGGTAGTCACCGCCTCCATCTGATCGTTTGACCGACTCCCGTTCTTCACTTGCGTACGTGGCAACGCCATCGATCTCGAGGAGCTGCGCTTCGAGCAGTTCGTCGGCATAGACATCGGCTGCAAGTTGCCGGTCGCCGGTGGGGTTTGCACCCTCTCGGTAGGATCGACGCTCCCCGAGGGCATCCCGAACCTCGATCGCAATTCTTCCGACGGTTTCGAAGACCGCCTCGGCAACAGCCATCTCAGGCTTCGGCGGCTCCAAGGGCCGCTTCCACACTCGCCTCTTCAAAGATCACCCGCTCGAGTGCGTCAAGGATCCGCCGCGGCTGCTCGCGCTGGAACACGTTGCGACCGACGGCAAGGCCAGCACCGCCAGCGTCGATGACGCTCTTGACACTTGCGAGGAACTCCCGATCACTGGTCTTCGAGCCGCCAGACATGATCACCTTCGTCGGTCCGGCCATCCGCACTGCGGTTTCCATCGCTTCCTGTGACCCGGGATATTTCACTTTCGCAACGTCCGCACCAAGCTCAAGCGCCTCCCTGGCGGCGTAGGCGATCGTCTCGGGTGACGTGTCGTTTTTCAGGCCCTGTCCCCGGGGATAGGACCACATAACGACGGGAAGATCATGGGCGCGGGCGGCTTCCTGAACATCCCGAAATTCCTCGGCCATCTCGATTTCATGATTCGATCCACCGTAGAGAGTGAATCCGATGGCGTCGGCCCCAACATCGGCGGCATATTCGACGGTCCAGTTGACGGCGGAGTCCGGCTCGCCCATCCAGAGATTTGACGTCCCGTTGAGCTTGGCGAGCAAGGTAACGTCGTCAGCGTAGGATGGGTAATAGGCCTCGGCGACCCCCTTCTGGACTGCCAGCGCAGTCACAGCATCATGGGTCGCGACATCGAAGACGTGTTCCGGGTTCGCGCTTTCCGGCACGGCATCGAAATCAACCGGACCGTGCTCAAGGCCATGATCGTAGGCCAGAATCAGGACTTTGCCGTCCCTCGCAAGGGGGGTGTCGTCGATGGGGCGCATGTCCGAGATATGGGACGAGTGACCCCAAAATTCTTGTGAACCCCCGGTCGCTCACGGAAGCGCGAATTCGGACCAGAGCGGGTAGTGATCGGAAATGCGCCACGAGAGTTGGAAATCAGTGAGATCCCGCCGCGGGAGGGCGTGCTCACGAAAATCGAAATACCCACTCCGTTGGTGGTCGAGCGAAAGCGCCGGCCGGCCATCTCCCGCCGCAAACCACGCAATTTGATCATAGTATGTCGGATCGGATGGATCAGCAAACACCGTGCGTGGGGCATCCTGGAGATCAGCCGGAACAGTCAGACCGGTGGAGGTAAACGCCTCGTAACGGGGGTCGCCACGCCGGTCGATGTTGAAATCCCCGAGCGCGATCAAGTTGTGATCCCAGGCGTTCACATCCCGTGCCCACTGATCGAGCCATGCAGCGATTGCTCGAAGTTCGGGGACGCGGTCGGCTGCGCGGTCGCCATAGAGAACGTGTAACGTGACGAGAATGAATGTCGTGTCTCCGGCGCGAAAGGACACTGCATACGGGGTTCGGGCAAACTGTCGATCAAGGGCATTAGGTCCGACGTCGGCAAGTTCTTCCTCGGGCACAACCAGTTCGGCAGCCAATCCACTTGGACGGACCCGCCGACGATCGAACAAAAATCCCAGCCGCTCATCGTTTCCAGGTGCGCCTCTCGTAACATCGGTGAGGAGGAGTCCCCAGTCGTCGCCGAGGACCTTCAGGGTGTGCCGGAGCGCTTTGAGGTTGCCGCGGAGTTCCTGCACCGCAATAACGTCGAATCGCCGCAGGATAGCAGCAATCACCCGCAGTGACTGCAAGTCACGCTTGGGACTCTCCTCGCCACCAGCGACCCATCGCCCAGTCAGCCCACCGAAGGCCCGAATATTCCAAGTTCCAAGCAAAAGATTTCGATCGACGGCACGGGTCGGCAATTGCTCGTCGAGAACGTCCTCGAGATCGTCCAGGTCGGCCTGGATTGCTGATGGCGGCGGATCGGTAACGTGGGCCACGGCTTGCCTATGCATCTACTGGCCAAGTAGCTACCGCGGGGCCGAGCGTTTATTCCGTCACCGCCCCACCATCGGGCATGGACTTCAGCCCGACGGCCGAGCAGGCCCAGATCCGCGAGTCCGTCGCGGCCTTTGTCGATGAGGAGGTGAAGCCACGAGCGAGTGAGATCGATGAGACCGACGAGGTACCCTGGGATCTCGTCGACGCGATGGCAGAACTCGACCTCATGGGCATGCCGATCCCCGAGGAATATGGTGGCGCAGGTCTCGACTACCACGCCTACGCCTCGGCGCTGGAGGAGATCTCCCGGGGCTCCGGCGGGCTTGGAACGCTCGTCGCCGCCCATATTTCATTAGCCTGCAACATGATCTATGAATTCGGCGATGAGCGGCAAAAGCAGGAATACCTCACGCCGATGGCATCGGGCGAGGATATCGGTGCCTTTGCGCTATCCGA
>JBDGPQ010000112.1:0-8979 GCA_042219595.1 Haloarculaceae archaeon
TCTGGCTCCCGCTGGGGGTTATCTTTGTTAACAACCTCGAAGTTCTCGTAATCTCATCGGGACTTGATCAATTTCATCGTGTCGCTGCGGCATCCCTGGTGCAACCACTCGGCATGCTGGCTGGAATTACGTGGCTCATCCCAGCGTTCGGAGATTCCTCACGTTTCGTCGAGGGCTTCATCGTGCTCACTACTGTCGCGGTCGGGCTCTGGGTAGCCTCCGCATTCGTGGAGTGGCTCGTCGATGCAAATATTCAGAGCGTTGATGGGTTAGAGATCACCTCAAGGCTCGTCCAACGTGCGCCCCTCGAACTCGACCTTGGCTCGTCGGAACAGCCTACAGTCCAGAACCTGGCAATCGAGACCGCCGACGGGACAGTACGATTGGCGGCACCCTGGATTCATCCAGGGATTCTCGAGCAGATCGGCGGTGGGCGGTTGACACGCCAAACCATCCAAGCGCTCGAACGCCGTGGCTCTGGTTTCTTCCTACACGTTCCATGCTCGCATCGGTCGAACTCGGCAGATCCTGACGTCCACCAGCAGGTTCTGGATGGGTTGGAGCCAACCGATAGTCACGAACGTGCATCCCAGATGTACTCGCGGCGGCTGGAAGACACCACGTTTCATGGACGACGTTACGGCGATCGTCGGGTCGTATTCATCGAGTCCGATGCCTATGGGGACTACGAAATCGGTGTCTTTGCACCGGTAATCGATGCAGATCGGACGCTTATTGTTGACCGACACGTGCGCGCTGACGACCGTGAAAGGACGTTCGTCTCGGCGGACTCAGCTGCCGCGGATCGGCTCCGCGATGCACTCTCCTCGTTTCTTGAGGAGCTGGATGAGGCCCCGCTATCAACGTACCGTGCCGGATACGCAGTTGATCCCGACATAAGCGATGGCGGCATCTCACTGTTTGCTCTCGTCGAAGAGGTCGATGACCAGCGGATACTCATCCTCGGCGCCGATCAGAACGAAAATCCAACCGCGTTACTCTCCGTTGCCGATGATCACGAGGACGCATTCGATGAGATCCTTCCTTTCACGACAGACACCCACGCCAGCGTCGCCGTGGAACGGTTCGACCCGCAACCAGCCCTGAAGCGGGTTCAGAGCGTAGTCCAAGCTGCAGAGGGATCGGTCGAGGAGGCCGCCGCGGGTCTGTCGGCCGGTACCGCATCGGAAACTCGTATTCTTGGCCAGGATTACGATCGTCTGTTGCACACGCTAAATATCGGGGCGCGGGTATACATCGTGCTGCTGGGGGTAATGTATCTCGTGTTACTCGCTGGTATCCTCACAGTGGTATCGTGACGGTCTAGATCGGTACTGTTACGACTCTGATCCCGATATGTATTGAAATCAGGATCTGAGCACATCCCGTCATTTTAATATCCTTCCGATCCAACAGGTTCTGCGTCGACTGGAGGAGGGGGACCACAAATGGCCGAAACCGCTCGTGAGGAAGTGCTTCGCATTCTCGCACTCACAGGGCTCGCGCTTTCACCGGCTGATTTGGCATTCAATCTCGGCTATAGTAGCGGGCATGTTTCCCGTGTGTGCCGGAAAGCGGCCAATGACGGCCTTCTGGCGAATCGAAACACCGAGACCAGCCCGCAATATGAGATCACGCAGGCAGGATTGGATCGCGTCGAGGCAACCGATCTTCTGGCTGTTGAGTGAAAGCGCGGTGAATGTCCTACGGGTACTGTGTGGCGAAGAGTGACATGCTCGGTCGGGGATTTGAACCCCGGTCATCGGCTCGAAAGGCCGAAATGATTGGCCGGACTACACCAACCGAGCGCGGTTTAGAGCTGCACGCGGTACTTTCCACGGCGGATAGTTAAACCCGACCATCCCCGGCTACCGGCCTTCGAATTCGGGCTCCTCGTCGCTCTGGAACTTCGCAACGCCTTCCATAAAGTCTTCCGAGCGGACCAAATGGCCGAATGCCTGGGATTCGACTTCAAGACCAGCCTCGGTATCATCTCGACCAGCGAGGATCGCTCGCTTCAGCGCCGCCATTGCAAGCGGCGGCCCGGCAGCCAAATCCGCCGCCAGTTCACGGGCTCGAGTATCGATGTCTTCGGGTTCCACTACTTCGGTGACAAAACCGTAGTCTGCCATTGTATCCGGGTCATAGTGCTCTCCAGTTAGCATGATCTCGCGCGCGCGTCCCTCGCCAATGATGTTTGCAAGGCGCTGCGTGGCACCCCAGCCAGGGATAATCGCGAGATCAATTTCGGGCTGGCCGAACGTAGCTCGCTCGCTGGCGATCCGGATGTCGGCGCAGGCTGCAAGCTCCATTCCGCCACCGAGTGCGTAGCCATCGATAGCGGCAACAACTGGCAACGGTGACTCTTCGAGGCGCCCCCACGTTTCCTGACCTTCTCGGGATAGCGCAATTGGATCGAGATCCTCACCCCCGCCGGCCATTCCAACCGCGTCTGCTCCAGCCGAAAACGCCCGATCGCCGGCCCCACGAATCAAAAGTGCGCGGACATCCTCGTTGGCTTCAAGCTCCTCGACGGCCCGGGCAAATTCTTCCAGCAGTTCCGGAGTGACCGTGTTCATTGCGTGTGGCCGATCGAGGGTGATCGTACCAACTTGGTCGTTCACGTCAACATCGACGCGAAGCGTCTCGTAAACCGTGGACGCCGTCTCCTCCTCACCGCCGTGAAAGCCGCCACTCTCAGCGGCCTCTCTCAATCCATCGGCGACCACATACCGGGCCGCTCCTGTCTCATTGTGCGCCGACTCCAATGTTTCAACCAGCGTATCGAGACCCTCGTCATCCGCCAGCGCGGCCGGTCCCTCAGGGAATGCGGCGCCAAGCTTCATTCCCTGTTCGATCGCCTCGAGATCAGCGATATCATCCTGAAGGATCTTTCCAACCTCGTTCGCCATCACGCCAACGAGTCGGCGGCGAACGTCATCACGGGCGGCATCGACTGGAATATCGACGCCACCGTCTTCATAGTCATAGAACCCTTTGTCGGTTTTTCGCCCTAGTTCATCATTCTCAACCTTGTCGACAAGAATTGGGGCCGGCTCATACGCATCACCGAGCTCATCGTGCATGTATCGAAGGACGTGAAGATTCACATCGTTACCGGTGAGATCAGCAAGTTCGAAGGCTCCCATCGGCAGGCCTAAATCGTATTTCGTCGTTGCGTCGATCTCCTCGATCGTGGCGACGTCATCGTTCATGAGCCAACAGGCCTCATTCAGTAACGGAACGAGCACGCGATTGACGACAAACCCCGGGGCGTCTTTGTGGACATGGATCGGGGTCTTGTCTAACGCCTCGGCCAAGTCGGCGATCGTCTCGACCGTCTCATCCGCGGTCTCGCCGCCACTGATGACTTCGACAAGTTCCATCCGGACTGGCGGATTGAAGAAGTGCATGCCACACACCTGCTCCGGCCGGTCGGTCGCGGTCGCGAGCTCGGTTATCGAGAGGCTCGATGTGTTGGACGCGAAAATGGCATGCGACGGTGCGGCCTCGGAAAGCTCTCCATACACCTGTTTCTTGATATCCATATCCTCGACGATGGCTTCGATAACCACATCGGTGCCATCGACCGCAGCCTCGAGATCGACCATGGGCGTGATCGATTGAAGGGCGGCGTCAGCCTCTTCACTGGTGACTTGATCGTTTTCGACAAGCTTCTCGAGACTCCACTCGATGTTGTCGAAGCCTTCCTGAACGAGGTCCTCTTCAACGTCGCGGAGCCGGACTTCATAGCCGGCCAGGGCAGCGAGTTCCGCGATGCCGTGGCCCATCGTCCCCGCCCCAAGGACGGTGATCGTCTCGATATCGGTAAATTCCATGCTGTCGCTCGCGCCGGCGAGCGTTTCAACGTTTCTGTCCGGTCACCAAGCGTTATGTCCGGCCGGTCGAAACCCGGTACATGGACTTCGCGGTCAGCCCGGAGCAAGAACAGCTGCGCGAGGAGGTACGGCGGTTCGGCGAGAACGAGATCGCCCCAGTAGCCTCCGAATACGATGTGGCGGAGGAATTCCCTCACGAACTCGTTGAGGCGGCCGCGGAGATGGGTCTTACCGGAGCCGCGATCCCGGTGGAGTACGGCGGGGCGGGCTACTCGACTCTGGAGGTGGCAATGATCATCGAGGAGTTGTTCGCCGTCGACCCCGGAATCGCTCTGAGTATTATGGCGACGTCATTCGGGTCTGATGCGCTCAAAGGATTCGGCACTGAGGAGCAGAAGGAGCGGTTCCTCAGACCAGTCGCCGAAGGGGATGCGATTATGGGCGCTGCAATCAGCGAACCGGATGTCGGGTCTGATGTCTCAGCCGTATCCACTACCGCCGAAAAAGACGGAGATGAGTGGGTCATCAACGGAAACAAAATGTGGATTACGAACGGCTCGGTCGGAGATTGGTTTGTCGTTCTGTGTAATACTGATCCGGATGCGGATTCCCGCTATGACGGCTTCTCCCAGATCGTCGTCGAAGCGGAGCGCGAGGGGTTCACCGCCGAGAAGATCACCGGCAAACTCGGAATCCGGGCCTCTGATACCGCAGAATTACTATTTGATAACGTCCGCGTGCCGGAAGAGAACCTCGTCGGTGAGGCGGGGGCCGGCTTCCTCCAACAAATGCAGTTCTTCGACGACACCCGAACAGCCGTCGCTGCTCAGGGCGTCGGAATCGCAAAGGGCGCCGCGGACCGGGCGCTCGACTACGCCCAGGAGCGCGAGCAATTCGGGCGGCCGATAGGAGACTTCCAGGCAATCCAGCACAAACTCGCAGACATGTTCACACGGACGGAGGCTGCCAGAATGCTGACATACAAGTCCGCATGGAGCGTCGACAATGCCGACGAACAGCTAACAACTCTTGCCTCGATGGCCAAAGAGTTCGCATCCCGGGTGGCTGTCGACGTGGCCGATGAAGCCGTCCAGATTCACGGTGGCGCTGGCTATGTGAACGACTTCGATGTTGAACGGCTGTATCGGGACGCAAAAATTACACAAATTTACGAGGGGACGACGGAGATACAGAAGAACATAATTGCACGTGAACTGATGGGGAAGGGCTTCTAGGCGGTCGACCGAGCTTTCTTCCTTTCATCCCTCGACCGCCCGCCAGACGTACCGAGACGCATAGGAACGATACGGCCGCCAATCCTCAGCAGCATCCTCCATCTCCGCTCGGCTCATATCGGTTTCATGGAGTGCTTGCATGCCTTTGCGGATCCCCAGATCCTCGACCGGAAAGACATCCTCGCGGCCAAGGCAAAAGATGAGGAACATCTTGGCCGTCCAAGTCCCAACGCCCTTGATCTCCGTCAGTTCCGCAGCAACCGCCGCGTCATCAACACCCTCGAAATATTCGACACCAAGCCCCTTCGATTGGTACGCCTCGGCGACATTCTTGATATATTCGACCTTTTGACCTGAGAGACCCGTGTCTTTGAGTGCGTCAGGATCTGCAGCAAGGATGGCGTCCGGCGTCACATCGAATCGTTCGAATACCCGCTCTCGAATCGCCGCCGCCGACTCTGAAGACAGTTGTTGATTGATGATCGACGTTGTAAATCGGGCAAAGGTGTCCTCCGCCGGACCGATCTCCAATCTGCCGTATTTGGCTATCAGGGGCCCGATGCGGTGATCCTCTTTGAGATGCTCATGAGCATGATCGTGCATTCGATAGCGGAGCGAATGCGGGCAAGCCTCAAATCGCTGCTGCTCGACCGTTGATTACGGATGCTGGAGCCCGGGTGACCCGGTATCCTCTTGCCACCTGCCGCCAACGCCCCGTCATGGAGGTGACGATCTCGCGGTCGTCGGTCACGGGTTGGGCAGCGGCGCCACCCTCGAAGTCGTATTCCCACCGCGCGATTCTCGCCGCAGGTTACGGCGAGGGTGCAACGGTCCGAGATGCCTTGATCAGTGCTGATACGGAGGCAACGATGCGCGCTGTCGAGGCGTTTGGTGGCGAGGTCGAACATCGCGAGACATCATTGGAGATCGAAGGTTTCGACGGTCAGCCATCCGTGCCTGATGATGTAATCGATTGCGCCAATAGTGGAACTACGATGCGGCTCGTGACCGCAGCGGCCGGGCTCGTCGATGGGCTAACAGTGCTTACCGGAGACGCATCGCTTCGCTCACGTCCGCAGGGACCACTATTGCGGGCCATCGAACAGCTTGGTGGGCGAGCGGAAAGTACGCGTGCCAACGGCCAGGCGCCGCTCGTGATTGGTGGTCCGATGACGGGGGGATCCGCGGCCATCCCCGGCGATGTCTCATCACAGTTCGTGACTGCATTGCTGATGGCCGGCGCATTGACAGAGGCCGGCGTCGATATTGCACTTCAAACGGAGTTGAAGAGCGCACCCTATGTAGATATCACTAGGGAAGTTCTCAGAGACTTCAGTGTCGACGTACGGGAGACGAACCGTGGCTTTTCCGTTCAGGGCGGTCAAGGGTATGCAGCTCGCGACGATGAATACGCCGTCCCAGGAGACTTCTCGTCGATATCATACCTACTCGCCGCCGGTGCGATAGCGGGGACAGATGACGGTGTCACTGTTACCGGTGCTCAGCCAAGCAAGCAGGGAGATGTCGCGATCGTCGACATCCTTGATCGGATGGGAGGAACTATCGAATGGGACCACGAGGACGGCGAGATTACAGTCCGTCGGAGCGATCTCTCCGGGATCGAAGTCGGGGTGGCGGACACACCAGATCTGCTACCAACGATTGCCGTCCTGGGAGCAGCCGCGGATGGAACTACAACGATTACCGATTGTGAGCACGTCAGATACAAGGAAACGGATCGGGTGAGCGCGATGTCAGAAGCGCTGACCGCGATGGGGGCAGCGGTTGCCGAGCGGGAGGACGAACTCGTAATCGATGGCGATGCGAGCGACTTGACTGGTGCTGCTGTGGACGGTCGTAACGATCATCGTATCATTATGGCTCTTAGTGTCGCTGGATTGATAGCCTCGGGTGAGACGACCATCACCGGGGCTGAACATGTCGATGTCTCCTTTCCTGACTTCTTTGACGTACTCGTCGATCTCGGCGCCGCAGTGACTCGCTGAAGAAGCGACAGAACCGGCCGGAGCAACAATCGCGTATACAAATTGAAGCATACCAAATCACCTTACGTGACTTGCAACGTTCCCGCCCGAGAGAGTTCGAATTTGTAACTTAATGGAGTGCAAGCTTCAAATGTCGCGGTCACGGACCGGTGGTCAATGAACGGCAACACCTTCGGGCGGCTCTTTCAGCTCACGACGTTCGGAGAGTCTCACGGTGAGGCTATGGGGTGTACGGTGTCCGGGGTCCCCGCAGGGGTCGAACTCTCAGAGGAAGACGTTCAACGAGAACTCGATCGGCGACGACCGGGTCAGTCGATGATAACGACAAGCCGGGATGAACCGGACTCGGTGTCGATCAAGTCGGGCCTTCAAGACGGGTACACGACTGGGACGCCAGTCGGGATGGTCATTCAGAACAAGGACGCTCGGTCCGGCAAATATGAACCATTTGTGACGGCTCCACGGCCTTCACACGGCGATTATACGTATTCCGCCAAATTCGGGACCCGGAACTGGGGCGGCGGCGGTCGATCGTCGGCCCGTGAGACAGTCAATTGGGTCGCCGCTGGCGCCGTGGCCCGACAAGTGCTTGAACAAAGTGACTACGACGTGCGGATTAAGGCACATGTCAATCAAATTGGTGAGATTGCCGCCCCCGAGGTGAGCTTCCAGGAGATGCTCGACAATACGGAGGAGAACGAAGTCCGGTGTGCACACCCGGAGACGGCCGAGCGAATGCGGGAGGCTATCGACGAGTATCAGACTGAGGGCAATTCGATCGGTGGATCGATTTACTTCGAGTGTCGCGGCATCCCCCGGGGCCTCGGCGCTCCGCGATTCGACTCGATGCCGTCTCGCCTTGCGCGGGCGATGCTAGCGCTCCCTGCAACGACAGCGTTCGAATTCGGACTTGGTCGCGCAGCGAGGGAAGTCACCGGTATCGAGCGCAATGAGGACTGGGAGTTCGCCGACGGGGACACGCGACCAGACGTAGTCGCCGACGACGGCGACCCCGTCCCTGTCGGCAACGATCACGGAGGGCTCCAGGGCGGAATAACCACTGGTGAGCCGATTTATGGCGAAGTAACGCTGCATGCCCCAACGTCAATCCCACTCACGCAGGAGACGGTCGATTGGGAGACCGGCGAGCGCAAAGAAATCACCGTCGTAGGCCGCCACGATCCCGTCCTGCCACCTCGGGGTGTGCCGGTCGTGGAAGCGATGTTATACTGTGTCGTGCTGGACTTCATGCTCCTGGGTGGGCGGATCAATCCGGATCGACTCGACGACCGACCGGGTGAGTATGCCACCGAGTATCACCCCTCAAGCCCGATCGACGACCCAGACGATGCAGCAACACGCGCCAAGCCAGCCGACGACTCTACGGACTCCAGCGACTGATCGCCTCGCCAGTTTCGCGGGCCTGCGAGCGGATGTCGGAGAGATTCCATACGACATCCGTGAGTGTAATCATGCCAACGAGATCGATTCCATCCATGACTGGCACCTTCTTGACCCCTTCCTCGGCCATCGTTCGCGCGAGACCCTCGACTGTCGCAGATGGTTTGGTTTTTACGACAGGCCGATGGGAGAGATCCGCGACATTGATTTTTCGGAGGGGATCGCCGGTGCGAAGCGCTGCCCTAAGAGCATCCGATTCGGTCACGATCCCAACCGGATGACCTTCATCGCTAATAACAACGACCGAGCCGACGTCGCGCTCGAGCAAGGTCTCGACAGCCATTCGAAGCGAGGCCGATCGGTCGACCGTCACCACCTCCGTCGACATCACTTCCTCGACGAGCACGCTCCCATTAGAGTTGGGAGACTGATAGGTCTTCGGGCGCCGCCCCCTACGCCCTACGCGGATTTCCCTCGCCGAACACCCACAGGATCGCA
>JBDGPQ010000056.1:0-8897 GCA_042219595.1 Haloarculaceae archaeon
TCCTCAACAAGCGAGGGGCGGGCAGCCCCGAGCGCGGTAGGGCAGGGTAGTTCACAATGCATCCCCGTCAAACCCTCGCCGCTCAACATGGATCATAGCGCTGGGTTGCTCGGCCCGCAGCGGTCCATCACTAGCCCATGCGTGTGCAGTGATTTGCCAGAAATGTGCTGATCGTCGAGGCTATGTCGGCACTTTGTCCGGCGAAGAAATGGTCGCCCGGAACTCGTTCGATCGCTGCACCGGAGGCGGTCGCGGCGTCGACAACCGGACCCCAAGAGACCGTCTCGTCTCGTTCGCCAATGACGATCTGTAACGGTGCCACGATGTCCGCTGTGGCCGTGGCTGCATCGCCGTCCTCGATCGAAGTGGCGGGGGGTGCGAGGACCGAAACGCCACAGAGTTCGGATCGGTCCGCAGCTACTCGGAGTGCCACGCCGGCACCGAAACTATACCCAAACAGCCCGACTCTATCGACCCGCGTGTCGGCCCAGTCCAGAGCAGCGGCGACATCGTCTGCTTCGCCATGTCCCCCATCCCAGGGCCCGTAATCGATGCGCAAACAGTCAACGCCCCGTTCGGTGAGGGCCGCGGCGACGGCCCGGAGTCGTGAATCGCGACGTGAACCACCATACTCTGGGTGCGGGGGGCAGGCAACGATGAGCGCAACCCCGTCAGCGGCATCGTGGGTGGCTCGTACGTCTCGTTCGCCAGGAATGGCCACCGTCATGCCGTCCGAATCGGCTCCGACGTTTAAGTTCTCAGGGCCCCCAGACCATGTATGGGGATCCTCTCGCGCGCGGTCCATGTCACGCGGTCGAAGCTCAATGCGGTCCTCAATCGAGCGGAGGATCCGCGCCAGTCACTCGAATATTCGTACGAACGGCTTCGTGACGAGCTCCAAACGGTCAGAAGCGGTATCGCGGATTTGACGACGCAGAAGAAGCGGTTAGAGATCCAACGGCGGCGTCTCGAAGAGAACGTTTCCCGACATGAGGAACAGGCCCGTGAGGCCCTCCGACGGGATCGCGATGATCTCGCGCGGCGCGCCCTTGAGCGGAAGCGCCAGAAGGCTCGCCAAATCGAGGAACTTGACGAGCGCATTGCGGATCTCGAAGCCAAACAGGACGAGCTCGTCGAAAAAAAGGACGAACTCAAGCGGCAGATTCAGTCCTTTCGCACTCGAAAAGAGTCGATGAAGGCCAGGTATGAAGCCGCCGAGGCCAGCACACGAGTATCGGAAGCGATGACCGGCGCCGGTGACACGATGAGCGACCTGAATCGAGAGATCGAGCGGGCGGCGGACCAAACCCGTGAGATGGAGGCTCGCTCCGCGGCCCTTGACGAATTGCGGGCCGAGGGTGCATTGTCAAGCCTCGGCGAGGGAGACGAACTCGACAAGGAGCTCGAGGCCCTCGAGGTCGAATCGGAGGTGCAGGAAGACCTCGAAGAGATCGCTGGCGAGATCGAGGCTGGAGACGAGGAGATAGCCGGTGAACTCGAGGAGGGCGATGATGAGACTCAAGTCGCGGATGCAGAAGTGGTCGAGCCGCCAGATGTAGAGGATGCAGCCGTCGAGGAGGAGCTTGAGCGGCTGAAAGAGGAGGAAGGCTAGAGGCCGTAGATCCCCGCAATGCCAAGCGTGGTCACGACAGTGAGGATCACCAACAATGGCGCTCCAACCCTGGCAAAGTCAGTAAACCGGTAGCCGCCCGGTCCGTACACCATCAGGTTCGTCTGGTACCCGATCGGGGTCAGGTAGGCTGCGCTCGCCCCGAAAAGTGACGCGAGTACGAAAGCGAAAGGGGCGGCGCCAATGGGCCCAGCGACATCGATCGCGATCGGTGTGAGAAGCACGACAGTCGCAACAGGGGTGATTGCCGCAGCCAGGATACTCGCGATGAGGTAAACGAGTGCAATCGCACCCAACGGCGGCAACCCCGCTGCCACCCCACCGAGCAACTCACCGATCACTGCCGCACCGCCAGTCCGATCGAGCGCGATGCCCAGCGGCAGCACGCCTGCGAGGAGGAAAATCACGTTCCAGTTGACGGCATCGTAGACATCTGCAGGCCGGAGACACCCAGCGGCAACAACGGCGACCACCCCGCCGAGAGCGGCGACAGGGATGGCGATGCGTGTACCTGCGGCGACGGCAACCACGAGAAGAAGCGTCGCGACCGAAAACCCAGCCTGCCAGCCGAGCTGAGGCTCATCCGGTGCGAACGTGGGAACTTCGGGTGGGTCGGCAACCGTATCAGTGAGGATGATATCGCCATCCTCCTGGAGGAACGCCAATGCCGATTCAGTGGTCTGGAGCAGGAGTGTATCGCCGCGCTCGAGCATCATCTCGGCAACGTTTTCTCGATGGATCGTTTCCCCGCGGCGGATCGCCAACACGGACGTGTCATATCGTGCCACGAGATCGGCATCAGTCGGCGTCGTCCCTATAAATGCGGAGTCTGGGGGAAGGACGACCTCAGCGAGCATGCCGGGATGATCATCGATCTCAAGAGTTTTGTCGTCAATCTCGGCGCGGGGGAGTTGCTGGAGATCAAATTCGCCAGCGATCCGGTTGATCGCCTGTGTGTTCGCCCGAACTGTCAGAACGTCCCCAGGCTCGATAGGCCGATCCTCGCCGGCGATATAGACTGCTCCATCCCGTTCGATTTGCAGGACAAGGACGCCCAGACTTTGGGCCTGTTCAAGAAAGATATCCGTGGGCGTTCGGCCAATGAGCGGTGAAGCCTCCCGAACGCGGACCTTCGCGAGGTGGCTTTCCAGATCGTAGGCTTCCACAAGTGCCCGACGGGGCGCCACGCGAGCCGGTGTGAGCCGATACCCGATCGTGAGGAGATATCCAAGGCCGATCACGAGGACGAGGACGCCGAGTGGTGTGATTTCGAACACGCCGAGTGGCCGATTCAATAGCTGGCCGGAGATATCGCTCGCGAGAAGATTCAATGACGTTCCGACGAGCGTGAGCGTGCCGCCAAGCATGGCGGCAAACGAGAGCGGCATGAGGAATTTCGATGGTGAGATCCCCGCCTCGTCAGCAAGATCGGAGATCATCGGAATGAACACCGCCACCACAGGTGTATTGTTGACGATGCCGGCTGCAAGACCAGTAGAACCGAGTGTCGCGCCGAGAAGCGAACGCTCGTTCCCGCCGGTCGCCGCCGCCATGCGTGCCCCGAGCCACGTTACGACCCCGGTTTGTTCGATCGCACCACTGAGAACGTACATGCCAATGATCGTGACGACAGCAGGACTCGCAAATCCCGCCAGTGCGGCACCAGCGGGGACACCGGTGAGGGGTTCGAGGACGACGAGCGAGACGAGTATCCCGATCGCAGTCATGTCGGGTGGCAGCCACTCCGTCACGAAGAGAACAAGTGCGACAGCGATTAGCAGAAAGACGACGAGGGCACCGCTTGTGAGGGCGGCCATTGCATGGCCGAACTCATGAGGGGCTCAAAAATGTACCTCCCGGTGGCAGGTTGTATCGGCCGATCGGGCCTCCCCCATCCGGCACCCTTTTTACCGGCCGTCGGGTGGTCCGGGACATGCGACTGCTCTTCATCCACTCCGACCACCTCGAATTCGAGGCCCGCGAGGCGGTTTCAGAGGATCTCGCCGAGCGGGAGGGCGTTCCCCTCGACGGTCGGATGGAGGAGTGTGTCACCGTCTTTGTGAGTGTGGAGTCCGACGACGCTGACAGCGTGGACGGGGTCGTCGAGAATGCGATGGATGAACTCCGTGACGTCACTGATCAATTGAACACCCAAAAGGTGGTCCTCTACCCGTATGCTCATTTGAGCGAGGATCTTGCAGCTCCAGACGTCGCGACGACAGTCATGCGCGATCTTGAAGCCGCTCTCGAGGCGGCCGACTATGAGGTGCTCCGGGCACCATTTGGCTGGTACAAGTCGTTCGAGGTATCATGCAAAGGGCACCCGCTCTCCGAACTCTCCCGCCATGTTGCAGCTCACCGAGATGAGGAGGCGGACACCGACGAGGACACGGCGCCGAGCGAGTGGCGTGTGGTCTTCCCCGACGGAACCAACGATGATGCGATCGCCGCGAAAAGCGACGTGAGCGCCGATCTCCAGGCATTTATCGAAGATGAGGTCGAAGACGTGGTCGCGAGTCCTGGCGAAGCGCCGCCACACCTCGACCTCATGCAGGATAAGCAGCTCGTCGGATACGATGAGCTCTCGGACGTCGGTAATCTCCGGTTCTACCCACGAGGGAAGCTGATACGAGACGCGCTGATGGCGTACGTTAACGACCTCGTTGTCGAGTATGGCGGGATGCCCGTCGAGACGCCCATCATGTATGACCTGGGGGCCCGAGCGATCAACGAGCACGCGGGGAAGTTTGGTGAACGGCAGTACCGATTCGAGTCGGGTGATCGGCGGATGATGCTCCGATTCGCCGCCTGTTTTGGCCAGTTCTCGATCATGCGAGATATGCATATTTCGGTCAGTGACCTTCCGTTGCGGATCTACGAGATGTCCACGTACTCGTTCCGGCGGGAACAGCGCGGCGAGGTAACCGGCCTGAAGCGGCTCAGGGCGTTTACGATGCCGGACATGCACACGGCGACACGAGATATGGACGAGGCACGCTCGGAACTGCTCGCGCAAGCCAAGCTCGCGTTGCAGACCTCGGCGGACCTTGGGATCAACTACGTCCCCGCGATCCGCGTGACAGCGGACTTCTACGAGTCGAATATGGGTTGGATCGAGCGGGTCGTCGCTGAACTCGAGACGCCCGCACTCCTCGAGATTCTGCCCGAACGTCACCACTATTGGTCGGCAAAGATCGATTTCGCCGCGATCGATGGTCTCGGCCGGCCGATCGAAAATCCTACTGTCCAAATCGACGTCGAGAGTGCCGAACGGTTCGACATCGAATACGCGGATGGGGATGGGACGCACCATCCGCCCATCCTTCATTACTCACCATCGGGGGGGATCGAGCGGGTGATGGCGGCGCTTCTCGAGGAGACGGCGACGATGGAGATACCCCAGTTGCCGACCTGGCTGTCACCGACCCAAGTGCGATTCATTCCGGTCGATCCGGACTTACACCTCGAGTACTGCGATGACCTCGCGGACGACCTCGAGGCAGCCGGCATCCGCGTAGATGTCGATGACCGGAACGAGTCGGTCGGGAAGCGGATTGCGACAGCTGAAACAGACTGGGTTCCATATTATGTGGTGATCGGCGATGACGAAATTGGTGGCCAGCCCCTGGGTGTGAACGTCCGTGCGGAAGGGACCGAAGTCGATGCAACTGCCGCAGAACTCGAGACAATGGTCCGCGAGGACGTCGGCGATCTCCCGTCACCGAAGCGATATCTGCCGCGGCACGTCAGCAACCATCCGAACTTCACTGGACGGTGAATCAGCGTCCGGTCGTTCGGGGTTCAGACAATCGGCGGCTCGCGACGTCGGATTCCTGCCCGGTTGCCGCTGACTCCATTGATGTGAGGCGATCCTCGACGGACACTTGTCCATGGCTGTCACTGCATGGCGAGACGTAGCGGACGTCGCCGTCGAGAAACTCAGCCATTGCAATCATCGGTGGGACGATTGCCGTATGGGTCTGTCCGATGATCCCGGAGGCCACAATTCTACGTTCGAACGAAGCATCCAATGACCGACCGGTTCGGCTGGCCCAAGACTCGAAGCTGCTGACTCGGCGGCTGAGAAATGCACCAGTTTCAGATACCGCATCCGCTGGCGTCGCGGGAATCTCGTCACCCGTGATCCGCACGGTAAAATCGGCCAGATAGCCGGTCGACGCGAGGTGATCAAGCCGATCAACCACCGTATCAAGCCGCTCGTGACCAACCCGCGGCGCGAGGGATCGGACGTACAGCTCAACCGTCAGTCTACCACCATCCCACGCGTGATCCCTCATCCTTAATCTATTACCATGATAGACCGGCGAGAAATACTTTTTCGAATCCCCGAGACATGTCCACTTCCGGAAACGGAGCCCTTTGTGGGTGGCGCCCGGTGACGTTAGCAATGTACGATGCGATCCTCGTGCCAACGGACGGCAGTCCCGGAACGGAGGCGGTGCTCGAACATGCGCTGACCATCGCGAAGGACCACGATGCCACGGTCCACGGACTGTACGTCGTCGATCGCCGACGATACACTGCTGCCGCGGACGGGCAAACGGCAGAAATTCGCGAATCGCTCAGGGAAGAGGGCGAAGAGGCGCTCGCTGCTGTCAGATCGGCAGCCGAGGACGCGGGCGTTCCGGTCGTTACCGAGTCGCGCGACGGTATCCCCCATCGGGAGATCCTCACGTATGCAGATGCGGCGGACGTGGATCTGATTGCGATCGGAACGCACGGCCGGACCGGGCCCGATAGACTCGCTCATCTGGGTAGCACGACAGAACGCGTGGTAAAGAACGGAGACGTTCCCGTGCTCGTGGTCGACATTTAGAAGGGGGCGGTGGTGCCAGTGGCGAATATGGCGGATGGACGGGGAACTGACGATCCCGCGGCTCTCGTGGAGCGCTCCCTCTCGGCAGACGCGGCCGAGACGTTTCACGAACGCGTCGCCGAGCAGGCGGACTGGCTCCGTGCGCAAATCAACGCAGGCCGGTTCGACAACGCAAACTTCGCTGTCGGGCTGGAGATGGAGTGTTATGCAGTTGACCCGGCTGCAGATCACCCCCAATTGACCGAACTCCCGGACGCCGTGTTCGACGCGCCGGGGACCAACAAGGAACTCGGCCTCCATAATGCCGAAGTCAATACCGAACCCACGGTGTTCGGCGAGACCGGCCTGGCCGACCAGGCCGCCGCAATTCGCGAGCACGTCACCAGTGCCCGGACGGCCGCCCGCGCGGTGGATTGTGAGCTGATATTGGACGGTATGTTCAGCGTGCCGCCCCCAGAAGGAACCGATGCGTACCTCTCGGCGATCGAGGAGCGCAACGGGTTCGTGTTCGCCGAGAATATGCGTCCGGATCCGCGCTACATTGCCATCGACAACGCCACGCTCAAGCACGCGAATGGGGCGATCGAATTATCACTGCCAGGAATCGAGAGATCGTTTCCGACGATCCTTGTCGAATCGCTCGCCACCTCCATCCAGCCCCACCTTCAGGTGCCCGTTGCGACCGAGTTTCCAGCCTACTACAATACCGCGATCCGTACGATGGGGCCGGTCTTGGCGCTGGCGACGAACTCGCCGTTTGCACCCGCAGACCTGTATGGTGAGGTCGCGGATCCAGCAGCGCTGCTGGACGAGACCCACCACGAACTTCGGATCGCGGTCTTCGAACAGTCCGTGAATGCTACGCAAAATCCGAAGGTCAAAGTGCCACGTGATGTGGATACCCCGGGGGACGTCCTTGACCGGCTCGTCGATGATGATCTGTACGCGCCGTTCCTCCGGGAGTGGATCGAGGGTGATATCCCGCGCGAGACGCTCGAGGGGCGCGTCTGGGAACTCGATCACAAACGTGGCACATACTGGCGGTGGCTCCGGGCGGTGATCGGCGGCGATCATGTCGATGCCAATAACGATGAACATTCGCTTCGAATCGAATATCGACCACTGCCAACCCAACCGACCGTCACAGATGTGATTGGGTTGCAGGCTCTCACCGCTGGGCTCGTGCGTGGCCTCGTCGCGGCTGATCACCCGATCGTCGAACTCCCGTGGGAGGCCGCACAGAGGAGCTTCTATGCAGCCGCTCGGAACGGTCTCGACGCCGACATTGCATGGGTCACGGCCGATGGTGAGCGAACCGGTGATCGGGGGGTGATCTATGACGAAATATTCACCTATGCATCGCGAGGGCTGGAGGAATCCGGCGTGCCGCCGGCCGCGATCGAGCGGTATCTGGCGCCGATACGCACCCGCTGGTCGGAGCGTCGGACACCAAGTCGATGGAAGGTACATCGGGTTCGAGACGCGCTCGAGTCTGGGATGGAGTTCGCGGAAGCGCTCGCGGAAATGCAGCAAGCGTACATCGAACGATCACTTACTGTCGATTCCTTCGCGGACTTCTAGATCGGTGAAGCCCCCGTCCCGGAGACGGCCGTGCCCTGAAGATCGATGCGGCCGTCCGGGATTGGGACACCGTCGAAGGCATCATCGGCGAGCAGCAGTGCGCCGTCAAGATCCGCGTGCTCAACCATGGGGGATAATTGACACGCGGCCGCGATCGAGGCGTTACTCTCGATCATGCAGCCGAGCATGACATCGAGATCATGAGCGTGGGCTGCAGCGATCTGAGCGACAGCCGCACGAAGCCCCCCACACTTCATCAACTTGACAACGATGATATCGACAGCGTCAGCCACTGCGGGGACGTCATTCGCGGTCACGCAGGATTCGTCGGCGGCAATGGGGAGCGACGACGCGTCCCGGACCTGTGCCAACCCATCGATGTCGGTCGCTGGAACCGGCTGCTCGATAAACTCGACTCCGAGATCGGCGAGCCACTCGCTGTGCTCGATTGCCTCCGCGGGCGACCAGGCAGTGTTGGCATCGACCCGGATCGTCGCCGCTGGAGCAGCTTCGCGGACGGCCTCGAGACGAGCGCGATCGTCATCGGTACCCAGCTTGACTTTGAGGATCGGAAACCCACTGTCGACAATTTCGGCAGCCCGATCGCCCATGGTTGCTGGGTCATCGATCGCCACGGTATAGGAGGACGTCGGCGACCGCGCGGGATCGATGCCCCATCGTCGATATAGTGGCTCATTATGCCGGCGTGCGGCGAGATCATGGATCGCGACAGACACAGCGGCACGGGCAGCCGACTCACCTGGAGCGATCTCGCGAAGCCGGGTTGCGATCCGCTGCTGGGCATCGGGATCATCGATATCGACGACGCTATCCAGGAGTTCCGGAAGC
>JBDGPQ010000196.1:0-8812 GCA_042219595.1 Haloarculaceae archaeon
ACTGCTGGGTCATCTGCGTCAACCATGCCCCTTCGGCGACGGTGCGACAGTTAAGCGTTCGCCCCGTCGGCCGGCTGTGCCTGCGCGTCTTCGATAAACTCGACGATCCGCGCGATCATCGCTGCCCGCAGCTTCTCGCCCTTCTCAGCGCTTGCGAGCGTCGGATCGCCGCGATGGCCGGGATGCCCCTCGGCCTTTCGTTCGGCGCTCGCCTGCCAACTCGAGGCGGTCTTGAGGGTGTCGTGTTTGTCGATGGAGGACCGCGTGACGCTATCCGAAAACGGTCGGCCGGTATTCGGCTCCATCGCATCCGTGCGGACCAGCTCTGGATATTCAGCCAGCATGAACGAAGTTTCGAACTCTCCGCCGTGTGTGCCGTCTTCCGGATGGCCGTCCATCAATTCCTTGTGGGCTGAGACCGCCACCTGCACGAGGTCTGCGAGAGCAAACTCGATATCGGGGTGGTCCTCAGCGGCGGTCGTCATCGCGTTCTCGATGACGGCAACATTGGCCCGGCGGTGGCCATTCACCGTGACGACCCGCTCGAATCCGTGATGCGCCAGTGAATCGTACAGATCCTCCAACAGGGCGATCACCGTCCGGGGCCGGAGTGCCAACGTGCCCGGATAGGCGAGATGATGTCGCGCGTCACCGTACCAAATAGGCGGTGTGACCAGTAAGTCAAGCTCCTCGGCCACGCCTTCTGCGACCGAGATGGCTTCCATCGCGTCGGTTCCCGTTGGAAGGTGGGGTCCGTGTTGTTCGGTACTGCCGATCGGCACCAGCACCGTTCGTTTGTCCTCAAGGTACGTCGCGATTTCCGGCCACGTATGCTCCTGGAGCCAGACACTCATGCCCTTTCCTCCACGAGGCGTGACCTAACGTCTAGCGGTCGGGTGCCCGCATGTTTATACCATCCATCGCGGTGTGGGCTATATGGAGATCAAACGCTACTTTGACGATTTCCAGATCGGCGACAGCCAGACATCCGATGGGCGGACGCTCTCGGAGGCGGACATTCACCGGGCGGCCGGCTACGAATACGGTGGCCGTGTTCACGTCGACCGAGAGTATATGCAGGACACGGAATGGGGCGACCTTCTCGTTCAGAATACCGTCCTCATCACAATCTCGTCCGGGCTCTGGAACGAATTGTCGGGATGGGAGTACGAGGCCTCCGTTGCCTACGGCCGGGACAACATGCGGTTCGTCACCGGCGCGCATCCCGGAGATACTGTCCACCTCGAGGCCGAGGTCACCGATAAGCGGATCCGGCAGAAAGATCTCGATCGCGGTCGGGACCGAGGGATCATTACGGTGACAGAGGAGCTTCTCAACCAAGACGGTGATCTCGTTATGATCAACGACCACCACTCGATGCTACCCTGGACGGATGACTTCGATCCGGAGGCGTCGCCGATCGAGATCGAGTAGTCAGTCCTCCGGTGCGGGCAGGTACGGCGGAACACCCCGGGCGGTCACGAGTTCGCCCACGAGGAACGACGCGGCGTCACTGACGAGAAATTCGACGACATCGGCAATTTCGCCGACCACGCCGACCTGGCGGTCAACCTCCGCCCGCTCGATCGTCGCCGGATCGATCGAGCCCGCGGTAACGGCCTGTGGCGTCGCGATGAATCCGGGGACGACGCAGTTCACCCGGACGCCATCGGATGCCCATTCCCGCCCGAGGGATTTTGTTAGGTTGTTGACACCGGACTTCGCTGCCGCGTAGTGCGTTTCACCGGGGGCTGCTTCATGTGTCCGCGTTGTCGAGATGTTGACTACCCACCCGCCCCCGTCTTTGAGTGCATCGCTCGCGGCATGCGTGACGTTATAGACGCCATTGAGGTTGATGTCCACGATCGTATTCCAGGCGTTCTCACTCAGCTCGTCGAACTCCGCATGGAATACGGCGCCTGCGTTATTCACGAGGATATCGAGTCCGCCGAACGTCTCGACGGTGTCGTCGATCATCGCCTCGACCCGACTCTTCTCGCGCACGTCACACTCGATGGGGAGAATCTCCCCAGGGCGGTCGCTCGCAGCGTTTTCGTCGGCAACTTCGTCAACGTTGGCCTGCTCTCGTGAGCAGATGACTGTATCGATGCCCTTTGCCGTAAATTGAAACGCGATTCGCTTCCCGATGCCCCTGGAGGCGCCCGTTACGAGTGCGGTCTCGCCGGGTATCTCGAACTCGGTGGTCGCCATCAGTCGGTCATTCTCCGCGGTCCCACAAGTACGGGTCGATCCGGACCCAAAACGTATCTCATACGGCCGCATCGTCCCTCCAATGCCTGCCACCGCGATCAATCACGTGAGTCTCGCCGTTGACGCTCTCGAACCTGCCGTGGACTTCTACGAGGAGGTTCTCGGACTCGAACAAATCCCGTCGGTCAATTCCAGCGCGCGCGGCGCGTGGTTCCAACTCGACAACGGGCAGCTCCACCTCACCGAGCGCGCCGCACCAAGTCCACAATATCACCACCTTGCACTCACAGTTGAGGACTTTGCGGGCCTTGTCGCCACCCTCGAGGAGCGTGAGGCCCTCGATGATACCTTCGGGGCGCCCCTCTACGAGTTTCCTGACGGAGCGGTGCAGGTTTACTTTCGAGACCCGTCCGACAATCTCCTCGAGGCCGATTGGCCGGATATCTCAACCCTCCCCGCGGATCTCGCGGAGCGGGCGCAGACGCGGGAAGAGGTCCTCGGAACCATTCAAACCGATGACATTACGCTCTTTCCGGATTAAGGGGCGCCGCCGTCGATCTCGAGTACACGTCCCGAAATAGCCGCCGTTTCCGCGAAGAAGCGCACCGCCTCCGCGACTTCATCGGGTTTGACGAGCCGGCTGATCGGCGACGCTTCCTTTCGTGCTGGGCGGCGCTCATCATCGAACATCTTTGTGTCAACTGCCCCGGGAGCGACCACATTCGCGAAGA
Source organism: Haloarculaceae archaeon (assembly GCA_042219595.1). GTDB lineage: Archaea > Halobacteriota > Halobacteria > Halobacteriales > Haloarculaceae > CAYLJD01. The sequence continues at coordinate 2,943 of JBDGPQ010000196.1, forward strand.
TGCCATCCTCAGTATGATTGAGTGCGATCGACTGGGTCAGTCCGATCACGGCCGCTTTGGATGCCCCGTAGGTGGGGTCCGTAGGACTTCCACGGGTCCCGGCCCGTGAGGAGACCGTCACGATATGTCCACCGTCGTCCAGCAGCGCTGGGAGCGCGGCTCGGGTCACCCATATCGTTCCCTCGGCGTTCACGCGCATCGTCGTCTCGATTCGCTCCGGACTGATCTCGAGCAAGCTCTCGGTATAGAATAACCCCGCATTGTTGACGAGAACGTCGAGGCCGCCGCCGAATTCGATCGCTTCATCGACGGCCGCCTCGACCGCCGCACGATCCGCCAGATTCGCCTGGATCAGGCATGTGTCCGCCCCGTTGTCGGCCGCGATCGCCGCTGCTGACTCCGCACCGTCGCGGTCCGAGTGGTAGTGAATAGCGATATCGTGATCGCTCGACAGCTCCTCGACGATGGCTCGCCCGATGCCGCCGCTCCCTCCCGTCACCAGCGCCAATGGTCGGCTCATGCATGTGAGTGGCGGATCTCACCTCAAAACTCCGCCGGATCGCAACCACTACTTGCCGGCCCCTCCACTCGCGGGCATGGAACTCGGCGTCGTTGGGCTCGGGCGAATGGGTCGTATCGTGGTCGACCGGGCGATTGCGGCGGACCACGATGTAGTCGCCCACGATGTCGATGAGAAGGCTGTCGCAAGAGCCGCCGATGCCGGTGCAACGGGTACGGATTCCATCGACGCCCTCGCCGAAGCTCTCGACGATCCAAAGCGGATCTGGCTGATGGTCCCTGCAGGCGACCCCGTCGATGAAGCGCTCGACGCGCTCGATCCACACCTCGGATCCGAAGATATCGTCGTCGATGCGGGCAACTCGCACTTCCGAGACTCGACTCGGCGGGCAGCAGCGATCGATGCGGCATATCTGGATTGTGGCACAAGCGGCGGCCCTGCGGGCGCTGACCTTGGGTTCTCACTGATGATTGGTGGGCCGGCCGAGGCATACGCCACGCTCGAGCCAATATTCGATGCCATTGCGACGGGGCCGGCCGGGCACGAACACCTCGGCCCATCAGGAGCGGGACACTATGTCAAGATGATTCATAATGGTGTCGAGTACGCGCTAATGCAGGCATATGGCGAGGGCTTCGAATTGCTCTCGGCGGGCCGGTACGATCTGGATCTCGAAGCGGTGGCTCGAGTGTGGAACGAAGGTGCCGTCGTGCGGTCCTGGCTACTCGAGCTCTGCGAGGAAGCGTTCCGTGAGGAGGGCAATGACCTCGGCGACGTGGCCGATCATGTGGCCGGAGGCTCGACCGGTACCTGGACCATCCAGGAAGCGTTGGAGCAGGAGGTGCCGCTGCCGCTGATCTACGCGGCCCTCGCTGAACGGTTCGGTAGCCGCTCCGACGGACGGTTTTCACGTCGGCTGGCCAACCGGCTCCGCTACGGATTTGGCCGCCACGAAATCCGCCGGCAGTAAGCCGTGGCGCCCCGCTCGCCGCTTGTCATACTTGGGATAGCGATCATCGCCGTTAGCACGAGTGCGATTCTCATTCGGTGGAGCGGAGCCCCGCCACAGGTGGCTGCATTCTACCGCGTCCTCCTGACGATTCTTATTCTCGGGCCGCTGACCCTGGCTCGGCACCCGCGGACACTCTCCTCATTCGACCGTCGCGAGCTGGGTATCGCGCTCGCTGCCGGGGTGGCACTGGCGGTTCACTTCGCCGCGTGGTTCGAGAGTCTGTCATGGACGAGCGTCGCGGCGTCGGTCACGCTCGTCCAAGCTCAGCCGATTTTTGTTGCAATCGGTGCGTGGGCACTTCTCGACGAGCGCGTTACCCGCAGGATGACCGCTGGCATCCTCGTCGCAGTCGCGGGGGCGGTGATATTGTCGCTTGGTAGTGCTGATACTACCGCGGTGGCCGTCTGGCCACTCTGGGGTAATGCCCTCGCACTCACCGGCGCCGCGGCTGCAGCGGCGTACATTCTTGTCGGTCGCTCGCTGCGGCAGCGTCTTCCGGTCCTCCCGTACGTGACTGTCGTGTACGGGGCTGCGGCTGGCGGGCTTCTCGTCGTTGTGCTCTTGGCAGGCTTTCCCCTTGGTGGATATCCTGTTCGCGAGTGGCTGCTGTTTCTCGGGATGGCGATCGGCCCGGGCGTACTCGGGCACACGGTGATCAACTGGCTTCTCGAGCACCTCGAATCGACGGTCATCGGCGTTGCGCTGGTCGGCGAACCCCTCGGAAGCACGGTGCTTGCCGCTCTCCTTCTCGGTGAATGGCCGGGGATAACGACGCTTATCGGCGGTGCGATTGTCATTTCGGGGATCGTCCTGACCGCCCGCAGCCGGGCGGCTTGAGGACGACGAGACAAGCGTTATGTGGGCCGTATCGCTAGGCCCAGCTGTGGACGCGCCACACGAAGTGCTGGGGGTCGATCCCGACGCGGACGAAGCGACGATCGAGGCCGCTTACCGAGAGCGGGTCAAGGAGACGCATCCGGATCAAGGTGGCTCAGTCGGTGCGTTCCTCGTGGTCCGCTCAGCATACGATCAACTGAGTACGAACGGCGCTGACGGCGCCGACCTCGAGAACCCTGATGGTAGCGATACCGAGGCAGCCACCGACGAGAAGGAGGATGCGACAGCGACGACAGTGGAATACCTAAACTTCGACGTGCTAGCGGATTTTGGCTGGACACTCGAGGACCCGGATTTGTTTGACAAGGCTGCGGAAACCGGCCTTGAACCGCCGGATTTCGGTCGATTTGCTGTCGATAGCGGTGATGCGAGTTTACTCGAAGCGGCTGAGCACATTGGCTACGACTGGCCGTTCGCCTGCAGGGGCGGCGCCTGCGCGAATTGTGCTGTTGCGGTCCATGATGGCGATTTGTCGACACCGGTCAATCACATTCTCCCGGAGACGATGCTTGACCGTGGCATCCGGCTCTCTTGTGTCGGCGCTCCGGAGTCTGACCACTTGCAGGTTGTATATAATGTGAAACACTTGCCTGAACTCGACGATCTCCGGCTGCCGCCGCGGCCATTTGAAACCTCAAAAGCGAGCGATTGAGGATCCCTTACTGCGCCTGCATTCCTTCGTGATCTCTCCCTCGGCTGATCAGACAATGGCCAGGCAATCAAAGGCTAGTGGCCGGATGGCGTCCGCACAAGCTTTTATGATTACCCGGGGTAAGCCGGCCCATGGCCTCGGGTGCACCGCTGCCATCCATTCTTAGTACGGCGCGGCGGCGATCGGCCGAGATCTTACTTCTCCTGGTCGCGATCGTATTCATCGCCGACCTGGCCCGCCGACTTGCAATCGGCACACTCGGGTGGGCACGGGTCATCGGATTCATCTGGGACGGGACCGTTTTGGGACTGTCCGTTGGCCTTGCCGGCATTGGGCTTGCGCTGACGTATTCGATTCTTCGATTCGCGAACTTTGCACACGGTGATCTCGTCACCGCCGGCGCGTTCGCTGGGTGGATCACGACATTCCTCATCGCCGGCTTGGGGTCCGTCGCTGTCGAGGCGCTCATCTATGTTGGCGGCCCGATTCCCATCGATACCGGTGCGCTCGGCGTTAGCGTCACCAACACGCCGATTCCGATCGTGGCCGGATTGATTGTTTCCGCGGTCACGACCGCGGCACTAGCACTGGGGATCGATCGACTCGTGTTTCGACCCATCAGAAACGAGAGTGGCATTTCGTTGTTGATCGCGAGTGTCGGCGTCGCCCTTGCGCTCCGATACACCATCGTTTTCTTCTTTCAAGCCGGAACACGGGGGTTAACATCGGGATCGGCTACACCGGATTTCGTACTCACGATCGATGGCGGTTCAGTAACCGTGACCGCGCATGAAGTCACCCTTGCGGTCGTTGCGGCGCTCCTCATGCTCGGGACGCACCTCCTGCTTCAGCGGACGAAACTCGGTACGGCCATGCGGGCAATGGCCGACAATCGCGACCTCGCTCAAGTTACCGGGATCCCAACCGAACGGGTCGTCCGTGATACGTGGCTACTTGGTGGTGGCCTTGCAGGTGCGTCCGGCTTCCTCATCGCTCTTGAGCAGGGGACGTTGACGACGGATCTCGGGTGGGCCCTTCTGTTGCTCATTTTCGCAGCGGTAATCCTCGGCGGGATCGGCTCGGCGTACGGTGCAATTCTCGGCGGCCTCCTGATTGGCATCTCGAGCCGACTCTCACTCGTGTGGATTCCGTCAAGCCTGATCATCGCAGCGGCGTTCGTCGCGATGATCGCCGTCATGCTGATCAAGCCTGCTGGTCTGCTCGGTGGGGTGCGGACAGCATGAGCGTCGGGCAAGCTCGGAACATGATCGACGAGTGGGTCGGCGATAGCGACCTCCGGTTGCTGGCGGTCTTCTTGCTCGCGTTGTACGCGCTTTATACGATCGTTTCACTCGTTCTTGGCTTCGATCTGAACGGGACGGTCAATACTCTCCGCCGAATCACGTTTCTCTCCGCAATCTACGCCATTCTTGTGCTCGCCCTGAACGTCCAGTGGGGCTACGCAGGGTTATTCAACATCGGGATTGCTGGATTCATGGCCGTCGGGGTGTACACATTTGGGCTGCTGAGCACGTCCCCATCGGCGACGTTCCCCGGCCTGGGGTTACCACTCCCGATCGGCGTTATTGGTGGCATCCTCGCGGCGGCGCTTGTCGGTGCCGTCGCCTCCCTGCCGGCGCTCCGGCTTCGCGGGGACTACTTGGCAATCGTGACGTTGGCACTCTCAGAGATCATCCGTCTGGGCATTCGTTCGCCGGTCACACAGGAGTTCATCATCTTCGGTGTCCCGCTCGGGACTGGCGGTTCCCGGAGAACCCATTGCGGATCCTCTTTTTCAAGAATCCCGCCGCGGCCGGATCCGATCCCACGGCCTTTGGTCGGCTCGTCTTCGATTCTGCCGATGCTCTCGGGATCACGCAATCGGTCGTAACGGGGTGGACATACGTGTTCGTCCTCGTTGCCGTACTCGCGGTCGTCTATTGGCTGATGCTGCGAATCGGGTTTTCGCCATTCGGCCGAGTCTTAAAAGCGATCCGGGAGGATGAACTCGTCGCGCAGTCGCTTGGCAAGGACACCCGGTGGTTCAAAGTCAAAGTCTTCGCACTCGGGTGTGCGCTGATGGGCCTCGCGGCAATCCTGTGGCGACTGCCCGGCGGCTACGTGGCGACGCAGTCATTCCGGCCGATTCAGACCTTCTATGTCTTCGTGGCATTGATCATCGGCGGTGCGGGATCGAATACGGGCAGTGTCATCGGCGGGGCAGTATTCGCGAGCTTGTTGTTCGAGGGCCCGAACTTCGTTCGTCGTGTCATCGTCGAATTGTTCGACCCAGGAGCGGCACCAAACACGATTGGCCAAGCGATCGGTGCGTTGGGTGGTCTTGATCCGGCGCCGCTCCTCGCGTATACCTTGTCAGACGTCAACGTCGCGGCGCTCCGCCTGGTCCTGTTAGGGGTTGTTCTCGTCGTCCTGATCCAGCGGCGCCCGGACGGACTGCTCGGCCACCGGACCGAGGTCGCCGCGGCCGTGGACCTCTCCGAACGGGGTGACGAGCCATGACTGCGGAGACTGGAACACTCCTGTCGGTTGACGGGCTAACGAAGCGTTTCGGGGGCATCACTGCGGTCGACCGCTTGTCCTTCGACGTTGAAACCGGAACGATGACGGGTTTGATTGGCCCGAACGGGGCGGGGAAGTCGACGACATTCAATCTCATCACCGGCGTCCATCGACCGGACGCCGGCGAGATCCAGTTCGACGGCATGGACATCACTCGCGATCGCACGGAAGATATCGCGAATCGTGGCCTCGTCCGAACGTTCCAGATC
>JBDGPQ010000054.1:0-8780 GCA_042219595.1 Haloarculaceae archaeon
ACGACGACCCCAAGCATTAGTCGCCTTTCGTCGGTTCGACGGGTTCACGGTTGAGAGCCGAGCGGATCGTATTCGCAGTCAAATGCCAAAGTTCCATAACGGCGCCACGCCGGACGATGAAAAGCGCTGTTCCAGCGATCAGATAGATCGCTGTGTATATCATGAGTAACTCGAATTTCGGATCGGGAAACGGCGCCCAAAACTTCAGGAAGACGAATTCGAGGATAACCTGAGAGAGGAACAGGACAAACAACGCGACCGCTTCTCTGAGAGAGATATTAAAGTTGACAAGAACGGCGAGGGCGAAGTAGGACTGCGCAGCCGTAATCCATATCTCACCGCTCTGGACGAGATCGAACGGTAGTGTTCCGTATTGGCCGAGGGCGATCGAGAAGACGATTCCGAGCGTACCGATGAGTAACGTCCACTGGTTCAGCTTCGACGAGATCAGCGCGTTGAATCCTGCGGTCGATCGTGACTTCCAAACGAGGACTGCCACGACGATCAATTCCGGCGATTCACTCGCGAGTGGGGCGATCCACTGAATCATGAAAAACGCGGGAACGCCAATGGCAACGCCAACGGCTTCGAGACCATGTGCGAACGGCTCGACCGCCGTGAGAATCAGGAACCCGGAGTAGGCAAACAGGAGAAGAACGATCGGGACGCGGACAGATTTTTCGAATGATTGCAGGTACGCCGGGACGCCAGTGTGTTTCTCCCCGACTTCAACATCCCCGGTGACGATGATGCCAATATATACTACGTACAGACCGACGAGAACAACCATATCGAGTAGGTCGATCCCGCCACCAAGTGGGACGAGGAACGCCCAGAGCGTAGCCATTGCGAGGAAGGTGATCTCCGTTGCGATGCCCCGATCGAGATGCACGCGATCCGCAAGCAATCCAGTTCGTGACTCCACAGCGGGATCCTGCGATCGATGCGCATGGACGACGGTGAATAACGCAATTCCAGCCCAGCCGATGCCGATCAAGATTCGATTCGCACCCGTCATATTTGCGATCGCCAAGTTCCCCTCGTGACAACCGAGTGCCAAATGCTCGGCCGGGGTGGTGATCGCTGAACGGGGCATGGTCGACACGCGCTCGATCAGACCAGGAGCGAGATCCGCGCAAGCCTGTGCGGTCGCACCGCGACTGCCCGCGCCCCACGCGTAGAGGGCATCAACAGCATACTCCGGGGCGACCGCTAGCACGGCAAGAACGGCGATCGCGAATGCACGGGGGACATCTTTCTCGGCCGTCTCTGCCGCCCACGCAAGCAAGAACGAGGACCCGAGGACGGCGAAACCCGCGACGACAACCCGTCCCAGGTTCCCGAATCCGCGATAGGCACCGCTTCCCCAGGCGACGATCCACGGGATCGTCAATATGACCGCCACGGCAACGGGAGCAAGCGGGTGCCCGAAACGACGCGTCACGGCGGAATCTTCGCATCCCGGGAGTAGTGTCTTGCGCATTGCCCCCGTGGCCGTTATGTAACCCCCGACGGTGCATCCGGCATGGACGTTTACGGATTGATCGGGAATCCGGTCGGGCATTCCGTCTCGCCACCCATGCACGAAGCGGCCTATGCCGCCCTTGATCTGGATGCCCGTTACGTCACTTTCGAGCCGCCGGTCGAGGCTGGTGCAGCGGCGGTCGATGCGGCCCGGACCTTAGACGTGCAAGGGCTGAATGTGACGATACCGTTCAAACAGGATGTCCTCGATGCCGTTGAACCCGCGACACTTGCGGACCGGATTGGCGCGGTCAATACGATCGATTTCCAGACGACACCACCCACCGGATACAACACGGATGCGTCAGGCGTTATTCGCGCCTTCCACCACCACAGCATTTCACTCACTGGGACGGCGGTTGTCGTTGGCGCCGGTGGCGCCGGACGAGCGATCGCTGTCGCGCTGTCTGATGAGGGGGTGCGGGTCCGCATCGCCAACCGGACTGTTTCGAAAGCTGAAGACTTGGCGTCGAATATACGAGAAGGCGGCGGAGACGCAACGGCCCATGGCCTGGACGAGTTGCCGGATCTCCTGCCGGATGCAGCACTACTCGTAAACGCCACAAGCGTCGGAATGGAGGAGGATCGGTCGCCGGTTCCCAGTGACGCCCTTCATGCTGATCTCGCAGTCCTCGACGCGGTCTACAGTCCGCTCGAGACACGATTGCTTCAGGACGCGGATGCCGCCGGTGCCAGCATCGTTGACGGTGGATGGATGCTGCTCTTCCAGGGGGTCGAAGCATTCGAGGTGTGGACCGGAATGGACGCCCCTATTGACGCGATGAATACAGCTCTCCGCGAGCATCTCTGACCCGTCGAACGCTTTTATATGGCGCCGCGGCGAACCGCCGGATATGGGTTTGCTAGAGAAGCTGAAGGCCGCCCTCGGTCTCGGCGGCCGATCGCGGCGCCGGAGGGACCCGGAGATCACCGTCGAGCGCCGGCCCTCCACCGAATCTGAGGACGCCGTCAAAGGCACCGATGCTGGCCCCCGTGCTCCCCAGTCAGCGAGTGCTGCCGGGGCCGACGACCAACCGTCAGCGGATGAGAGCGTGGAGGAACCCACTGCCGACGAGGAGACGGCACCGAATATCCAGGAGATCACGGGGATCGGGCCAACGTACGCCGAACGTCTCGCGGATGCTGGCATCGAAACCATCGCTGACCTGGCCGAAGCCGATGCATCGTCCGTGGCGGAGGCGGCCGAGACCTCCCAGTCACGGGCTCGCGACTGGATCGAACAAGCACGCGATCGCTGACAGAGTTCGACCACGAACTTCTTTGCCTGAAGACTCGTAGCAGCAATATGCGCGTCCTGGTCGTGGATAATTACGATTCATTTGCATACAACCTCGTCCAGGCTGTCGGTGCAGTCCTCGAGGATCCGACCGGGCCCGATGGGGAGGTCATCGTCCGTCGCAACGACGCGATCGACCTCGCAGCGTTGGATGCGCTTGGCCCGGATGCAATCGTCGTTTCGCCAGGTCCCGGTACCCCAGCCGACGCGGGAGTCTCGATTCCAGTATTTGCCGAACGGGAATATCCCACCATGGGAGTATGTCTCGGCCACCAGGCATTATGCGCTGCCAATGGCGCGGAGGTGGGGCATGCGCCTGCTGTGGTCCACGGTAAGACGTCGTTGGTCGCCCATGACGGTCGGGGGGTATTCCGGGACCTCCCGGAGCGACTCGAGGTCGGCCGCTACCACTCGCTTGCGGTGCCAGCCGGAGAGCTTCCGGATGCACTCACGCTTACTGCCTGGACCGACGACGAGTCTGGTATCGTGATGGGTGTTCGCCACGAGTCACGTCCACACATCGGCCTCCAGTTTCATCCCGAAAGCATGCTCACTGGGACCGGCGACCAGTTGGTTGGAAATTTCCTTTCGCGGGCCACATGACGCCGCAGGTGAATCTGGATGGGGCTCTCATTCCGGAGGATGAAGCGACCGTTAGCATTCACGATCGGGGCTTTCGGTACGGTGACGGCGCATTCGAAACGATGCGGGCCTACGGCGGGACGATCTTCGCCTGGGACGCGCACGCCAGCCGCCTCGCGTCCAGTTGCGAGACGCTTGGCTTCGGCGGCGCCCTCCCGGACCGGACTGAGCTTCGCCGGCGGATCGATGCAACTCTCGACGCGAACGATCTCACTGAGGCGTACGTGCGTCTCACGATATCCCGTGGAGCCGATCATGGGAAGCTTACCCCGCCATCCGATCCAGATCCGACCGTCGTTGTGGTGACGCGCGAACTGCCACGTGGCGGCCCGGATGGGGAGCCGGTGTGGGATGGGCCAGCCACCCTCCAAACTGTGAGAACACGACGGATTCCGGATAACGCCCTCCCAACGGATGCAAAAACGCTCAACTATCTGAATGGCATCCTTGCCAGACTCGAACTCCAACGGGCCGCAACGGCGGAATACGACGCCGATGAGGCCATTATGCGTGACATCGAGGGGCGCGTCCTCGAGGGAGCGACCTCGAACATCTTCGCTGTTGTGGATGGGCAGCTAATCACTCCGCCTGCTGACGCCGATCTTCTCGCGGGGATCACCCGTCAGATCGTTCTCGAATTGGCTCGCGATGAAGAGTTTCCCGTGCTCGAGCAGCACCTCGACATCGAGACGCTCCGGCAGGCGAACGAGGCCTTTCTCACGAACTCCACATGGGAGATCCGACCGGTCGAGACGATCGACGGCCTCGGTGTCGGTGGCGGCCCGATCACCGAACTCCTCCGCCATCGCTATGCAGAGCGAGTCGCCACAGCCTGCTACGATTGATCGACGGATTCGACCGTAAAGCTCGGCTCTCCGACATCCTCACTCTGGCATTCCGGGCATCGGCTTGGGCGGTTTGCTGGATCGTCGAAGTCCTCGAACCCACACTCCGCACACCGTGGCGGTGCGACGAGAAGCCGCTCATCCGTGTTTTCGAGGCTCTGTGCGATGTGGCGGACGTGACTGATGGCGGTGCCCGTCTCGATCTCGAACTCGGCTGCGAGCGCGCTGGCTGAAAGCGTCGTCTCGCGGAGCCGGTCGGCGATTCGTTCGCGTGTCGTCCGGCTCGCCATGGAGCGACCTGCCCCCGAGAACACTTGAGTTTTGGCGGCGACAAAGGACAAAGGCCTTACCGCACGGCGGGACACCCCGTGACATGCACGCCGTCGTCCTCGCTGGGGGCTACGCCACGCGGCTCTGGCCGGTCACGCGTAACCGGCCAAAGATGCTGCTCCCCGTCGGTGAGGAGGCGGTGATCGATCGCATCCTCGCCGCCCTCGAGTCCGACGACCGCATCGAAGCGGTCCATGTGAGTACCAACGAACGCTTTGCCGCTGATTTCGAGAACCATGTCGCGACGACAGAGTTCGAGAAGCCTCAACTGTCCGTCGAGGAGACCACCGATGAGGACGAGAAACTCGGCGTCGTTGGCGCACTCGCACAATTGGTCGATCGAGAGGGATTAGAGGACGAGGATCTGCTCGTTGTTGCGGGAGATAACTTGATCAGCTTTGATCTCGGTGATTTCCTTGATTTCTTCCAGGCGCGCAAGGGTGCCGCGTTGGCAGCGTATGACGTCGGATCACGCGAGCGCGCGACTCAATATGGCCTTGTCGAGCTCGACGGCGACCGGGTCGTCGACTTTCAGGAGAAACCCGATGAGCCAGCGTCGACGCTTGTGTCGATCGCCTGCTACGCGTTTGCTGCCGAAGACGTTCGCTTCCAAGAATATCTCGAGGGCGGTAACAATCCTGACGAACCTGGCTGGTACCTCCAATGGTTACAGGATCGCCGGCCCCTCCACGCGTTTACGTTCGATGGTGCCTGGTTCGATATCGGTACGCCGGAGAGTTACCTCGACGCTGTGGCGTGGGCGCTTGATGGTGAGACGGTGGTTGCCGATGATGCGGCGGTCATCGATTCGACACTTGGCGAAAACGTCCATGTCATGACTGGGGCCACGGTCCGAGGCTCGATCGTCGATGGATCGTTGGTCTTTCCGAACGCGACGGTGGAGGACTGTGAGGTGCATAACTCGATCATCGACCGCGAGACGCACGTCTCAAACTTGGACCTTGCTGGCGCACTCATCGGCGCGCACAGCCATATTGAGAACGGCAGCTAGCAGCGGATGCTGCCGGTGGATTGGGGGGAATAGTTGGGATCAGTATCGGCCGGACCGGCATCGCGGCGTTCTCGCCGGCGAATGCGGTATCACGGTATCCATGGCCGACCGATTCGAGAGAGAAGAATGTCTTTTCGAAAGTGCTTCGACTCCGTTTTCCCTGAAGATGATGTTTCTCCCGACGGTGTGAATATTCTTTACGAAGTGAAGTACTACAACTATGGAGATAAAAGCATATCTCAACGATGTCAGCCAGCTCCGATTTGGAGTGTGTGATCGATGGTGAATGTCGGTGTGCAGCGAGTGAGCTATTCGGATTGCTCGGACGGAAGTATGCCCTAGATATCCTCTGTGTTGTCGCGAATCATGGTACAGCCCGCTTCGGGGAGATCGAAGACCACCTGCCAGGAGCGAGCACGACAACAGTATCGAGCCGACTGGACGAGCTTGTTACCGCGGATTTGGTCTTTCGAGAACGCTACGATGAGATTCCTCCACGAGTCGAATACGGTCTGACCGACGATGGGTGGACACTCGCGGAGCACCTCGAACCCGTCGCTCGGTTTGCTGCTGATTACCCGGGGTAAGCACTTAGCTGGACGCACGCAACCGGGCATCCGTGACCCGGAGGGTGCCCCGCGTACCGTCCCACTCGGGTTCGGCTTCGATTTCGATCGGGTGCGTCATGTGGGGACCGTCAGTGACCAACGTCTCAAACTCCCCACCCTCGCCAAGAAGATGGATGCCGTGTTCCTCGCGAAGGGCTGCCAATTCATCGAGCGCAGCCGCGTCCAGGGTTCGACCGAGCCAGGACTCATCAAGGCCAGCCGCCGCTACCTGAACGATCCGGATTTCAAACCCAGCTGCAAGCATTGCTTCGGCCAATGCGCGGGTATCTCGCTGCCACAGGGGCGCAAAGACATCGATGCCCAGGTCCGCAGCAGCCCGCTCGATACGGTCCGCTTGGAATCGGCTTTCGATCGCGCCGACGATCACGCCAGCCAGGTCGAGTTCCTCGTGGAGTTCATCGAGTGCGCCCGCGAGTGGCTGGAGCTCGGCATCGCCCTGTGCACTGGCATCGGTTGCCTCCGGCGCCTGCAAATCCTCGGGTTCCACTTCCACGAGTGGTATGCCGATGCTCTCAGCGGCTAAACTCGCTAACTCGGTGAGTGGGACATGGTAAAGGTATGATTCGTGGGATGGGTGGACGGTGAGAAGCCGTTGGACATCCAACCCCGTTGTAAGAGCGGAGTGGAGCGCATAAGAGGAATCCTTCCCGCCGGAGAATAGTGCGACCCAAGCGCCGGCCATATCTCTCCACCGGGCCCAGCCGAGAAGGCACTACCGGTTCAGGGGTAGATCAATGGGTTATCGACGGCCGCTCCGTCGAGGGTGATTGTCACCGCTCCGCACACACATTGATAGGCACGGCGTTCACCACCTGACCGGCGGACCACAAGCTGGCAATCCGCGGGTGACAATGCTCGATCGCATCCTGCAGCGTCGCAGGTCTGTCCCATCGCCTGGTGGAATGACGAGACTCGCCCAAAAGCCGCGCCACGGGCGGGGTGAAACTGAAAGTGAACCGCCGGACAGAACGCCTAAGGTACCGGCGGGCACGCCCCGGTGTATGTTGGAGTGGACCGCGTCGCCTGCAGGGGAACCGGGGGCGTCCCCGACGCCGGTCTCGCTCCCGGGCCGGCCCGACGTCATGACCGGATACGACGCCATTCGATATGAGGCTCGGCTGGAACATCCACCGGCCCCCGCCGATGCGATTGCCGTTCTTCATCTCAACGGGACATACGCCCAGTCGACTCTGGAAGTGCCTGGCCCCCTTCTCGGGGATCGTACTGGGCCGATCACCCATGATATCTACTACGAACCCCTTCGAGTCCCGTTCCGCCCGGCAGCGGGGCAGATCGCGATCACCTGCGAAGCGCCATCCGACCGTTTCGGGGGCTTCCACGCTTCTGATCGCTCGCCGGACGGTGATGCAGTTCCCGCGCCGTGGTGGGCAGCAGATCTCGAAATCCACCCACTGCCGTGCATAGACCGCCTCGAAGTCCGCCCCGAACTGACTGATGACGGCGGTCGGCTTCATGTCCGCGCCTCGGTCCTCACGGATGGAGCGCTATCGGATCGCATAACGTTCTCACTCCGACCAGCCGACGAACATGGGGGCCGTGGAACGATGGAACGAGCCGCCGTCGAGGCGGCTGGCGGGGGCCGAGAAGTCGTGAATCACGAAATCACGGTCCATGACCCAGCGTTGTGGTGGCCACGGGAACGCGGTGAGCAGCATCAGTATTCGCTGCGGGCTACCCTGGGCGATAGCGAACGCACTGTCACCACTGGTTTCCGCAGCGTCGAGCGGAACGAATCCGGACTGCTGGTCAACGGTGAAGAAATTCCGATTCGGGGGGTCACGCTTCGGACGCCGAATGAGACGGATATCGAACGCGCACTCGACTGTAACGCAACTCTTGTGCGGGGACACGCACAGGCCCTGCCACCGAGCGTCTATGCAGCCTGCGATGAGGCCGGCATTCTGGTGTGGCAGGATCTTCCGCTCACAGGGCCGGGCAGATTCGACATAGAGCGTGGCCGTGAATTTGCGGACGCTATCGGTAGGGTGTACAGCCAGCACCCCGCGTTGGCACTTGCGGCCGTCCACGACGCTCCAACGGCGGCCTTCGCGAATGGTCTCGGGGATGGGTTGCTCGATAGCTTTCGCCGACGGTGGCGCATTTGGCGGACGTCGTATGACCAGGATCCTGCCGCGGATGTTGCCGAGGCGCTCCCCGCACAACTTCCCGCGGTGACGGCGATCGGCGATCCAGGTACGGGAACCCCGGCCCGGCGGCTGTTCCCGGGCTGGGATTACGGCGCTGCCGAGGACGCTACGAGCATCCTCGCACGCGACCCTCCCTGGTCGGTTGGCGCATTCGGCGCGGGCGCACTGGGCAGCGGCGATGGAACGGCAGGGGACTTTGACCACGCCAAACACGAACGCCATGTCGACGGCGATTTGTCGGACTCTCAAGCATATCAGGCCGACGTGATCGGTACGGTCGCCGAAGCGGTTCGCTTGGAGGGCCGAGGCGCGATTTGCGATGCGCTTCGGGAT
>JBDGPQ010000160.1:0-5214 GCA_042219595.1 Haloarculaceae archaeon
AAGTGGTTCTTCCACGCCTTCGGAAATGCGGATCAAACCTCCCGTGCGATCGGGAATTTCCTCCTGCCCCGTGATGGCTGGGAATCAGTCTTCCTGGTCTTCGAGGACTACGCGTGGGGCCAGAGCTGGAAAGCGGGTATCGAAGGCCGATTCGAGGAACACGGCACCCGTCTGGCCGGCACGGGTCCCGCCTCATACGGCACCTCCGATTACAGCAGCCAGATATCCCAGGCGATCAACTCCGACGCTGACGCGGTGATCGGCGCGGTCGTCTCGGCGACGAACTTCCTCAAGCAGGCCACGCAGCTCGGCCTTCGTGAGGAGAAGAACCTCGCGCTCGGGTTCTTCGTGCTCCCATACGGCAAAGGTGTCTCTCAGTCGGAGCTCGCCGGCGCATGGGCGCCATCGAAGTACTACTTCCTGCTCCAGAATGACAACAATCGCAACTTCGTCGAGCGATACTACAACAAGTACGAACGGCTCCCAACAGCCGCCAGCGCGTCCAGCTACAAGTCGATGATGGAGCTGCTGAAGTCATACGAATCTGAGGGCAACAATCCTGAGAGCATCACGTCCTACATGGAGGGCCGTGAGTTCACCTACTTCAAGGGCGAGCCGGAGTACTACAGAGAGTGCGACCACCAGCTGGTCCAACCGATCGGCGTCGGCCGTGGGTATCAGGAGCGGCCGGACTTCAGCCAGTTTGGTATGGACGTACCCGATCCAACAGAGTACTCACTCTTCGAAACCGTCGGGAAGGCCGGCGGCAAGAGCAATCCCGGCCTGCCGGCGTGTAAAGACCTGGCTGGCTCGATGGACTAACTGCGAAACCAACACTCATGGTTTCAGCCGATATCCTGGCCAGTCAGTTCGTTATCGCCGTGATGTTCGGACTGACGTACTTCGTCGTCGCCCTCGGATTGAGTCTCTACTTCGGGATTCTCGGCGTGATCAATTTCGCCCACGGCGAATTCTACGCTCTTGGAGCGTACATCGCGCTGCCGGTGATCGCTGTGACAGCGAGCATTCCAGTCATCGGCGGGTTTTGGTCGGCGCTGATCGCCGTCCCGCTCATCCTGGGGATCGCCGGCGTGGCCATCGAACGGCCACTGCGGACCGTCTATGATCGTGATCCACTGATCGTGCTGTTGCTAACCTTTGGCTTTGCCGTCGTTATTCGCGAGGTCATCCAGCTGATCTGGGGGACCAGTCCGCTCTCACTGTCCCAGCCGGAGATTCTCGTTGGTCAGGTCAATATCAGCGGTGTGACCGTCCCGATCTACTGGATCTTCGTGCTCGCCATTACTGCTATCCTCACCGCTGGCGTCTTCTTCGTCTTCCGGCGCACACGGTACGGCTTGTACCTCAGGGCGGCATCCTACGATCGTGAACTGCTCTCGATGTTCGCCATCGACAAGTGGCGATTGTACACGGTGACATTCTCCGTCAGTGTGGCGTTAGCCGGACTCGCCGGACTGCTGATCGCACCGATCCGTGGCCTCAACCCATTCATGGGCGTGGAGATCATCATCATCGCCTTCGTGGTGATCATCGTGGGCGGCCTCGGAAGTGTAACCGGGACGCTCATCGCGAGCTTCATCATGGGGTTTACCCGGGTCTACTCCTCGCTGCTGATTCCGGAATTCGGCGATCTTCCGATCTTCATCCTGCTGATCATCATGCTCCTCCTCAGACCGGAGGGGATCATGGGCGAATCAGGGAGGGTCCACTAGCATGTCCACGCTCGACGACTACCCACGCGTTCAAACGGCATTCGACGGTGTCACCGACTTCTGCTACCGGTATCCGACGATCATCCTGGCGGCCGTTCTGCTGATCTCGCCGTTTACGTTCATCGGCTTCACGACGATGGACATCATGACGTGGTTGTTGCCGGTCATCGGGCTGAACGTCCTCGTTGGCTTCACCGGCTACTTGTCGTTCGGCCAGGCGCTGTACTTCGGGCTCGGGGCGTACATCACGGCGCTCACGGCCGCGGGATGGAACTTTACATTCATTCCAGCCGTCCTCTCCGGGATCATCGCCGGAACGGCCGCGGCGCTGATCGTCGGCCTGTTGAGTCTGCGACGCCGAGGCATCTACTTCGCATTGCTGACGCTCGCGTTCGCGCAGCTCGGCTGGATCTCGACGAACCTGCTCGAACCGATCACCGGTGGCACAACCGGGCTCGGATTCGACGTGCCCCCCGCCGGTCTCGGGTTCGTCTCGATTCCGATAGAGAGCTTCACGATCAAATTCGCGATCATCTTCGTGGTCGTCGTGGCGATGTTCAGAATGTCACTGAAGATCGTCCGCTCGCCGTTCGGCCAGATCATGAAGGCCGTCAGGGAGAACGAAGAACGAGTGGCATTTCTGGGTTACCGGACCTTCTACGTCAAAGTGCTCGCGTTCACCATCGCCGGCTTCTATGCCGCTGTTGGCGGTGCGATGTTCGCGATCTTCACGGAGTTTGTTTTCCTCGACCTGTTCTTCTGGGAGATCTCCGGTGACTTCCTCATGATCACGCTGATCGGCGGCATCGGGACGATGACCGGTCCACTCGTTGGGACGTACATCTTCATCGTCCTGCGTGACTTCCTATCGCTGTTCATCGACCGGTGGCTCCTCATCCTCGGGATGATCTTCGTCGTGATCGTCCTCTTGGCACCGGAAGGAATCATCGGCACGATCAACGAGCGGATCCGAAAGTAGACCGGCTAGACTTCTGGAATTCCGAGGTATTCGTCCAGTAATTCATCGTTCGCCCGAATTTCCTCTGGATCACCCTCGTGCACGATACTGCCTTTGTCGATAATGTACGCCCGGTCGACGACGTCCAGTGCGTTCATGATGTCCTGTTCGACGAGGAGAATCGTCACGCCAGATTCGGCGATCTCCGCGACGATCTCCTTCACATCCTCGACGATCAGTGGAGCGAGCCCTTCGAGGGGCTCATCAAGCATCAAGAGCCGGACGTCACCGACGAGCGCGCGGCCGATCGCGAGCATCTGTTGCTGGCCACCGGAGAGTTCACTGCCGAGGTGCTCCCGGCGGTCATCGAGACCGGGGAACAGTTCGAACACTCTTTCGATGTCCGACGCACTCCCACCCATGCTCGCGCTGACCATCTCGAGGTTCTCCATGACGGTGAACTTCGGGACGATCCGGCGGTCCTCAGGGACGAGCGTGATACCCTTCGCGCTGATCTCGTGGGCTGGTAGGCCAGTGATATCCTCGCCGTCGAAGCGAACAGTCCCGGATCGCGGCTCGACCAAGCCGAGGATCGTTCGGAGGGTCGTGGTTTTGCCGGCCCCATTCCGACCAAGCATTCCGAGCACTTCTCCCTCGTCGACGTCCAACGAGATATCCTCGAGCACCTTGCTCTCGCCGTAGTAGGCCTCGATGCTCTCGAGTTCAAGCATGTTCCTCACCTAGGTAGACCGAGCGAACTTGTTCGTCGTCCTGGATTTCCCGGGGGGTGCCATTCGCAATGATCTGCCCTTGCGAGAGGACGTGGATCTGTTCGGCGATGTCGAGTGTGACGTCCATATCGTGTTCGATGAAGAGGATGGTATACTCACGCGCGAGGTCGACGATGAGGTCCTTGATCGGATCGACTTCGTCCACCGCCAGACCGGAGGTCGGCTCATCGAGGAGGAGAACATCCGGATCTCCACCAAGTGGCACTGCCATCTCGAGCTTCCGGCGATCGCCATAGGGGAGATTGCGGACGGTCTGATCGGCCACATCTTCGAGACCGACACGTTCGAGGACCTCGTGGGTTGCCTCGGTCACCGCTTCATCGTCGTTGATATCCGAGAAGATGTCGTAATCGTTTGTCAGCCCGCGCTGGGTGGCCAAGCGGACGGTTTCGAAGGCTGTCAAGCCCGGAAAGAGATTGACGATCTGGAAGGTCCGCGCGAGCCCCCGGTTCGTAATCTCGTGAATCGGGTCACCCGTTATCTCCTCGCCCTTGAACGACAATGAGCCGCTCGTCGGTTGGAGCGCACCGGAAATCACGTTAAAGAGCGTGGTTTTCCCCGCACCATTCGGCCCGATTAGTGCGGCGAGTTGGCCCTCCTCCAGGGAGAGCGAGACGTGGTCGACCGCCACGAGATCGCCGAAGCTTTTCGTGACGTCATCGACGGAAAGGACAGCCATCACCGCGACGCACGGCACCCCATCTCTTATAGATTGGTGGGTTTCGTCCCGAATGCTCAAGCCACCAAGCCTATGCCGGGGCTTCGCGGAGGGCAACCATGCCTGGCCCGCTTTCCATCGCCAAGTATCTCCTTCTCGGGCTGGTCGTGATCCTGCTGCTCATCGGTCTGGGCTTCATCACTGGTGTACTCGGCGCGCCGACCGTCGAGGAGGTCCGCAATGAATTCGCTGCCGTCAACGAGAGTACGACGACCATCGATACAAATCTGACCGTCGATAATCCGAATCCCATCGGCGTCTCGATCGGTGGCCTCGGTGTGAACTACACCATCCTGATGAATGAGGTCCCGATGGCGTATGGGGACAAGCACGGGCTCTCGATCGGCACCGGGAATAGCACCGTGCCGTTCCGCTCGTATCTCGCCAACGACCGGATTCCTCAGTGGTGGTACACACACGTATCTGGCGGCGAGGTGACCGATGTCGTCATCGATGTTGCCCTATCGCACAGCCTCCTCGGAGGCCAGTCAGTATCACTGACGCAGTCGGAGCAGGTCGAGACCGACATCATCGGCCAGTTCAACGACTCGACGACACGGCCGATCGATGCCGATGCGCCCGGCGTGTCGGACCCAGTCTTGTATCTTAACCGGACCGCGGCATGGTATGGCGAGAACCTCAGTCGGGATCAGACGCCGATCGAGATGGCCTTCACAGTCTACAATCCGAAACCGTACCCGTACACCGTGACGGAAGTCGGGTACGAGATTCGGATGAATGGCATCCTCGTGGGCGAAGGGAGCTCCGACCGTGGCTACGCGATCCCTCCTGGATCGACGCGCACGCTCGATGCAACCACCGTGCTCCTGAATGGTCGCCTCGACGAGTGGTGGGTGAGCCACCTCGAGCGCGACCAGGTTACGAACCTCACAATCGATACGTATGTCGTGATTGACCCGGATGCGAGCGATGTCCTCGGAGGTACAGTCCCGGCCTTCAGGATCGATTCCGATGCGTTCGACTACCAAACCCGCATAGAGACAGACATCTTCG
>JBDGPQ010000160.1:5300-8399 GCA_042219595.1 Haloarculaceae archaeon
CGCCAACGCCCATCGAGACGCCGCTGCTCTCGACGCCGACACCCACGCCGACACCAACATCAACGCCCACGCCGACCCCGACCGATGACGGTGGGCTGCTCGGTTAGCCTGGGACGCTGTCCGCTCGAGCGTGCGCCAGTGGATTTATCGGGATGGTGGCTGACCGGCTGAACGATGGCGGAGCAGCGGGACACGAGCAACGACACGGCCGACGATGACGTGGATACCTATGACGTCGCGACGTGGGAGGTGCGGACGTGGCTCGATGGCGTTTCTGTCTCCGTCTACCGGTGGCTCCTCACCGCCGGCCGCTTGACGCTCATCGCCCTCGCCACGATCGTCTTCATTGCTACGATCGGGTTCTCTGCGTATGCTGCCGTTCTCCGCCCAACGCTCGGGGCACTGACGCTCCTGTCTGTCGTACCTGCGCTCGCGCTCGCGGCGTACATTTGGTATGGCGACCCCACCAATCGGGAGCCCCCGACGCTGCTTGCGCTGACGTTCCTGCTTGGGGTGCTGTTTGCGAGCTTTGCGGCGGTCATCAATTCGCTCTTTCAGACGGTGTTTCAACTCATTCCGGTCATTGGGCTCTTTCTGTTCTTCTACCTCGTTGTCGCACCCGTCGAGGAAAGTGTCAAATGGCTCGCGATCCGTGTCAAAGCCTACAATTCGCCGTCATTCAATGCAGTCATCGACGGAGCGGTCTACGGGGCGGTGGCCGGGCTTGGGTTCGCGACCATCGAAAATGCGCTCTATATTACCCGCGAGGTGATCCAGGTGTCCCAGATGACGGGCATGGATCCGGTTCGTGCCGGGATCTCGACGGCCACGTCACGGGCATTCGCCGGCCCGGGCCACGTCATCTATTCGGCATTCGCAGGGTATTATCTCGGCCTCGCAAAGTTCAATCAGGAAAACTTCGGCCCGATCGCCGTCAAAGGCCTCCTGATTGCTGCGTTTCTTCATGGCACCTACAATAGCCTCGTCTCGGTCGTGCACCTCGGGTTCGGTAGCTTTTCGTCCGAACTCCAATTTGCGGGCTTCATCATCCTGTTCGACGGTATCATCTTTGCTCTGCTCTACCGCAAACTTCGTCGGTACCGTGCGTACCACACCCGGGTGACGGGATAAGGGAACGGACGCAACCTTGTTACGCTGATGATTCGGGAGCTGATGCCGACGCCTGTCAACGGGATGCTGGGGAGCGAAGCCCGTGCCAGACAACCAGATATGATAGCCCGTGGATCGTCCCAAGGACGGCAGAGAGTGCTGGCGCGGTCAGCCCGGCAATCCCGGTGACGAACACGAGGCCGAATGCGATCGCCGGTGCAGCCAAGCGGCCGCCAGTTTCCTCACGCCCAGAGAAGTATGCCGCTGCCGCGAATAAGCCAAAGCCGGGTAACATTCCTATAAGAACGAGAAGGTTCGCCGCCTGCTGAGCGGTGAACAATCCTTGGACGGCAACGCCGAGGAGTGACGCGGCCGAGGCGATCGCTACAATCGCGAATCCGACGGCACCGATCACGGCGGCGACGCCACCACCCACAGCAAGCCAATCTTGATCGCTCGAAAGTTCGGGATAGAACCCAAGCAGACCCAGGAACGCAAGCGCTCCGCCGACTCCGGCAAGGAGGGCACCGACCTGTGGATAGGCGAATCCAGCAAAGGCGCGGAGACCGAGGACCACGCCAAAACAGACGACAAGGATCCCGCCGATGAGAAAGAGCGGTTCTCGGGCCGACTCGAGCCGCGACAGTGGGTCCGCTGTTTTTGTCGCCATACCCGCATCTCCAAACCATTAGATAAATAGCTTGGTATTGACCGAAATCTGACCGGATTTCTCACTCAGGAGGGTAGCGGTCGTGCCGGCGGGATTAAGTGAACCGGCGCGGTGGCTCGGGCCATGCCCGGGACGCCCCCTATTCTTCACTGGCTCCTTGAGGATGCGGCGGCCGCCGCTCCGGACCGGCCGGCGATCGAGCTCCAGGGGATGGAATCGACGTATCGAGATCTTGATCAGCAATCGAACCAGCTAGCCCAGCTGGTCAGCGATCTCGGTGCCGAGCCCGGTGACACGGCCCTCGTGTTCCTGCCGAACCGGATCGAGTTCGTGTGGCTGCTATTCGGCTTGGCGAAAGCGGGTGTCATTGCCGCACTGGTCGATACCGAATATCGCGGTGAAGGCCTGGAGCATCTCATCAGTTCATCCGATGCCGATATCGCATTCGTGGATGCGGATCTGCTCGAAACGTTTGATACCGGTGTCTCGGGTATCGCCGATCCACCAGAGGAGCTCGTTATCGTCGGCACCAGCGGCACTGACGACCCGCCAGAGGGAGTGCACACCCATGGCCGGCTCGGCAACTTGATGACTGATCACCCGGTGGATCGGCCAGTGGCGGCCCAATCGGTCGAGCCATCGGATACCCTCCACCTCGTCCATACCTCGGGGACGACCGGCCTGCCGAAATGGTGCCGACTGAGTCATGCCGCCCTCGTCCACCAGAGTCGATATTGGGCCGATATCGTCGGGATCCGCGCCGACGATCGAGTCATGAATCCGCTGCCACTGTATCACCTCAATCCGTTGTGTCTGGCGCTCTATCCGGCTGTCTCCAAACGGGCGACTGTCGTGCTCTCGGAGGAGTTCTCCGCCTCCCGCTTCTGGGACCGGGTCCGTGAGCATGATGTCACGGTGCTCATGCTCATTTTCTCCGTCGTCGATATTCTGCTCAACCAGGACGTCGACGACGATCGAAATGACATTCGTGTCATGTTTCCCCCGAATCGGGAATTCCTGGATCGATTCGATATTCCTGCGGCCGCTGGCCTCTACGGCTCGACGGAAACCGCTGGTGCACTAACGGGTCGGCGATTCTCCCGGCCATTTCCCGACACCGACGAGGCACTGTCGCAACTCGCGGGGTGGGCGCGCCCGGATGTCGAAATTTGCATTCTCGATGAGGACGACGAGCGCGTGCCCCAGGGTGAGATCGGCGAAATTGCCTGTCGTCCAGCTAAGCCTGACCGGCTATTCGATGAATACTACAACATGCCCGAGGAGACGATTGCGGCGATCCGGAACCTCTGGTACCACAC
>JBDGPQ010000160.1:8486-8729 GCA_042219595.1 Haloarculaceae archaeon
TGAAAGCATCCGTGTCAAGGACGAGTTCGTCAACATCGAATTGGTGGAGCGAGCTCTCGAGTCACATCCATCTGTCCAGGAAAGTGCGGTGGTCGGCGTCCCAGTCGAGGTTGGCGGTGAAGCCGTCGCGGCCTTCCTCACTCCAGCAGCGGACGCGGAGATCGATCCAGCCGCCGTTCGCCAGCACACCGCCAGCGAGGTGCCGGAGTACATGCTCCCGCGGTACATTACCGTGCTTGACAG
>JBDGPQ010000033.1:0-6176 GCA_042219595.1 Haloarculaceae archaeon
GCCATCGAGTTCCCGAGCGCCTTGTAGCGCGGACCGTCAGCAGCAGGCTTGCCGCGATACGTGATTGCGGTATAGCCATCGGGGAATCCTTGCAAGCGCTCGCACTCGCGCGGCGTGAGGCGGCGGACAGACATGCCCTCGCGCACGCCCTCCATGCGCCTCGCACCCTTGTTCGCGTCAAGGATCGCGTGCGGCCAGCCTTCTCTAACGCCACTCTGCGACTCCTTGAACGCCACCGCCTGCCCATTGTCCTTCGCCCCGAGCGGGTGCGTGACCTCGCCCGATACGTCGGGGTCCTGGCGGTTGTGGAAGGCGCACGGAATCGGCGTCTGTCCCTCGTCGGCGGTCGTGTTGATGCCCTTCGCCATGCGGGCAGTGAGCGGATTGGCCGTTTCCGGCACCAACGGTGTGCCCCGTCCCGTGCCGTCCTCGCTGGCGTCGAATCCCTCGCCGGTCAGAGCATGAGCGGTGGTCGGGATCAGCGTCGAATCCTTTGCATGACCACTGCGTGCGCCATGCCCTGCACCACCGTTTGTAACTCCAGCCGTGACCGTGGCAGCGATGTCCGGCACTCCATCGAGCACATGCGGCTTATCGCCGCCTCCCTGGGAGGCACGAAGCGCAGTCGCCACGCCACCGGTCAGCTCTGCGGTTCCGCCTCCCTCTCGGCCACGCAGAGCAACGCCTGACGCAGAGCCGCCGGCAACTCCTTCCCCCGCTTCTCGGCGCGGCGGAGAATCCCCGCGCAGGCTTTCGGGCTCAAAAAGTACCGCTGCGGCAGATCGCCAGTCTCGAGCATTTGCGACAACGAATACACGGCGGCGTCGCTGGGCCACGCCGAAGTACTGAGCGTCCAGCACTCGGTAGGCGAACCCATACCCGAGCTTTGAAAGCCCCCCCAGGAAGGCTCCCAGCGCCCGTCCTCCGTCGCTCGACAGGACACCGGGGACGTTCTCCCAAACCAGCCACTCGGGCCGATACTTTGCAGCGATCGCAAGATAGACGAGGGCGAGGTTGCCACGCGGGTCATCCATTCCCTTGCGGAGTCCTGCGACGGAGAAGGACTGGCAGGGGGTTCCTCCGACGAGAAGATCGACATCTGCGTCTGGCCATTCATGGAAGCGCTCCATGTCGCCCCAATTGGGCGTGTTCGGGTAGTGGTGAGCGAGCACGGCGGACGGGAACGGCTCGATCTCGGAAAACGCTACGGGCGTCCAGCCGAGCGGGTGCCAAGCGACGGTGGCTGCCTCGATGCCAGCACAGACGGAGAGGTAGTTCATGCCGCCTCCCGCTGCCGCTTCAACTCGCGCGTCTTGCGCCGGTATTCGTCCCGAATGGCCTTGAGGTCGTCGATGCTGTAGTGGGCCGGCTCGTGCGGCCCTTCCAGCCATTCCAGCGCCTCGTCACCGATCCGCTGACGAAGTCCAATGCGGAACTCCACGGCGTTGCCCGACTGGTGCCGGTTGCAGTAGACGCACTGCGCGTAGCAGTTCCACTCGCTGAACCGAAGCTCCGGGCAGGATCCGGTGGACCGATAGTGGCCGGCGTCCATCCGGCTGCCCGTAATCAGGCCCTCGCTGTCGGGCTGGCGGCCGCAGGAGATACACGGCTTTCCCTTATCGCGCTCGCGGATATAGGCATTGAACGCGGCCTGAGCCTCTTTCAGCCACTCGCCGCGCGTCTTGAGCTGCTCCTTGCGCTTGCGGTTGGCCTTGCGCTGGGCCTTTTTCGCGTCCTGGCGGGCAACGTCCGCCGCACATTCGGGGCTACAGGCCCGGTGCAGCGTGCTGAACGGCACGAACGGCTCGCCGCAGGATCGGCATTTCTTCTGGCGCGGCATCAGGCAATTTCCTCCGGCATCGCCGCCGCCAGATCCTCGATCTCGTCGGCGCTCAGGCTGGGCCAGTACGTCTGACTGACGTGCTCGCACATCGCCTTGAACACCTGGCGAAACTCGGACTCGTCCATCGACTCGAACGACAGCGAGCGCGGGATCTTGTACGGGACGGGACCGACGCTCGGCACTTGCAGCATCAGCTCGTCGCAGCCGGCGCCGGCCTCGAGCTGCAGGCGCTTGAGCGTCTTGTGCGCGTCCAGGTGCTCGAAGCCGTCGATGTGATCGCGCACCAGCGTCCCGAACGCGTGCGCCAGCCGGTGGAATCCGGGGTTACGCGCCCGGTAGAGCTCGGCCGCGACGATCGATCCCGTCCGGTAGCGCTTCTCGCGCAGGCGGGCGCGGGTATGCTCGTCGTCGGGGACAAACGAACCATCCTCGCGGACGCGAAGCAGATAGCGCTCTTTCCTGCTCATCCCATTACCCTCGTCAGCGGCGATGTCGCTTGCTCCCAGCGGGCGCGTTCGTCGTCAGCTGCCACACCGTCCGGGCGTGGCTGCGTACCTGCTCCCGCATGGGCTCGGGCACCTGCTCCAGCCGGCGCTTCACTTCGTCGGCGTCGTGGCGTGATGCGGGGGAAGTCAGCCACCCTTGCCAGACGCCCGAGTTCCAGTACCATTTCGTCATGCCTCCGCAGTGGATGGCTCGCTTTCGGTAACCGACTCAGGCTCACCATCATCAACAGGGAATAGAAGCTGCTCGTCCGCGAAAGTCTCGCCCCATCCATCTATATCTACGTTCCATGCAGTCATCTGCAGGTTGATAGGACCATCAGAAAGGATGTAAATCCCCGGATTGAAAGGCCCCGCCGTAACGGTTCCTAACCTGAGACGTGGATCTCCGTTTTCCATCGACTCAAGCTTTTCAGTAGGGGTCCATGCGATCCACACGCGGACGCCAACTCCAAGTTCAGATGCCATATCAGCCTCCCGTTGAACCGAACGCACCGCGCCCGCTGTCCTCGATGCTCCGCACGGCGCAGAAGTTCGCCTGCACCGCCGGCAGCAACCACGCTTGCGCCACGCGATCGCCACGGTTGATCTCGATGCCCTGATCGCCGCGGTTCCACAGCGCCAGCTTTATCTCCGCGGTGTAGTCCGAGTCGATCACCGCCGCGCCGTTGCCAAGCACCAGGCCGCGCTTGGCGCCCAAGCCGGAGCGCGGACAGATCAGCAGGCCGTACCCTTCGGGGATGTCCATGCGGATGCCGGTGCCGACCCAGCATTGGAGGTTCGGGCCGAGCGTGACGCGGTTCATGCCGACCGGCATATCGCCCGGTCCCGCCGTGGGGAGCCAGTCGGGCACGCTCAGGAAATCGCCGACCTGTAGATCGAACGCCGCAGCGCCATCGGTGGCGTATCCGGGGCGCTCGACGTCCCGGGTGATCTCGATATTGACGTTCATCACCCGATCTCCACCTTCGTCTCGACCGGGCGCCAAACCATCGCGGAGCGGCCTGTGTGCGGGTTCTTGCGGCGCTCCGGGGACTCGGGGTAGCCGCGCACGAATGCGCCCATAGGCTGCTGCCGAAGCTCTGACAGGCGGCGTTCGACAGTGCCGTACGGCAAGCCCGACACTTCCGCCAGCTCGTCGGAGGTGATGCCGTTCTGCCCGTGACGGATCAGCGCATCGAGCACCTTCTGGCGCTTCGTCACGCGATCGCCGGACTCGGTAATCGCGTCCGCCGCCTCGTGGCTGGTGCACGGGTCCGTGGAACGGGCTGCGGGTGTCTCACTCGTCTGCATCGTTACGCTCCTATCGCGGGCTCATAGCCGGGCATACCCTGCGCCTTCGGCGGTGCGCTGGGCTCCGGAAGTTTTCCCGCGAAGTTCTCGAACGACTGGTATTCCGCCAGGCAGCTAAGAAACACGGTGCCGGTCGGGCCGTTGCGCTGCTTGCGGACGATCAGCTCGGCGATGCCTTTGTGGTCGCTGTTCGGGTCATAGACGTCGTCCCGGTACACGAAGCTGATCACGTCGGCGTCCTGCTCGATCTGGCCGGCCTCGCGCAGATCCGACATTTGCGGGCGCTTGTCGCTTCGGCCGTCTACGCCGCGGTTGAGCTGCGCGACGGCGATAACCGGAACATCGAGTTCCTTCGCCAACGCCTTGAGGCCGCTCGCCACGCCGCCGATCTTCTGGTCGGCGCGCGCGTCCCGCGATGTGAGTTCGCCGGATTGGACGATCTGGAGGTAGTCGACGAAGATCGCCGCGACGGGCTCTTGCTGATGCAGCCGGCGGGCGCGCGAGCGAAGTTCGGCGAACGTCAGCGCTGGGGTGTCGTCGACGTACAGCGGCGTTTTCTTGACCGCCTTCATCGCCTCGTTGAGCGGCCCCCACTGGTGATCCTCGAGCTGGCCGCTGCGAAGCGTAGCCAGCGGGATGCGAGCGTTACGGGCGGCGGCGCGGCGCAGAAGCTGGAGCGCCGGCATTTCCAGCGAGAAGAACGGCACCGGCTTGCCCGTGGCGCCCGCCATGTGCTCGGCCCATTGCTCACCGAGCATCGTCTTGCCCATCGACGGGCGGCCCGCGATGATCACCAGGTCGCCGCCCTCGAACCCTTGGATCAGCGAATCGACGTCCTGATGGCCGGTCGGTACGCCGACCATCCCGTCTTCGGCGTTCATCCGCCGCTCGGTGTCGTCGAGGAAGTCGCCGATGTAGGCCGACAGCGGCGCCAGGCGCGATTGCTGGCCGGTCGACGACAGCGCGAGGACGTCCCGCTGAGCGGTGTCGATCACGTCCGTCACGTCCCGTTGGCGGTCGCGGGCCGCGTCCTGTAGTGACGTCGCCGCCGAGATCAGGCTGCGGCGAATGGCGTGCTCGCGCACGACGCGGGCATAGCCGGTAATGTTCGCGGCCGAGGGCGTCTCGTCGGCCAGCGGCCCAATGTAGGACAGCCCGACCGAGTGCTCCTTCCAGGCTTCCAGCCGGTCGCTGACCGTGACCGGATCGGTCGGCTCGCCTTCCTCGCGCAGCGACACGATCGCGCGCCAGATCAGTCGGTGCGATTCGCGGCCGAAGTCCGACTCCGACAGCGAGATCCGGTGATAGGCGTTCTCGTCGATCATCACGCCGCCGAGGACCGATTGCTCGGCACTGATGCTGTAGAGCTGCTGTTCGTTACTGCTGTCCACGGTGATACTTCCCCTCGACGACCTTGGTGAAGTTGCTGGAGCGCACGAGCCATTCGAGGTCGGCGCAGAACGGCGGCTTGTCGTCCCGCTCCACCTTCCCGGTCAGGAACGGGCTCTGCGCCACGTACTCGAAATACCCGCGCCAGAAGTCGAGCGACTGGTGCTTCGGTGATTCACGCCAACGCGATCGCAAGTAACCCTTCCGCGCGTCATTCCAGCGCCGGACCGGCGGACACATCGGCAATATCTCGTGGTAGAGCGCGATGATTTCCTCGTGCGGACACGGAGGCGGCCCCGCCGCCGACGTATCCCCGTTAGGGGATATATAAGACCCGGACCCCGGAGGGGTGCGGTTCACCCCGTGCGGTTCATCTGCACTTCCCTGTGCGGCTCCTTGCTGCGGAAACGGCGTCACGTTGCCGTCTGCGCTGTGCGCCTCACTGTGCGGTTCACCCTGTGCGGTTCCTGTGCGGTTCATTTTTTGAGCGGACTCGTCCACATCGGCCAGCGGAAGCCGAAAAATCAGCGCCCGGTCCGCCGGTACACGCTCAACCAGTCCGGCACGCTCGAGCTCGGCGACCGATGCGCGAACGGCGTGTTTAGTCAGCGGGGCGGCCTTCCAGTTGCCGCCCTGGTCCGGCGCCTCGCCCACCGCTTCCGCGAGCTGCTGATACGACAGCCGACGCTTGTAGCCGGCGTACCCACTGGCGTAATCCATGTGCTTGCGGATTCCGCGCAGATACATGACCTGCGTGTGTGCTCTCAGGCCCTGCAACGCATCGTCCTCGATGTCATTCCACGACCACCGCATGCCTCACACGCCGCACTCATGGGCAATACGCCGCATCGCCGCCGTGTACTGCTGCGGCGTCGCATCCGGGTTCAACCGAATCCACTCGGCCTTGCGCTGCTCATAGAGCGCGTGCGCGTTGCCGGGCCGGTCGTGGCGGCGGCGGTATTGCGGGGCCGTGGTCATGCCTGGCGCTCCGCGATAGCGGCGCAGTCGACGCATTGGGTAGTGCCCGGCAGCGCCTCACGCCGCGCCTGCGGGATCGGGTCGCCGCACTCCTGGCATTCCTCGGCGCTCTCCCCCTCAAACCGTGGGCGGGCCGCAAGGGCCCGCTCGGTATCGGCGTCGATGCGCTC
>JBDGPQ010000033.1:6276-8541 GCA_042219595.1 Haloarculaceae archaeon
CCTCAAACCGTGGGCGGGCCGCAAGGGCCCGCTCGGTATCGGCGTCGATGCGCTCCTGGACGATGTCGGCGTCGTCGGCCATCACAGCACTCCCGCGCGGCGCAGGAGCATCCAGCGCTTGATGCGGCGCCACAGAAACGGGCGGTAGCGTTCGACGGTCAGCTTCATTACTTCCTCTCTCCGTGATTCGGGTGATACCCGTATTCGGTCTCTGCTTTTTTTCGGGCCTTGCGGGCTTCCTCGAAGGATGGAAATCGCCCTAAGAAAATCGTTCTCTTTCCGTGGTATATGGACGCCTGCCACATACCTCGGCTTCTGGTAACACCCGTCGAACCGGAAGTGTTGTTTGAGTGCAGGCGCTTATTTCTGCTGTTCCCGACTGCATCGACATCCCGAAGATTGGATAGGCGATTGTTTGTCCCGTCACCGTCGATGTGGTCAATTTGCCCATTCGGCCATTCGCCATAGACCAGAAGCCAAATGACTCGATGCACGCTATATTTACGGTTCGACCAGCCGAGGCATTTGTAGTGCACTCCGCCAATCAATTCAGTAGATCCAGCCTCTTTGCCAGGCGTAGCCTTGCCACGGTGAACCCTCCAATAAAGAATTCCCGTATCCGGCTCGTAGCAAAAGCACCGCCGCGCCTCAGTCGCCGATAATTCGACTCCCATTACTCCCCCTTGGCGTGCTTGAGCGCCTGCTGTAGTTCGGGCAGTAGGGATTCGATGGTCGAAAGCGCGCGCTTCTGGCGCGTTTCCTCGTCCTCAAGGAATGCCTCGATCAGCCAGTACACCGGGCGCTTGTCGCCGGTTGCCTGCACCAGCTCGGGAAGCCGCTCGACCGGGAAATTGCGTTTGCGCTCGCCGTCCTCGTTATCGGACATCATCCGCGACAGCATCGACTCGCTGAGGTCGAGGTCAGCGGCGACGACCTTGAAGGGCCGCCCGCAGCCGTAGACCGCAGCGCGGATCACGTCGCGATAGCGCGGGAACTGGTCGGTCAGGCCTGGTTGGAACGAGATTTCGAGTTGTTGTTGCTCGCTCATGGAATCCCCGGGAAACACTGTTTCCTGTTGTTTCCGGTCCTCGCGGGAGCAAAAAAGAGAGCGAGGCCCGAAGCCCCGCCCTAATCGGGCCGCTAGTTGCCCGCTTCTGCTTCCAAGGAGGACTCGCCTTGAGAACGAACCTCGGTTAAGGAACCGAAGATGTCCGGCCGAATCTCGGAGCGACGAATGCGCCCATCTGTCAGCAACTCGATCTCCACGCAGCGCGATGCGGGGATTCGCCCCGTGGCGAACCACTCCTGCACGGACTGCTGCTTGAGACCCAGCGCCCGAGCCAGAGCGCTTTGCGTCCGAAATTCTTCTAAGATCCGGTCAAGGGCTGTCGTATCCATGTGGGGAACAGTACAGGTATGGCCTGTCCGGGTCAACAGGACAAGCTGTATGACCGGCGTATCGCTAACAGGCTACGATTCGCCGGCATGACGCTATCGAAACGCCTCAAATGGGCTCGCCAGCGCGCTCGCCTGACGCAAGAGCAGGTAGCGGCCAAGGTGGGCGTGACGCAGCAGACCTATGGCGGCTGGGAGAAGGGCAAGCACAGCCTCCGATGGGAGCGAATCGAGAAGCTTGCCGCCGTGCTGGGCGTCAATGCAGAATGGCTAGCTGGACACAAAGGGGCCGCCAACCCTGACGACGCCAACGTCGGTCCAGCTCCGGCGGCTAGAATGGTTCCGTTGATTTCCTGGACGCGCGCCGGAGAATGGTCAGAGGCCGTAGACCCCTATGAGCCGGGGGTTGCGGACGACTGGTATCCCTCGCCCCGCCCCGTTTCCGAGGCGGGGTATTGCCTGCGCGTGGTCGGCGACTCGATGTACAACCCCGGCGGCCGCGTCTCCATCCCCGAAGGCTCGATCATCATTGTCGACCCCGCGCGTCGCGCGCCCGAGAACGGCCAGGTCGTTATCGCGCGCCTTGCGGGCACCAGCGACGTCACCTGCAAGGCCTACCGCGAGGACGCCGGCCGGCGCTACCTCTCCCCTCTCAATCCGCAATACCCCCTCATTACCGACGAGTTCGAGATCATCGGCACCGTCGTCGGGCAGTACCAAGACCTAGCCTTGTAACCCCGATTTTTGCCGCTACAGGCGGTTTCGGTTACGCCTGTTGACGATTACAGGCTGCCCCTGTACTGTAGGAGCCATCGCAGCACAGCGCCGCCGGCCACCCCGAGCGAGGGCCGCGGGACCGGCACCCCACCT
>JBDGPQ010000215.1:0-8492 GCA_042219595.1 Haloarculaceae archaeon
CAACGACACAGGCGGTTACGGTTTCATCGAGACTGAGGACGCGGACGAGGACGTATTCTTCCACATGGAGGACGTTGGCGGTCCGGACCTCGAAGAGGGACAGGCAGTCGAATTCGACATCGAGCAGGCTCCGAAAGGACCACGCGCGAAGAACGTCGTCCGAAACTGAACACGGTCGTCGCGCTCGCGACGTCCCATACAACATTTTATCGCGTCCACCGGTGAGCGGCAGGACACCTGGTTTGAAGCCCAGAGGCTGCGTGGAGGCTCTATGGACCTCGGGATCGTGTCCGACACCCACGACAACCTCGATGTCGTCGAGGCCGCGGTCGACGTGTTCGCCGGTAGTGTCGATATCGTCGTTCACTGTGGCGACATCGTCGCGCCGTTCGCTGCGACACCGTTCGACGCTGATTTCGATTTTTATGCCGTTCGCGGGAACAACGATGGCGAGTGGGCCCTTCGAGAGACCGTAGAGTCCTTCGGGACGTACTTCGGGGAATTCGGCGAACTCGAGCTTGACGGCTGTTCGATCGCCTTCTATCATGGCACCAGTCTCGAACTCGTCGACGCCCTCGTCCGATCGGGGACGTACGATTACGTCTGTCACGGTCACACCCACGAGCAGGTCCACGAGGCGAGCAACGGCACGGTGCGACTGAATCCAGGCGGAATCCCCATCGACGTCGACGCCGATGCCGAACCGCCGGCGGCAGTCATCCTCGATACCGATTCCGGGGCGGTCGACTTTCACGATCTCCGGTAACGCAGTGCCATAGACAGCCCCGGCGGTGGGTAAGACCTAATCCCACGCCAGCCGAGTGGGCATCCATGACCGACGAGCGGTTGCGGGCCCCGGCGGAGACTGCCGTCCGGCAGTGCCTGAACCTCCAGCCCGACGAGTCATGCGCAGTCGTGACTGATGACCGCCGACAACCGATCGGTGAAGCGCTGCACGCGGTGGCGACAGAGCTCACCGATGACGCAGTCATTTGCCGGTACCCGCCCGGCGACCAGCACGGTGAGGAACCCCCCGCCCCGGTCGCGGCGGCGATGGCCGGCGCGGATGTCGTGCTCGCACCGACGTCGACGAGTCTGACGCACACGCGGGCCCGGACCGACGCATGCGAGGCGGGCGCCCGTGTTGCGACCCTGCCCGGCATCACAGAAGAGGTGTTTGTGACCGGACTCGACGCCGACTATGACGCCATTCGCGCAGCCTGTGAGGACGTCCTCGACCAAGTCGAGGGCGCGAGTGAGATCCGGGTGACTTCCCCCCAAGGAACTGACATCACCGTCGAGCTGGGCGATCGCGACTGGCGTCTCGACACCGGGATCGTTCATGCGCCCGGTGAACTGTCCAACCTCCCCGCCGGCGAGGTCTTCGTCAGTCCGACGACCGGGACGGGGACGATCGTCGTTGACGGGACGATGCGGCCCCACGGTCGGCTTCCCGATCCCATCACCATCGAGGTCGAGGACGGGTACGTGACCAGCGTGGACGACCCGGACCTGCGCGCGGCACTCGAGGAGGCTGCCGAGGAGGCCGGCAATGCGGCCTATAACCTCGCAGAGCTCGGCATCGGAACGAACGTCGCAGTGACTGAACTGGTTGGCTCGGTCCTGCTCGACGAAAAGGCCGGTGGCACGGTCCACTTCGCCGTCGGCGATGATCATGGTATTGGCGGGGACACGTCTGCGCCGATCCATCTCGACGGCATCCTCACCGAACCGACGGTCTTCGCTGACGGTACGTCGGTCGACCTGCCGCGGCCGAGATAGGGACGGCGGCCTTTTAGGCTGGGCCCGTCAAGGCCAGTTCATGACTGAGACCGCCGAGCGAGTTCCCCTCCCGTGTCCGGCCTGTTCGCCGGACCGCGAGACGGTTCACGAGGTACTCGCTGAGGGCGGTCAGGCCACCGTACGGTGCGGGGATTGTGGGCACGTCCACAAGGAGACCCTGCCAGAGGAGCGCACGGTGCAATGCGATGTCGTCGTCTCACAGAGTGGTGAATCGTTCCCCGCGACTGTCGATGTGCCTGCCGCGGAGACACTCGCCGTCGGCGAGGAGTTCCTCTTGGAGACTGATGAAGCGGTCATGACGGTCCGCATCACCAGTCTCGAGGTGGAGAACGGCCGCCGAGACGAGGCCGCGGCTGAGACGGTCCGGACGATTTGGGGCCGGGCCGTGGGCAACGTCGCTGTGAACGTCACCGCCCATCCGAAGGGTGGAGCGCACGACGAGACCCGGAGCCTCGAACTCCAGGTCCCCGGCGATTACGAATTCGTCGTCGGCGACGGAGACGAACTGGCGGGCGAGTCGTTCACCGTCGAGACGGTACTGCTGCGGGACGACGCGCGGGGCTATCCGAGCCGCAAGCTCGAACGTGACGGGGATGCTGCGCTGGCCAAAGACGTCAAACGGCTCTACGTGCGGGATGAGGCCACCTCAGCGTGGTCAGCCTGGGGATGACCGACTACGAGGCCAAGCGAGCGGCACTGGTTGACCGCCTCGCCAGTCGTGAAGACCTTGCGCCGGCTGCCGAAGCAGCGATGCGAGCGGTGCCACGCCACGAATTCGTTCCCGAGAATAGACAGTCGGACGCCTATGCCGATCGGCCGCTTCCAATCGGTGAGGGCCAGACCATCAGCGCACCGCATATGGTCGCGATCATGACTGACCTCCTGGATCTGGAGCCTGGCTTGAGGGTGCTCGAGATCGGCACGGGTTGTGGCTATCACGCCGCTGTGACAGCGGAGGTCGTCGGTGCGGAGAACGTCTACTCCGTCGAATATCACGAATCGCTGGCCGAGCGAGCCCGGGAAACCCTGACGCGACTCGGATATGGTGACATTTCGGTGCGAGCTGGTGACGGCAAGGAGGGGTGGCCCGCGCATGCGCCCTACGACCGAGCATATCTCACCTGCGCGGCGGCGGAGCTGCCCGATCCGATCGCCGCACAGGTTCAGTCGGGAGGCATCATCCTGGCGCCATTGGGACAGGACCGCCAACGGCTGTTCCGTATCGAGAAGCGTCCCGACGGCACCCTCAAACGTGAACCCCGTATGGGTGTTCGATTCGTTCGGCTTCAGTGATCGGCCCACTGTCCGTCACTCATCGACGGTCGAGGCACGCGTCCACCCCACACGGGAGGTAGCTTTCTTTACCACTGAACCCGGAGACCCATTCATGGACGCGGCGGTGCTCCGAGACGATATGGTCGAAGGGCTGGTCCACGAGAGCAAGGGCTGGCTCCGGAGCGCCCCGCTCGCTGAAGCTATGCGAACGGTTCCACGCGAACCATTCCTTCCGGACGAACGAGATGCCTACGCCGACCGTGATCACTCCCACCTGGGTACGCGGATTCTCGCGCCGAGTACCGTCGCCCGCTTACTCGAGGCACTCGAGCCGAGTGAGGGTGACGAGGTGCTGGTCGTCGGCGCCGGCGTCGGGTATACGGCGGCCGTGTTGGCGGAGCTGGTCGGTGCGGAGTCGGTCCAAGCCGTCGATATCACTCGCCGATTGGTCTATGAGGCCCGTTCGAACCTCGCCGCCGCCGGCTATGGCGGCGTCCTCGTCGACTGTCGGGACGGCGCGGACGGTCTCCCGGAGTATGCGCCCTACGACCGTATCCTCGTCGAGGCCGCCGCGGTGCAGCCGCCGGCGGCACTTGTGGAGCAACTCGCGACGAACGGCCGACTGGTGATGCCGATCGGCACCGGTACCCAGCACCTGACCGTCATCGAAGCGGACGGTGGGACGATCGAGCACGGCGCGTGTGCGTTCGATCCGCTGCTCGTTGAAGGTGAGCAGGCGGATACGCTCGAGCGCAACCGCACCCGTCGGGAGGACCGCGAGTTTGCCGAGCGGGCTGCCCGCCGACGGAAAGGGTGGGAGCTCGAGTGGATCGATTGGGAGGGGAACGAGCGGTAGTCAATCGGCCACGAGCGCACCGTCGACCAGCCGTGGAACCACTGTCCGTCCGTCGAGGTTGGTGGCGTACTCGAGCACATCCTGTCGACGGATGGCCGACTGTTCGAGATACGACTCGCCACGAGCGGTTTCGAGACGGTTACGGAGCGTAGCACGCTCTGCAGGCGATGGCTCTTGACCGGCGAGATACCGGTCGATCAGTCTGGCACCGAGAACGTCCTCGAGAGCCACCTGACCGCGACGACCGGCGGCAACAAGGTAGACGGGTCGGTGGGAATCGACCAGTCTGTCCGCCACCGCCCGGGCATTGAGCGTTGATCCAACCCAGATGTCGATATCACTCCCTGATCGGTCGCGGAGGGTCGCGACTGTCCGGCCGCCATTCGCCGACCAGAACACGACATTCCGACCCGCCACATCGAGGTCGGCAGCAACGCTCGGCGAATTGAAGAAGTCCGCGCCTGCTTGCGGTTCGTACTCAGCCGTCGGCTCACCACCAATGAGCGCATTCGTTTGCTGGTCGTCGCCGGGTGCTGGTTGCCTAATATTGATTGCCGACGCTCCGCCGTTGACTAATTCAATCACCGTGTTGGAAAAGTGAAAAACATCGATTACGACATAGTGGCCTGCCGGGAGAGTGGTGGGCAACGCCTCACGTCTCGGGATGAGGTCACCCCCGGACGATCCCTGGATGGTCTCGGACACGTAGGGGTGATGGTATGGAGAACGGAAGAACCTATATATTCTCATGATTGTGGCAGATATAGTCACCGAGAGACCGCACGTCCGCCCGATGCGGGGAGAGTCCTGGACTGCTTTGTCGTGATGTTAAAACGGCGGGCCGCCATCGATTTGCCATGGATGCCGCCGAGCTTCGGGCCGCGATCCCCGCTCTTGAGCACTGTACATATCTCAATACCGGAGCCACAGGGCCGAGCCCCCGCCCCGTTGTCGAGGCTCTCACGGACTACGTGGAGCGGCATCGCTACACAGCGCCCTGTGGATCCAACCCGTACGAGGTTGCTCGAGAGGCGAAAACGTCGGCGCGGGCGACGATCGCCGACTTTCTCGGCTCCACACCAGAAGAGATCGCTCTCACCCGAAACACCGTCGAGGGGATCAACCACGTAGCGACGTCCATTCCGTGGAATCCAGGAGACGTGGTTGTCCGTACGGACCTCGAACACAGCGCTGGTCGGCTGCCGTGGCAGCGGGCCCGCGACCGCCATGATATCGAAGTGCGGGTGCTTGAAACAGACGCTGGTCGCCTCGATCTTGATGCCCTGAAGGCGGCGGTGGCGGATGCCCGGCTGCTCGTTCTCAGCTCGCTCAGCTGGAATTACGGGACCCGCCTCCGTGTCGCAGAGGCTGTCGAGATCGCTCACGATGCTGGTGCCCGTGTACTCGTCGATGCGGTCCAGTCACCCGGCCAGGTAGCGGTCGACGTCGAGGACTGGGGGGCGGATTTCGTCGTCGGATCCGGCCACAAATGGCTGCTCGGGACGTGGGGGGCCGGCTTTTTCCACATCGACACTG
Organism: Haloarculaceae archaeon; assembly: GCA_042219595.1. Lineage (GTDB taxonomy): Archaea > Halobacteriota > Halobacteria > Halobacteriales > Haloarculaceae > CAYLJD01. Next base: position 5,471 of record JBDGPQ010000215.1, read on the forward strand.
AGGCACTCGATGCACTCGAGCCCCAACGTATCGGCTATCGGTCCGTGACCGATGTGGATACCGATCCATACGAGTACGCTCCCGACGCGAGTCGCTTCGAACTCGGGACCACGGCGATCGGCCCCTACGTTGCCCTTCAAAAGGCGATGGAACTCAGCGAGGCCGTCGGGATGGAGACGATTCGGCCTCGGATACTGGAGCTCGCTGGACGGTTGGCCGAGGGGCTGGGTGATCGGTATCTCGGTCCGGACCCCGTGGAATCCGGCCTGGTCACATTCGAAGCCCAAGATCCGGAGGCGCTCGTCGAGCGGCTTTCGGAGGCTGGAATCAAGATCCGGTGGGTGCCCGAGCCGCACGCTTGTCGCGCTTCAGTGCATGCCTTCAATACGGCAGCCGAAATTGATGCGCTCCTCGAAGCTCTCTAAAAGACGTCCTTGAGCTCCTCGAGTCGGTCGATCAGCTGATCGAGCCCGTCGTTGATCTCGGCGATCTGTTCCTCGACATCGTCGGCGGGCACCGCGCCATCGGGAGTGGGCTCGATCAATTCATCCTCCTCAAGCATCCGCAGGGAATATCGCACTTTATGCTCCGGCAGCCCAGTCTCGTCGGACAATCGAACGATACCGATCGGCCCATGCTCGATGACTGCCTGGAGGATACGGACGTCTCGGCTCTCCTTCTCGACCTGGTTTTCGAGGCGCTCAACCATTGAGAGTGGGTCCCGGTACGCGTCGCGACTTGTAAAGCCAACCGATTAGGCCTGGCCGCGGGCGTCTGCCAGCCGTTGGAGCGCCGCTTGTTTGGTCTCGCGTTCGGTTTCGCTGCCCTCAAGCATGCTTTGGAGGTACTCGATCGACCGGTCATACCGTTCGCGGTCCACTGGATGGGGTGTTCCGTCCTTGCCGCCATGCGCGTATGCGTGGCTCGCTGGGTCTTCACGGGCCGTCTCCGCATCATATACGAGTTCCGCGACCAGTGCAAGCGCTCGGAGTGAGGCGGGCCCGATCCCGTCGAGCGCCACCAGTTCCTCGTAGTCTTCGGGCCCGTATTCGTACGCACGATCGAGCCGCTCGAGCGCTCGTTCGGAGAGGTCCGCACGGGAGAGTTGGTGATGATCGGGCAGTGTATAATCAGCGGGGCCTGTCGACATCTGCTCGCCGATTCCCGAACTTTCGGACTGTCCACCGCCGAAGTCCGCCAGCGAGTGCTGTCCAGACAGCTCGCGTCGGAGATGGGCTGGATCATCGTTCACGAGATCGACTGACGCTGAGCGATTCTCGGCAGAGCGAGCGGCAGTGAGGTCAAGCGGGGCGGCCGCAGCCGACTGTGAGCAGATGGCGTTCTGCGGCTCGGCGACGAAACTGTCGACGCCGTCAGCCAGCCAGTGATACCGCCTGGCGTGACTCTCATCCATCCCTTGTTGGACGACGCACCACTCACCATCCTCGGTAACTGCCATCGTGTGATGGTAGAGGGTGAACCCATCCTGTACACACCCGTTGTCCACTGCAGCACTCAGCCGGCTCGTCCGCTCTAAGTCGTCCCGTGTGCCACCACCGAGTCCGAGCGGTAGGTCGTGTATTTCATCAGGCGTCTGTCGCGAGGTTCCACCCTTCCCGCCGACGATGGCCACACCGAGTTCTTCGGGATCGATGGCTTCCTTCAGGGCGCCCATCGTGGTCGTCGTGAGCCCGGAGGAGTGCCAATCGAAGCCGAGCGCACAGCCCAGCGCCTGAAACCAGTACGGATCCGCGAGCCGGGCGACCAGCTCCGCCGGGCCATGCTCGTCGACGACGGCTGCCGCGATCGCTCCACCGAGCTCCTCCATTCGGTCGAAAAGCCAGCGTGGCGCACTCCCCGAGTGGAGGGGGAGATCGGCACTGGACCGACGAGCCATGGGGATCAGTGACTACGGAGCGGGCTCACCTGAGTCACCGCCACGGAGTGAAAGTGGCCCCAGGGTTATGCCCGCGGGCACCGAGGGACCGGCATGGTCACGCACGACGAGTGGACGGCCGCGCAGGACCGGACGACGGTAACCGTCGACGGCCACGATCTCAAGCTTGCGTACTGGGAAGGCGGCAGCGAGCGCGATGGCCCGCCTGTCGTCTTCCTCCACGGCATTCCCACCTGGTCATACCTCTGGCGGGACATCGCGCCGGCGGTCGCCGAGCACCGTCACGTGTACGCTATCGACCTTCTCGGATACGGCAACTCACAGATGACCGACGATTTCGATCGATCGATCCGCGCCCAGGAGGCGATGCTCACGGATTTCCTCGACGGCCCAGCCTCCCTTATCGCCCACGATATCGGTGGGGGTGTCGCGCTCCGATATGCCAGTCACAACCCCGTCGAGTTCATCTCCGATCTCGGATTGCCGTCTACCGCCGATGCCGATCCGGAGGACCTCGAGGCGAAATTCGACTTCGCCTTCGCCGAAGGCCTCCACGGCGATCCCGACGATCACCAGGAGTGGGTCAATGGCATCGCTGAGCCGTGGCGGTCGCCCGAAGGCCGGACGTCGCTCGCGCGGTGTGCCGTCGCGACGAACACCAACCACACCACGGAGATCGATTACGGCGCGATCACAGCGGATACCCTACTGCTCTGGGGAGCGGATGACGTCTTGCAGCCTATCGGATATGCGGAGCGGCTGGCAGTTGATATTGCGGGTGATACGGAGATTGTTGAGCTTGAAGACGCCTTCCACTGTGTTGTTGAAGATCGGGCGGTGTCGTATCGCGAGCACTTACAATCATTCCTCGGCTGATAGACGCTTCAGTTCTGGGTGTCGTGATTTCGATCCGGTCGATTGGTGTGGTTTTCCGATCGGTTCTTTATAATCGACTCTATGGCACGGAGATTTAGGGGCTTGTCGGAACCATTGGTCTGCTTCATACAAACTTGGACTGAATCTCTCCAGCTATTGAAAATCCAATCCAGTGTGGACTATTCGTGTGATTCACACTGAATTCGCCCAGTTGCTTACCTGACGCCCACGTTACTACTTGTCGGAGCC
>JBDGPQ010000039.1:0-8410 GCA_042219595.1 Haloarculaceae archaeon
AAAGTGCCGCAACGGAATCGTCATGGGGGGTTGCTGACTCGTATCCACGCCGCCAGGAATCGCGCTCATGCACGTATAGATTCGCGGTTGGCCTCGCTGTCGTTCTCGGTGAGGGGAATCAGCAAGCCGCTATCGTTTCGGCAATCTCGCAACGAACTCCTGGGGCCCGATGCGGCGAACCGTGTATCCTTCCGCATCGAATGCGTCAACTTCGGCGGCCATGTCTCGCCGTCAGCCATTTCCTCAAAGGTGTCGAAGATTTTCGGATGCCGTTGCGGTGCCGGTATCTCCCGAAGATCCAGATGGGTAGTCATTCCAGATGGGGGTACGGCCGCACAGACTGCACCCGTTTTCGCGAAGATATTCGCCTCCGGCCGTCCTCGTAGATTTCCATAATTCGGTGGCGAATATCTCCGGGGATAGGCGTACGACGGTGGCGGCGGAACAATCATCTATGGACGGGTTCCGCTCTGGCTTCGGCGGGGGCGAAGAGATATTTGAATCATATGACGCGTTCGTCCCTGAGTCGAATCCATCCCCAGACCAGTTTCTCGACGGCCACGAGATCCTCACCGGTCGAGAGCATGCTGCGTTTCATCGGCTAACGAGAGCGCTTTTCGAACAGCGAACCGTCTATGACATGACGTTCAACTATAATCTCGCGAGGTTAAATCTCGATACCCGGCATCCGGACGCGGGATACCGGTACGCGGTGGAGCGACCAGACTCCGAGGATGCAATCAACGATGTGGATCGCACCCTCCGAGCCGAGTTCACGCCGACAACGCAATTCTGTCCCCAGACACACACCCTTACAATTGGATCCTTCCGAGCGTGGAACGGTCTCGGAGATCGTCATGAGTACGACCTCGTCCGCGTCCGTGCGGCTCCAATGCATCACCAGAGTGAGCGGATCAACCACCAACTCGCCGACCTTGAACGCGCATTTGTGGAGACCGGCACTGTCGATGGGGCACCGGAGGGGCCCGACGTTGGATCCACGCCACTGGAACGGTCGCGACGTGCTGAGACGCAGAGCCGAGGGTCGCCGGATGCACCCTTCTGAGGACCTTAGGCGTGGTTTATCTGGACGTGCCACACGCCAGGTTCGGGGTTGGTGGTGTCGTGGTCGAAGCCGCGCTCCTCCAGGACGTCATAGAGTGGCTCGGGCTCGAAGCTATTGATAAGCAATAGGGTTTCCTCACGCGAAAGGTCATCGAGTGCCGCCATGATCGCTCCGAAGGGCTCTCCGTCGATCTCGCGGGCGTCGAGCTGCCTGTCTGCTGCAGTGTCGGGCGCCATACCGTAAGTGTGGCCGAGACGTGGACTAAGCGTTCGGCCGATCACCTTCGTGGGGGCACGGTCCGCCGAACATGTGCGGACGAATCCGTATCCCGTTCCCCGGCTGACGGTCGTATATGTCCCAGTCTCACGGCGAGCATGCCCACAACCACGACGCCGACCCTGTTACGGACCGTGTTCACGACACTTCGTGGTCAGCAAACCTCGAAAAACCCGAACACGCCGACGATGAGTCACTCGTGCAGCAACAGGCTGTCGAGGCGGTGAAGCATACGACGTCTGGCAACCATGTGAACCTCGTGACTCATGCAAATCACGATCACCCGGAGACGTTCCTCTTTGAGGTGCTCGCCAATGAATTCGAAGATGCGATTGACATCGAGTACGTCGAACAATGCGGGTGCGGTGGGCACGTGACACGTGTAACTGTTCTATAAACTGCAGGTACGGTCAGCAACGTCGGGATCAAACACCGCGCCGCGAACATGTTCACCCAAACGACCATTTAGGCCCGCCTAAAAGTAACGCCTACGAGGCCGATGATTTCCGGCCACTCCATACTATGCCCCACGCCAAACTCACACTCTCGATTCCGGAGGCTGTGTGGATCGGGAAGGTGTCGCGTGACCATCCAGAGGCCGTCATTCGCGTACTTGCGGCGACTGCGACGGACGATCATGGTGTCGCTCGGCTAGAGCTTCGTGGTCCTGACGCCGATTCGCTTAGCGAAGCCATTCGCAACCAGGAGTCGGTGACTGAGATTACCGTCTTCGAGGCCACTGACAGTGTGCGCTGCCTTCAAATTGAAACTGATGTTCCCCTCCTGCTCCAGGCGTTTCAGGAGTCAGGGGTTCCCTTGGACCTTCCCGTCGAGATCACAGCTGGGAGTCTGAGTGTAGAGGTTCCTCTCCCACAAGATTCACTCTCCACACTCGGCACAACGCTCGATGCATTCGGCGTCGACTACACCGTCGAATGGATCCGGCAAGACATGACGGTCGACCCACTCCTCACCGATCGCCAGGAGTGGATCTTTGAAGAGGCTATTTCACGTGGCTACTACGATACGCCTCGGACAACGACGCTCGTCGAACTCGCCGATGATCTCAACATCGCGAAGTCGACATGCAGCGAGATGCTTCATCGGGTTGAAGAACGGGTCATGAAGGCATATCATGATGGTGGCCAACCGGACCGAGAGTCTCCGATCGCCCCTGCTGATTGAGGCCCCATGCTGGCAAGGTCTATTGGTACTCCTCGTGAACGCGGCACATGGACACAGGCTCCGTCGTATCCCACCTCGCGTGTCGAGAGTGTGGGCACGAATTTTCAGTCGACGGCACGGCCGCGCCCTGCGCTGAGTGCGGCGGTATCATCGATCCGCAATACGACCTCTCTGACCTAACCCTCGACCGGTCGACCGTGGCCACACGGGCGGACACGATGTGGCGGTACCGCGAACTGCTGCCGATCCGGTCTAAAGACGCTATTGTCTCAATGGATGAGGGTGGAACGCCACTCGTCTCCTGTCCGACGATGGCCGATCGCCTTGGAGTGGAGGAGTTGTTCCTCAAGGACGAAGGCCGGAATCCGACAAACACGTTCAAAGACCGCGGCCAGTCCGCCGCCATGTCGGCGGCACTCGAACAGGGTGCCGAAACCGTGGCCCTGTCCTCAGCCGGGAATGCCGGGCACTCTGCGAGTGCATACGCGGCCCGGGCTGGGTTGGATTGCCATGTCTACTTGCCCAGGCAGGCGGGAAATGTGAAGCAGCACATGGTCCGGGTCCACGGTGCTGAATTACACCTTGTCGATGGGAAGATCGACGACGCCGGCGCGGCGCATGCTGAAGCTGTTGCGGGGACGGATTGGCACTCTGTAGCCACCTTCCAGACCCCATTCCGTCATGAAGGCAAGAAGACGATGGGCTACGAAATCTTCGAGGCACTCGAATGGGCCACGCCGACGGAGATTATTTATCCAACCGGTGGTGGGGTCGGACTGATCGGTATCTGGAAGGCCTATCAGGAACTCTCGTCGCTGGGCTGGATCGAGGGCACGGCGCCGAGACTCACAGTGGCTCAGAGCACAGGGTGCGCGCCGATCGTGCGAGCGATCGACAACGGCGATGCCGTCCATGAGCCATGGCCCAACCCCGAATCTCTCGCCCGCGGCGTGGAAATTCCCGATCCCGGCGCATCAGACTGGATTCTTGAGGCAGTGTATGAAACGGACGGCAGTGGCGTGGCCGTCACCGATGATGCCGCGATCAACGTTGCACTCGACATCGCCCGGTCGGATGGGGTCGAGATGTGTCTCACGAGCGCGATCGCGATGGCTGGCGCGATCCGGCGCGCGGAAAACGGGGCATTCGATGCCGGCGATACGGTTGTCGTCATCAATACTGGGGCGGGCTGCAAGACGTCGGAATTGCTTGGACAGGCGGCGGCCAGCGGCTGACGGTCGCCCCATAGAAATTTCCCTCCAGCGGGCCATGAGGCTTATTTTTCCGGGCGTTGATTTCCCTGGAGGCTGAACATATGTCAGCTAACGATACTAACCAAACCGATCCCCCATGGCTTGACCGGGACGAGTACCCATTCACTCATCGCTATCTCGATGTCGGACCAGGAGAGATGCATTATGTAGACGAGGGGGAGGGACGTCCATTGTTGATGCTCCATGGTAATCCGACGTGGTCGTTTCTGTACCGGCACCTCATTGATGGGTTGTCGGACGATTACCGCTGTATTGCGCCGGATTACCTTGGATTCGGTCTCTCGGACAAGCCGGTCGGGTGGTCGTACAGACCGGCAGATCATGCCGAAACTATCGCCACCTTGATAGACACTCTCGAGCTTGAGGATTTCACGCTGATTGCGAACGACTGGGGCGGCCCGATCGGGCTAGACTACGCCACTCGACAGCCGGCTGTGCTCCACTCCCTCGTGCTGTTGAACACGTTCATGTGGCCAACTGAGGACGTGAAAGCCCGTCTCTTCAGTGCCGCCCTCGGAAACCGTCTCACTCGTGTCTTGATCCGCCGCTACAATCTCTTCGCAACGCGAGTTATGCCCATGCTTTTCGGCGAGGATGCCGCGATGTCACAGGAAATCCACCGGCACTACATCGCCCATCTTGCAACGCCGTCCGACCGGGAGGGTTCTTGGGTGTTTCCGCGCGAGATCACTCGCTCAGAGTCATGGCTGTCAGATCTCTGGGAGCGCCGCAGCGCCCTTACCGACCGCCCGATGCTCCTCGTATGGGGCACCGCTGACCCAGGGTTAGGGTCCGCGCTCGGTCGTTGGCGGGAGACCTTTCCCGATGCCGCGGTAAAGGAATATCCCGCAGTCGGCCATTACGTTCAGGAAGAACTCGGACCTGAACTCGTGGGGCCGGTGCGCGACTTCCTGGCAGATCATTCGTGACTGTTTTTCCTGTTTGTGCGAGCCGAGAAGCTTTCACGAACGGCCCCCATTGACGGGTCATGAGTGAGGGGACCAGCCACCATGCGCGTACGCGGCTTGACGAGGCCCGCGAACGCCTACTTGGGCTCGTGACACCTCACCAGCGTCGGGAGCTTGTCCCCGTTGGCCAAGCGGACGGCAGAACGGCTGCCGATTCACTCACGGCCGAACGGCCGGTCCCCCATTATGAACGCGCTGCGATGGATGGCTATGCGGTGCGGGCCGCTGACGTGGACGACAGCTCCGAACTCCTCGTCGACGACACGATCGGAGCGGGACGGGCCGTCCCGGTCCACACTGGTAGCCCGGTACCGACGGGTGCCGACGCGGTCGTCAGGGTCGAGCGCACTAGCGAAACTGCGGAGGGTGTCATGATCGAGACGGCCGTCTCGTCCGGCCAGAATGTCGCGCCGATCGGCGAGGACGTCGCAGCGGGTGACGAACTTGTCAGCCGCGGCGAGTGTCTTTCACCGTCAGCACTCGCGCTATTGGCAGCAGCGGGTCACGAACGAATACCGGTCATGGAGCGCCCACGGGTCGGTCTCCTTCCAACCGGCGGCGAGCTTGTGTCCGCGACAGCGACGCCTGGTCGAGGCGAAACACCAGAAACGAACGGCCTCGCGGTAGACCGCCTTGTTCACCGGTGGGGTGGCACCGCGATGCGGCATGGCCCTGTCGATGATACCCCAACAGCGATCGCTGCGGCGATTGACGAGGTCCTCGATACTGATCTGCTCGTCACGTTGGCGGGTACATCTGTCGGCGATCGGGATCATGTCCCTTCCGTCGTCCAGGATCGGGGAACGCTCACCGTCCATGGGATCGCCGTCAAACCCGGCCATCCTGCTGGCTTTGGTACAATTGGAGACACGCCGGTTCTCATGTTGCCAGGCTATCCGGTATCAGTGTTGGTCATCGCGTCCGCCCTCCTACGGCCTGCAGTGGCGGCCGCTGGTGGCGGCAACCTTCCACCGATCCCGACAACCGAAGCGACGCTTGATGCACCGATCGACAGCGAGTCCGGTGTCCGACGATTCACTCCGGTACGACTCAAGCGCGATCGTGCTGTCCCAGTGCAAAGTGCCGGCGCGGGCGTCCTCTCGAGCGTTACCCGCGCGGACGGATGGGTTGTCGTCAACGAGGAACGTGATCGCGTGGCAGCCGGCGAGCGCGTCATAGTGGAACACCGGCTGCCGGCGGCCGGACGCTAAGCCCCGACCAAACGCTGACGGTGGCTGGGCCGGAACCGCTGGTCATGTGGATCGCCGAGGCATTCGAAAGTGGCGTGGGTTGGGCACATCTCCAAACGCTCGTAGATGTTGACGGCGGCACCGGCAACCGCATGTCCGGGAGTCGTGGCGAGCGAGAGGCTGCGATTGCGACTCGTGACGCCCTCGGGGATGTTGGCGCACGCGATGCTCGACTCGAATCATTCGACCTCACGGGCTGGCAGCGGGGCTCGAGCCGAATCACTGCCGATGGACTCGATCACGACTGCATTGCCTTGCCCCGCAGCCCCGCAGATGAGGTTTCAGGCCCTTTGGTCGATGTTGGGTACGGTCTCCCCGACGATTTTGGGCCACAGTGCGATGGCGGGGTCGTGCTGGCACGCAGCGATGCCCCCGACTGGTACGACCGTTACATCCATCGGCGTGAGAAATATTATCGTGCGATCGATGCTGGCGCAGTTGGCTTCATCTATCGCAATCACGTGCCGGGACAGCTACCCCCGACGGGAAGTGTGGGATCGGGTGACGATCCCATTGGCCCGATCCCGGCCGTTGGTGTCAGCCGTGAGGTGGGAGCCCGCCTTGCCCGACGGTTTGAGGCCGATCCTGTCACTGTTAGTGTGGAGGCGGATCACTGGCCGCCTGATGGAGCGAGCGATCGAACGACCAGCCACAACGTCCGTGCGGAAATCGGCCCCATAGATGCACCCCGCGTCCTCCTTACCAGCCATGTTGATGCTCACGATATCGCCGAGGGGGCCATCGACAATGGCTTCGGGACCGCGACGCTGATCGCCGTGGCCAATGCACTCCGGGAGCGTGAAGCCACTCTGGATGCCACTATTGAGTTTGTCGCCTTCGGTGCCGAGGAGGTTGGTCTCGTCGGCTCCTCACGCTTCGCCGCGAGCGAATCGCTCGATGACGTAGTCGCCGCGATCAACCTCGACTTTCTCGGCCGTGGCCGCACCCTCCACGTTTCGACGAGCGGATTCAGTGAGCTTGCGGAAGGTGCCGAGGCGGCGGGGGAACGGTTCGACCATCCAATCGAGACGTCGCCGGTCGTCAACACGCATAGCGACCATTGGCCGTTTGTCCAACGGGGGCTACCAGCATGCATGGTCGGCCATGCGACTGATGATGACGGTCGGGGCTGGGGACATACCGCGGCCGATACGCTCGATAAGGTCGAGGCGCGCACCCTGGCAGAGACGGCGATCCTCGTAACTGAATTCGTGGCGACGATTGCCGATGGCCCTGTCGAGACGAGTCGACGAGACCCGGCGGAAATCGCCGACGCGCTGGAGGAACAGAACGACGCCGAAGGAATGCGCATTGCCGGTGACTGGCCATTCGAGTAACAAACAGCTGTCTACGACGAGTATCTCAGCGAGCGTCGAGATGCCTGGCTGCAGCTGCCACGACGATTGCGCTTCAATCGCTTGCTGACCCGTTGTCCGATCCCCCCGTCAGCTCGGAGTGTCGAGCTAGGCGGTCGCCGATCGCGCCGATCGCCTCGCCAACGGCGGTCACCTCCCTCCCGATCACAACTGCAAGAATCCGTATCACAGCACCATATGGATCGATATGGACGCGGACAGCCGTCACACCGGACCGGTCTGTAAGGCCGGTGGACACGCTCGTGAGATCCACGTCAGCGGGATTCTGGGGAGCTGAAGCAGGCTCGATATGTCGACTGAGTGACGCAGTTGCATGGTCTGCGTCGGCAGACTCAGCCGCCTCAAGCGAGGCAGTGGTTTCGAGTTGTGGTTGTGACTCCAAGCGATTGCGCACGAGATCGACATCAACGGCGGTCCCGCTTGACGCCGTGAGGATGGCTTCTCCCTCGAAGTCCCGATTTGCAAGCACGACTGCTGGCAGGCGTGGCTCGCTACTATATCCCTCCACCAGTGCAACGTCATGGCGTGGTGCGAGGTCACGGAGCGTCTCAAAGAGGGTTCGCTCCGCGCCCGTTGCAAACCACGATCTATCGTCCTCGAGGCCGAACGTCGAATCGGCCCCGGCGGCCCGATGTCGATAGGTGTCCTTCCCCGGTTCGTCAATCTCGACGGATGTTCGGAGGTGTTTCACCGTCGCCACGCGGCCGTGTTCACGGAGTGCTGGAACGAGCCGCTCCACCAGCGTTGTTTTGCCCGAATCCGAGGGCCCGACGATGCGTAGCGGATACATGTGTCCTGGCACTGGCGGGCGGGGTTTCGTTCTGCCGCTCCCCCTCGGGATTTTGGCACCTGGTGCCCAAGCCCTGGTATGGACACCCCGTCACGGGTCCGCGGCGTCATCCTCGCTGGCGGTGATAGCGTCCGATTCGGCGATCGGGACAAGGCGCTCGCCGAGGTCGATGATCAGCCGATGCTTTGCCGAGTCGCTGACGCCATTCGAACGGCAACCGGGGTG
>JBDGPQ010000220.1:0-8311 GCA_042219595.1 Haloarculaceae archaeon
GGCGGACACCGGGAAAGAGCTCGAACGAGATCGAGTGGGCAACCCAGATTGCGAGGAGGTGGCCAAGCAGGACGAACGACAACTGGAGAAGGCCGAACCATCCGGGCAGGGCCCAAATGGTGACAGACGCGGGCCCAGTCAGCGGTGCGATGAGCGCGCCCGCGAGGGCCGGAGTGAGCGCAATGACATAGCCGAGGAAATGGGCGAGATGGTATCCAGCGGCGATCGGAATCAATGACGGAGCGAGCCAGCGTTCGATGGCAGCGCTCGTGACATAGGTCTCAGCACTCGCCCGACTCCGTCGACAGGCGGCCCGATAGACCCCGTAAAATGCCCCGAAACCGGTGAGGAGGACCAGGAAATACACTATGGATCCCGGCACACCGAATTCGATCACCGGCACAGCCACGGCCTGGAATGCCGGGGTTGAGACCAGACCGTCGAATGTCGTCGCCCAGAGTAGTGCCACGATGAACGCGGGAACACCGGGGGTATCGGGCACGTCGTCATCGGTGAGTGCGGCACCCGGTAATCGGAGTTCAAGTCCAGAGGATGTCCGCTGGACCGGGGCCAGCTTCCCATAGATTCGGAAAATCCACGAGAGTGGGTCGATCTCGAACCACTGCTTCCGGCCAAGCCAGACACTGCCGAGGACGACGAGTGCAGCATAGCCGACCACGACAGCGGCCATTCGGCGAGGACTTGCTGAGACGCCCGTTGCGACCTCCAGCCATACGATTCCGAGCAGTCCGACCACAGCGGGCCAGGCCCCCCACGACGACAGATCAAGACGTCCCTCGTCGGACAATGGGACAGTCAGCAGCCGGAAGGGATTGATCAGTGGCCACGTGTTTCCGATCAGATACGTTACCATCGTGAACCCGCCCCACCAGCCGACCCACACCAGCATCGTCGCCGCGTTCGCCTGTGGGTCCGTCGGTCCAAGGATTCCCACGACAACGATGCCAATGAGAACGAGGAATGCCGGAAGTTGGACACCGGTTCGGAGCACCCGGACGAGAACCTTAGGGATCGCGCTCCGAAGGCCGAGGCCGTTGATCAGTCGCAACGTATCGTGATCCGCCATCAAACTCGTGAACAGAAACGAGCTCCCGACGACCACACCAGCCGTCATCGCTATAAACCACGTTGGCACCGGCGGTGTCGACGTCGCAGCTTCGATCGAACCAGCGTGAGCGAGCGCCGGACCTGAGGCCGCACTCGTGAGGCTGACGACGGTGAGCCAGAAGGCCGGGATACGGAAGCGTGGCATGCAGACAGCGATCGACTAGACCTCACCGGCCGAGGCGAAAAGCGGTTTCGAAGCTCAGTAACTCCGCTCTTTTGGTTCGTACGTCTCGGCTTCGCCTTCCAGGATGACCGGCTTGAAGTACAGATCCGGTGCGCCATCATTCCAGGCCAACATCGTGTGTTTGAGCCAGTCGTCATCACGACGTTCCTGAAACTCGCGGCGCCAGTGGGCGCCGCGGAATTCTTCGCGAGCGAGCGCACCGACGGCGATCGCCTCGGCACAGTCGATGATGTTGCGCGTCTCGATCGTGTGAATGAGATCCGTATTGTAGGTGCGGGAGGGATCATCGACAGCGACGTCTTGATACCGCCGACGGGCTTCCCGAAGATCCGCCAGGGCCTTCTCGATGCCCTCAGCTTCCCGAAACACGTTGACGTTTTCCGTCATTGTCTCCTGGACATCCGCGCGGACCTCGGCATGATTGATCCCGTCGCCCTCCAAAAGGGAATCAACCCGCTCGCGCTCTGCCTCGACCGCCCGTTCGAGGACGTCGCCAGTCGCTGCAAGAGCGCCGCCGTCGGCCGCGATGTCGTCGCCAATCGCGCCGATCTCTGTTGCGGCGTCGAGATTGCCGTCTTCGGATCGCGCTGCTGGGCCAGTCTCGATGACGGGATCAGCGATGTCCCCGCCCGCCGCGGCGACACCGGCACGTGCACCGAAGACCAGTAACTCGGGAAGGGCGTTCCCGCCGAGACGGTTCGCACCGTGCAGCGAGACACACGCACATTCCCCGGCGGCGTATAGGCCTTCGATACAGGTCGCGCCGTTCTCGTTCACCTCGATGCCGCCCATCTGATAATGCTGGCCCGGCTTAACGGGCATCGGCTCCTCCAGGCCGTCCACTCCCTCGAAATCCTCCGCAAGATGAAGGATGTTCTCGAGCCGATCGAGGATCCGCTCCTCGCCGAGATGCCGCATGTCGAGATGAACATACTCGTCCTCGATTCCACGGCCCTCGTTCACCTCCGTTAGCTCGGCCCGCGACACGACGTCCCGCGAAGCGAGTTCCCCCTCGTTATTCGCGTATCCTCCTTCGAATAGGAAGCGCTCGCCGTCGGCGTTGTAGAGGATACCGCCCTCGCCTCGCACACCCTCGGAGATCAGGACGCCGGTCGAGGGGAGCGTCGTCGGATGAAACTGGACGAACTCCATATCTTCGAGCGGAGCACCCGCGCGGTAGGCCATGGCCTGCCCATCACCGGTGTTCGCGATCGCATTCGTCGTATGATCGAAGGCTTGACCCAGCCCCCCAGTGGCGAGAATGACACCGTCTCTCGCTCGGAATCCTTCGATCTCGCCTGAGCGGATGTCATATGCCACACAGCCATGACAGCTCCGCTCCCCCGGGTCATCCTCATCAGTCACGGCCAGCCTGGTCACGTACCACTCCTCGTAGACGTCGATGCCGCGTTTGACCACTTGCTCGTACATCGTATGGAGCATGTGGTGGCCGGTTTCCGCGCCGGCGTACGTTGTCCGCGGGTGGGAGAGGCCGCCGAACGGGCGCTGTGAGACCGTCCCGTCCTCGTCGCGTGAAAAGGGCATGCCCCAGTGTTCCAGCTGAATCACCTCGTCCCGGGCATCCTGGGCAAAGGTCTCGACAGCGGGGGCGTCACCGAGGTAATCCGACCCCTTCATCGTGTCGTAAGCGTGCAGCTCCCAGGAGTCCTCCTCGTGTAGCGCCGCGTTGATGCCACCCTCAGCTGCGCCGGTGTGTGAGCGGACCGGATGGAGTTTCGTCACAAGCGCAGCGTCTGCGCCGGCTTCGTGGGCCGCAATTGCGGCTCGGAGACCTGCACCTCCTGCACCAACGACGATCACATCGTGCTCGTACATGATTAACGGCGATCGTGGAGAGCAGTTGGCGCAACGGTCGAGGACGGTTCCCGGCTCATGGTCCGAGCTTGCGACCGGGGGCGCTTAAATGACTCCGATTCGGCCCGGCGCGAGATTGAAGGCTGTCGCCACGGAGGGACTGTATGACCGCGGCGCCGGGATGGTTCAGCGAAGCCCTCGCGGCGCTGTCGGCGACGCGATTCCAGGCGTTCATCGCCGACCTCTGGCGGGCCCGGGGTCGCGACGTAGTGATTGATGGGAGAGCAGTGATCGTCAGGAATGGCACCGAGGTGCGATACTTGCCGCTCGCAGCCAACGAGCACGGCCCGATTCCCGACTGCTATGATCGCGTGGCCCGTGCGGAGCCGCTGGATCCACGTGCCGATCCAACCATCGAGGAAATCGGCGTCGACCGGATCTATGAACTATACCGGTTTGGAATCGATGAATCAGATGGCACGCGGTTGAAGCGAACGTATCTCCAACCGTATGCGGACCAACTCGGTGAAGGTCCCAGCGGCTCCGGTACCTCTGCAGCGGATGACACTGTCAACGAATCGCAGCCCACAGACAGGATCGAGCCGACGCGGCGGTCGATTGTCGTGGGCTTGGGTGGAGCTCTGGTTGGTCTGGGTGCGGGGGCAGCACTTGGGTCATTTTCGGGTGACCGCCGCGACCAAACTTCCCAACCCCCGGTGGACTCGACGCCGAGTGGTCCTCTATCTGGCCGGCCCACACCGCCAGGACTCTCGGATGACGGCATTGCGGATATCGATCACCTCATCGATGCCCACACGGGTCTGTTGTCGAATTTCTCGTATACGTTTTCGATCAGCCGGACGAGCTTTGGTCCTGCTGGGGACCTTCACTCTTCACTCGGCTTGCATGCACAGCTTGGCGCGGAGGGGAAGTTCGCCGTGGATGTCGCAACGGATGGGCCGTCGGGGCGGAGTCTCTTCGGCAATCGCTCTGCCCAGGCACAACTCTGGTCAGATGGTGAGCGGGTATTCAGACGGCTCACCGTCAGCGGTGAAACGGAGTACAGGGAGTTCGTGGTCGGCGCTGGCGTCGGTGGGGCGTTCTACTGGGCAAACGTTTTTCCGTTCGAGGGGCGCTGGGTCTCGACCGGCGATTTTCTGCGCTGGACTCTCGAACACCCCGATGTGTCCGTCGTCGCCGATGGGAGTTCGCATGATCCCGTGACACTACTTGGTTCGGACGAACGGGTAGGGTCACCACCGGGGCGGTCAACAGAGGTGTCGCAGGTCCTCGTCAAGCGGCTCCACGCTAGCGTCTCGAACGCCGGCCTCGTTCGGTCACTGCAGCTCGCGCTCCGGGAAGAGCACGAGAATACCCCCCGGACGGTCACGCAGTCGATACGGTATCGAGACGTCGGGTCGACGTCGATCAAACGCCCCGCCTGGCTCGATCGGTTCCTGGTGGACGAGGTGCTGATCTGACAGCCGGCGGGTGCGCCGTACCCGCAGGTCGGCGAGACATTCAAGTCGCCGCCCCCGGAGACAGAGTATGTCCAATCCACCGGCGTGGTTCCGGGAGGCCCTCGGGGAGCTCAGCCCGGACGCGCTGGCGGCTTTCGTCGCAGATGTGTGGCAGGCCCGTGGACTCACGGTGCGACGCGATGGCAGGACGGTATACGTAACTGGCCGTTCCGAGGGCGAGCGGCGACTCTATGTGGCTGCCGGTGAGGAGACCATCCCCGACGAAATCGATGCCGTCGTCTCTCGCGATCCGTCTACGGTCGAGGGATCGTTCGAGGTGATTGGCCCTGAGTCGCTCTTCGAGCGGGTTCGGTACGCGCTGCCATCTGCGGAGAGTGACCGACTTATCCGGGAACACCTCGGTCTGGAGCCTGATGCCGCAGGACCAACGCCATCCTCCGAGACCGAGACAAGTGAGCACAGCGATGATGGAGCATCAGCGGAACCAACAGAGCCAACATCCGCAGCGGCGAGCAACGCCGAAGAAACACCCGCAGACCCTGATGCTGGTCCACCTGCCGATGAACTACCAGACAGGGACGATCGGAGTCGTCGGAGCTTGCTGGTAGGGGCTGGGGGGTTCCTTGCCGGGGTTGGTGTGGCCGCAGCCGGCTGGTTGGGTCCGTTTGGACCCGCCGAGGGGAGCGTAGAGAATCAAACCGCCCCAGAAACACCAACGCCGGACCCCGTCGTGGCCGTCCCTGGACTGTCGAATGAAGGCGTAGAAGATTCATCTGTACTTGCGAGCGCGCATCTCAGCCGGCTCGACGCTGCGTCGTATGCGATCTCGGCGGTGAAATCGGTGCACGCCTCCGACGGGAGATTTCTCGGCTCGACCGGGATTACGACCCAGGTGACTGATGATCGCCGAATGCTGGTCCGACTCGGCACCGCCGGGCGCGCCAGCACCGCAGTATTCGGTGATCCGCCGGTCCAAGCGACGCTCTACTCCGATGGAGAGGAACAGTTCCGTCGGTTCGTCCAAGACGGCGAAACGGCATATGATGTCGTCGCGCTTGGCGCCGAGGTGAACAGCTGGTTCTACTGGGCGAATATCTTTCCGTTTGGCAGCCTGTTCATTTCAGTCACCGAGTATTTCCAGCGCCTCTTCGATGCCGTACCGGTGGCTGCGACGAGCCAGGAGGGCGACGGATCACCACCATTCAATCTCCACGCGACTGGTGTCCGCGTGGACCCCCTTCCGGAAGTGTTCGACAACTTGTCCGAGGATAGTCCAGCCCGAAATCTGGATCTGTTGGCAACTGTCTCAGGCGCCGGACTTGTCCGCTCACTCGGCCTGAATTTTGGTGGTCGATTACAGGAAGACCGCGTTACGGTAAGTGTGGCATACGATTATCATGCGATCGGTGAAACCACCGTCGAAGAACCAAGCTGGATCGATGCGGCGAGGGCGACGTCTGGCTCCGGGGGCCGGTAAAATCCACCCACTCGTGTGGGGCTTTTTCAGCGCGTGTAATCATCGACCCCCATTCAAGGCCCACCCTGGGAATTCTCCTCATGCATGGGGGACGAACCGATCCCGGTGGGGTTGTCTCAGCTGACGGTGCGGGGACAACTCTCGTATACGGTCCGCAGACAGTGGGAAACCGCCTTGACAGCGACTGAAGGCGAGCAACAATAAACAGCGGCGTCGCGGATCCGTTGGGGGGTCCGACGGCACCCGGCAGCCCACTCGCTTGAGGTGTATGTATACCACACCTCGAGTAGTACCACCGATCAGCAGACCAGCGGTATTACCAGAATTTCAGATTCGATTTGACAGCCTCGCGCTTGAGCTCCTGGATGTGTTCCGTTAGGGGGATATCCTTTGGACACACGTCCGTGCACGAGAACTGGGTTTGGCAGCGCCAGACACCATGCTCTTGCTCGATAATCCGCAGACGCTCCTCCTTGCGGTCGGCACCTTCGCGCTCGTCCATCGCGAACCGGTAGGCCTTGTTGATCGCCGCTGGTCCGAGATATTCGTTATCGCCGGCGGCAATATTACACGAGGACATGCACGCGCCACACCAGATACAGCGCGTCGACATCTTCACCTTCTCGCGGTTTTCTGGACTCTGGCGCTGTTCCTCGTATTCCCCGTCCGGTAGCTCATCCGGATCGAAAAATGGCTCCACGGCCTGCATCTGCTCGTAGAAGTGCTCCATATCCACGACAAGGTCTTTCACGACGTCTTGGTGAGGCAGGGGTTCGACACGCACGGGCTCGCCAACGTCGGCGATCTGCGTCTTGCAGGCCAATCGCTGACTGCCATTGATGAACAGCGCATCCGAGCCACAGACGGCCTGCCGACAGGAGTGGCGGAAGGTCAGCGAGGAATCGTAGGTATCCCGTGCATAGATTAACGCATCGAGGACGGTCATGCCCTTGTGGACGGGCACGTGGAAATCGTCGAAGCGTGGTTCGGCCTTGGCTTCGACTTCCGGATCATGCCGGAACACCTTGAGATGAATCGTCTCGCGGTCGCTCTCCACGGCAGTCTCGGTGGTCTCCCGTTCGGTCTGACGGGCGCGCCGCTCGGCACGCCGACGGTCGCCGGGCGATGGCTCGGCGGCGGTCTCTTCCGGCTCCGGTTCTGGTTCCGTTTCAGTGTCTAGTTCAGTGCTCATGGATCAGATCACGTTGGACATCGCAAGGGCAACCCGGGTGCCCTGGACAATCAACAGGCCGCCGGCGATCGCGAGGATCGCGCCGACGACGCGTTTCGCTGTCCCGGAAAGGCCCTGGTTCACGAGGGCATTGTACACGCCATTGACGCCGTGGAAGGTAGCCGTAACGAGGAACAACCACATCGTTCCAAGGTACGCCCACTGACTCATCCGGGCCTGGGTTCCGAGGAAGGTGATGTCGGCGGCGTGATTGACGAAGTGCAGCAGGATGAAGTGGAACGCAAGCACTGCAATCAAAAAGACCGCAGTGATGCGCTGCAGGAGCCAGAGCGTCCCGCCGCGACGGAACGAGGAATAGTGCTCGGCCATCAGAGTGCACCCCCAAGGAATGTCGGCACGCTTGCCACCGTGATAGCACCGGTCAGGACCAGCGAGGCATAGAAACTGGTATCCTGTGCCTCGAGGCCCATTCCGAGATCAACGAAGAGCAACCGAATCCCGTTCATGATATGGAATACTGCGACCGCCAGCAGCCCCACCTCGAGGAAGCGCACCACGAGGAGCGACTCAAGGCCGGACAGTGTGGCCGTATACAGATCAGTCGAGCCAGCAGCCGAACTCGCGGGATCAACCCCGATGGCCGTACTGAGTACGGCAATGTGGGTAAACAGATAACCAACCAAGATCCAGCCAGTGAACTTGTGGAGGATCCAGGCCCACATTCCCGCCGAGAAGTCGCGCCATCGCCCGACGTCCTCGACGGTGCCACGGTCGTATGTCCCGCTCATATCGGCGGGCTCAGTGTGGGGGGTAGTTAGTAGTTACTACACGGCTCGATCCCCAGTAACCAATCCGGAGAGATCGGCCCGCTCTTCGTCAGTGAGCTCGCGATAGGCGCCCGCATCGGGATCCGCGGTGGCGATCCCGCTGGTGATGATCACCCGAACAGCGTCCTCGACACTCATCTCAACGGTCGCGATCCGGTCGTCGGGAATATGGGCAAGAAATCCACCCATGACGGGATTCGGCGCCAG
>JBDGPQ010000016.1:0-5955 GCA_042219595.1 Haloarculaceae archaeon
CTCGGCACTGACGGCGGCGTCGGGTACGTCTACGAATACGCTGGTGAAGCCGTCGAATCCCTCGGCATGGAGGGCCGGATGTCGATCTGTAACATGTCCGTCGAGGGTGGTGCCAGGGCTGGCTACGTCAACCCTGATCAAACCACGTACGACTGGCTCGAAGAGACCGACTACTTTACCGAGCACCCCGGCGAATTCGACCGCCTCAAACCCTATTGGGAGGAGATTCGAAGTGACGACGATGCCGAATACGACGACGTGGTCACGATCGACGGCAGCGATCTCGACCCGATCGTGACCTGGGGAACGACCCCAGGCCAAGGTGTCGGCATCAATGATCCCATCCCGGAACCCGAGGACCTCCCCGCGGAGAAGCAGGAGACCGCCAGACGTGCCCAGGAACACATGCGCGTCGAGCCGGGAGACACGATGGCTGGCTACCAGATCGACGTCGTGTTCCTCGGGTCCTGTACCAACGCCAGACTGCCCGACTTCCAGCGCGCCGCACGAATCGTCGAGGGACGCGAAGTCCACCCGGACGTCAGGGCACTGGCGGTGCCGGGCAGCCAGCGCGTCCAGCGGGCCGCCGAGGCGGAAGGCCTCGACGAGATATTCCGCGAGGCCGGATTCGAGTGGCGCAATGCGGGCTGTTCGATGTGTCTGGGCATGAACGAAGACCAACTCGAGGGTGACGAAGCGAGCGCCTCGACATCGAATCGCAACTTCGTCGGTCGGCAGGGCTCGAAGGATGGCCGGACGGTTCTGATGAACCCGCAGATGGCGGCCGCGGCAGCGATCGAGGGCGAGGTTACTGATGTTCGGGAGTTGCCCGAGGTGGTCCAGGTATGAGCGACGCCGACGAGGTCGACATCCCGGAAGTCACTGACGTTACGGGGACTGGCATCCCGATCCGGGGGAACGATATCGATACCGATCAGGTGATCCCCGCGCGGTTCATGAAGGTCGTTACCTTCGACGGGCTCGGGCAGTTCGCCTTCTTCGACCAGCGCTTCGACGAAGATGACGAGCCGAAGGACCATCCCATGAACGAGGAGCGCTTCCAGGATGCGAACATCATGGTGGTCAATGCAAACTTCGGCTGTGGCTCCTCACGCGAGCATGCGCCGCAGGCGCTGATGCGATGGGGCATCGACGCCCTGATCGGCGAGAGCTTTGCGGAGATCTTCGCCGGCAACTGCCTGGCGCTCGGGATCCCTACGGTCACCGCCGAGCCAGAGGACGTCCGCGATATCCAGAACTGGGTCGACGAGTACCCCGACGGCGAGATCGAGATCGATGTCGCAAACGAGACCGTCCACTTCGATGATCGGACGATCCCGGTCACGGTTGACGAAGGCCAACGGAAGGCGCTCGTCGACGGCATCTGGGACACGACAGCACTGATGAAATCGAATCAGACGGCGATCGCTGAAACCGCCGACGCGCTGCCGTATACCGAGCCCGCGGATTGAACCGAACGGCTTTCTTCGCCGGACCGAATCTGTGGTGGCATGACGCACGAAATCGCCGTGGTTCCGGGCGACGGCATCGGTCGCGAGGTCACGCCCGCCGCGGTGGACGTCCTTGAGGCACTGCCCATCGACTTCGATTTCGTCCGGGCAAAGGCCGGCGACGCGGTACAGGCCGAGACGGGCACGGCGCTCCCCGACCAGACGCGTCATATCGTTGCCGACGCCGATGCCACGCTTTTCGGTGCTGCCGGGGAGACGGCCGCTGACGTTATCCTTCCGCTGCGGTCCGTCGTCGGAAGCTACGCCAACCTCCGGCCAGCGCGGGCCTATCCTGGCATCGAGGCCGTCAAACCGGAGACGGATCTTGTCTTCGTCCGCGAGAATACCGAGGGTGTCTACGCGGACATCGAGAGCGAGATCACTGATGGCGTCACGACGCTCACCCGCGTGATTACGAAGCGGGCATCGCGGCGGATTGCCGAATTCGGCTGTCGGTACGCCCGACGGAATGGCCTTGACAAGATCACCGTCGCCCACAAGTCGAACGTCATGCGCGTCACCGATAGTCTGTTCTTAGAGACGGTCGAATCGGTGGCAGAAGATCGGGATATCGAGGTCGAGCCTGTCCTGATGGATGCGTTGGCGACGCATCTGATACTACACCCCGAAGATTATGACGTCATCGTGTCGCCGAATCTCGCCGGTGACGTGCTCTCGGACCTCGCTGCCGGGCTGGTCGGTGGCCTTGGGCTGCTCCCGAGTGCGAATATCGGTGACGAAAATGCGTTATTCGAGCCCGTGCACGGGTCGGCACCTGATATCGCCGGGCAAGGGATCGCGAATCCCACCGCCATGATTCTCTCAGCTGCGATGTTACTGGACCACTTTGGCTATGAAGACGATGCGCGTGCCGTGCGATCCGCGGTGGAAACGACGCTTGCAGAGGGTCCGCGTACGCCGGATCTCGGCGGCCAGGCCGGTACCGACGAGGTCACGACGGCGATCCTGGACCGGCTCTAAGCTGGCGCTTCCGCCTCGCGCTGCTCTTCGGCGGCAGCCAATCTGACCTCTTCCCATCGGCCTTTGTCCTCGAGGTGCTCTTGCACGCGGAGTGCGTATTTGTTGGCCAGCTGTTCGGCATCATCGAGCCGGGCGTCACGTGCCTCATCGGAGAGCACGTTGCCAAGCATCTCGACAAAGCCATTGATCCAGCCGGTGAACCCATCGGCGAGTGTCCGCGGCCGCTGGACGCCTCGCTGGGCTTCCTCGACACGCGTCCGAATTTCCCGTAACTGAGGCAGAATATCCTTCACCTTTGATGTGTCCGCGACGAGTCGCGCGGTCTGCGGGTCCGACGCGTTGTGCACCCGCCATTCGACAGCCGTCATGATGAGTCCCCACTCCTGCTCGGTGAACTGGGACCGCTCGATATCCTCATAGAATTCCTTATCGACGGTAATCCGCGCTCGCGCAAGTTTGTCGGTCCAGTCCGCCATAGCGCGGGTTACGGGTCCACCCGTATCAGGGTTTCTTCGGTGTGCACTACCGCTCCGCGGCCGCGGCCTCACAGATATCCGCCCACCGGCCACGCTCCTCGAGGAACTCTTGGAGCTCATCGGCATAAGCCTGGACGAGTCGCTCGGCATCGCGTCGCTTCTCCTCGTTTTCGGAGCTGCCGCCATTCCCCGTCAACGAGCCAAGAAAATCGCCGATCCGTGCGCCGATACCGCCTCCGGAACTTCCCCGAGCACCAGTAGCGGGGCCCTGAAGCTGTGAGTTGATCCGGTCCAATTCCGGAATGATCTCTGGAAAGTGTTCGGTGACGGCGACCAGTTCCGCACGCGCTGGTTCATCCGGGTGTCGAACCTGCCACTCCACGGCCGTCATAATCATCCCCCACTCCTGGTTCGAGAAGCGTGAGCTGCGCACGCGGTCCTCGAACCGTTTGTCGACCTGCATGCGCGCCCCAGCGAGCTTTTCGGTCCAGTCCGGCATGGCCCGTTCGTTTGTCGCCGGGGCTCATCAGCGTTTCCCGATTCAGAACGCTTCGTCGGTCACCGAAATGTCGGCGTGGAGGCCCTCCCGGAGGGCGGAGTGGACGTGGCAGATGTCCTCGCCGCGGGCGACGACGTCATCCGCCACGTCGCCGAGGGACGCCTCTACCCGGATGTCGAACGCGATAGCCTCGAGGTCGTCGTCCTCGTCGAGGTCCGCCTCGACGTCGACCTCGATCCGGCCGAGATCCTCGATGCCCTCCTGCTGGGCCCCGACACGGAAGGCTGGGATGTAACACGACGCGTAGTCCGCCGCCAGCACTTGATTCGGCGTCGGGCCGTCCTCGCCGGTCGCATCGACGGTGAGCTCCCAGCCGTCGACGACGCTGTTGGTTGTAAAGCCCTCCTCGCAGACGCTTTCGACTGTAATGTCGGCCATTGCATTCGACCGGTGGGGCCGACGGCCCAAATGTCTGCCCCAACCGACCGGTCTTGCCTACAGCGTCGTCGACTCGTCGCCCTCCAGAATCACGCACTCCGCATCCGAGCCGACCGCCCGGATCTCCCGACGGAAGTCCGCCGGGTCCTGCTCGATTGGTGGGAAGGTATCATAATGCATCGGCAGCGCGCTGTCGACGCCAAGCCAGTCGACGGCCACCGCCGCCTGCGCCGGGCCCATCGTGAAGTGGTCGCCGATCGGCAGCGCCGCGGCGTCGGGCTCGAGGAACGGGCCGATCACCTCGCGCATTTCGACCATGAGCGAGGTGTCGCCGGCGTGGTAGAATGTGGTGCTCTCGGTCTCGCCGACTTGTGTCGGCCGAGTGTCCGAAATGACGAATCCTGCAGGCATGCCCCCCGAGGTGCCGTATCCCGACTCGATGCCGTTCGTGTGATCCGCCCTGACCATCGTGACGTAGGCATCACCACAGCTGACGGTCCCGCCCATGTTCATCCCGGAGCCGCCGACCGCCTCGTAGTCGCCCCACTCGTCTCGGGCGTACTCGACGATTTCAGGTGTGGCGACCAGCCTCGTCCCCTCATATCGATCGACGTCGGCAACATGGTCCGCATGGCCATGGGTCAACAGCAGGTAGTCCGGATCGAGTTCCTCGGGGTCAACATCGGTTTTTGGGTTGTCGAAGAACGGATCGATCAGGAGGTCGGTACCCTCGACAGTGACATGCCAGGTCGAATGACCGTGCCAGGTGAGTTCCATGGGTGGGCGGACGTACGCCGGATTGGCACTTAATGGTACGCGGCTGTGCGGGGCTCCGCCCGATGACCCGTAAGTTTAACCGGCCGCTCCCGAAGGGTCGCCATGTCCGAGGAGGTGTCCCGACGACACTTTGTTTCCGCTCTCGGCGCGGCAGCGGCTGGCGGCCTCGCTGGGTGCTCAATCGGCGGGCCGCGTGAAGGTGATATACCGTCGACCGTCGCTGATGACGCTCCAACGCCGACCGTTTCCGAGCCAGCACAGGACGACAATGCGCCGACCGGTAGCTATCCGGCATTATATCGTGAGGTGAGAGATTCGGTGGCTGCTGTCCGCGTGGATACCCCGGACGGCGCAGCGAGCGGCACGGCGTGGACGTATGATGGAGCCTACCACGTCACCAACGAGCACGTCGTCGCTGACGGCAGTGACGTTGCACTGCGCTTCACAGATGTCGGGTGGCGTGATGCAGAAATCGTCGGAACGGACGCCTATAGTGATCTCGCGGTGCTCAACGTCGATGGCCGCCCGGAGTCAGCGACACCACTTGAACTTGTGGACCGCCCAGCACCGGTGGGGACTGCTGTCGCCGCCGTCGGGAATCCCTTCGGGCTCTCTGGTTCGATGTCCGCGGGTGTCATCAGTGGGCGGGAGCGAACGCTCCCAGCCCCGAACGGATTCTCCATTCCGGATGCCGTTCAGACCGATGCCGCACTGAATCCTGGCAATAGTGGCGGGCCGCTCATGACACTCGAGGGCCTGGTGGCTGGCGTCGTGAACGCCGGCGGTGGGGACAATATCGGGTTCGCCATCTCCGCCGCGATGGTCAAACGAGTCATTCCAGCGCTGATCAACGATGGGACCTACGAACATGCGTACATGGGTGTGGGAATCGGCCCGGTAACGCCACCGGTCATCCAAGCGAACGATTTGCCGGTGGCGACTGGCGTCTATATCGCTCGGATCGTCGAGGGTGGGCCGGCGGAGGGGGTGCTCCAGGGCGCCTCAAGCAGAGAAACGGTCGATGGCGAAACCGTCCCCGTCGGCGGTGACGTCGTCGTCGAAATGGCCGGTGTGCCCATCAGAGACGAGGGGGACCTGTCACGCACGCTCGCGCTGGAGACACGACCCGGTGATACCGTCGAGGTGGTTGTCTATCGCGATGGCACGCGGACCTCGGTCGATCTCACGCTGGGAAGCCGGCCCCCACCTTAATCGCGGTCAACCCGCTCGGCGACCCCCTGTTCAATCAACGGCTCGGCGTTTGGGGCGGGTA